>JBARKH010000045.1:0-3427 GCA_049801295.1 Allostellaceae bacterium | reverse complement strand
CGCGAGGCCGAGCATCTCGCCGTTTTGGCCGGTAACCGGTTCGGCTGCGATCGAATTTCGTTGTCGCGAAGCCCCTGGGGACGGAAGATCGCGTCCAACCGGCCAGGAATCCGGGGAATGTCGGTTTGGAACGCGAGGTGCTGTGCGGGTGAGGTGTAGAGGTTCGCGAAGTGGAAGAAGAGGCGCATGTAGAGGGCCTGCCCTATCGTGCCGAGTTGTTGCATCAGCGCATGGTTGAGACAGACGAAATGGTCCTCTTGAAGCGACTGGATGATCGGGTCGGCAAGCATGACCGTGCACGCTTCGATCGGGTCGCTCTCAAACTCGCGCCGCTCGATCCAGATCTGCGGGAAGATGTTGAACGAGTGTTCGACATACCGTGCACCTGTCTTCTTGAAATGCGTTTTGATGAACGTGTAGTGGATCTCGTGCAGGGCGCGGGAGAGCTGCTCGCTGTCTTTACCGCCCCAGTCCTTTCGCCCGATGAGGCGGCCCATTTCCCTGCGGGTGAATGAGATCTCATTCGATACCGGTCGGCCGTGGTCGGAATGTTTTTTGATCAGGGCGACGAACACTTTGTGCGCCAGCGGCCCCGGCTGTCCAAGTTTCGGGTCGGGCCGGATGACGATCCGCTTTTCCGGAATGCCGGGGTTGAGTTTGATTTCCCCCGTGCGGGTCGCGGCGCGTTTCTGGTCGTGGCAGAACAGCGCGCCGGCGACGCGGAGCAAATTGTTTTCGATATAGAGCTTGTCGGCGTTCTTGGAGTTCTTCGCCGATCGCTGTCCGCTGATTGTTCGTTCGGACATCGGCTCATTATACGGGGCACTTGTGCGCGAGATGCGTGGGCGGTGGGGAGAAGCTGTTGATTACGCGCTCGTGGGCGAGCCCGCTCCTGCGGTGTCTCCTGGTTCGTTCGGTGCCGTTCGTCCGATGGGCTCGGCGTTGTCGAATATGTGCGAGCGCGGCAGATCCTCCGCTTTTGAGGGTGCCGGGCGGCCGAGGAGTGGCGTCAGCATTTTTTGCAAGCCGCCGATCAGGATGTTGGTCTCGCGGGCGCGCTCCGTCAGCTCGCCGATCTGTTTGTCTTTCACGGTGACCTGGCCCCGGAGAAACTCGTTCTCGCCCTCTAGGCGCGCGACATAGCGCGACGTCATCTCGTCGTTCGCCGCGGCCTGTCGCGGCTCGTCGCGGCTGGTCGGGGGTTGTCGCGGCTCTTCTTTCGTAGGGAGAGCGTTGTCGCGACTTGTCGCGGCCGGCCGCGGCTCGTCGCGACTTGTCGTCGCTTGTCGCACCTCCTCGATGTAGGCGATGTGCTTCAGCACGGAGGCTGGCGTGATCAGGTACTTCTCGCCGTAGGCGGTTTCGATCCGGTGGCTGTCGAGGTGGTTTTTGGCGCAATAGCGCTGGATCGTGCGAAGCGTCCGGGGGAGTCCGGCTCGCTCGTACATCGCGGCGGCGTCCTCGATCGACAGGGAATACTCGCTGTCGGGGCTTGTCGCGGCTGGCCGCGGCTGGTCGTCGGTCATCACCTCGGATGATACCGCGGCTCGTCGCACCTCTTGCCGGTTATCCCCAGTAGGGAAGGGCAGCTATTCGCGCAGTGGTGTTGGCAGCTTAGCGAGCTGCCGCTCGGCGAATGCTTTGATGCGCTGTAGGTCGCCGATGAGCAGATCGGCGTCGCTGATAATGTCGCCGGCCAGGTCGCGGGTCAGGGCGTCGAGCGCCTCGGGGGATACTCTGTCTGCGAAGCGGAACATTTCGTAGAGCGTATGGGCGCGCTCATTGAGGTCATGGCAGACGATGACATGTACGCGGGTCCGGCGCGCGGTGATCGAGTGCTCCCGCACTGCCACGATCTCTGCGGCGGTTTGGGGCCTAGGCGGTGTAGTGCTCATCACTTTACGATGTCAGGAAGTTGAACGGGGGATGACCGACGCGCTGCCAGTCCTGGGTGAGCATCTGCCCGGAGGGCGGGGGTGGTGCTTCGAATGAGGTAAACGCCGGAAAGGTTTTGAACAGGATGTTTCTTGAACCCGCCCCGTAGGTAAGGCGTTCCAATAGACTCATCATAGAAGTGAGACGGGAAGCATTTGTGGTAACGATGGGGATGAGCAGATTCGGGAACCCGAAATGGCTGCGGTAAATGCGTTTAGCATCGATTTCGAGATATAGGACGAATTTCTTGTACAGCGACGAGCGCTGGAAATCGGAAGCGGCGATTGGTTCGGTCCCACAATCTGCCTCAACGCCAGGGCAAAAGAAGTGGGCTGTCTTGTCCCCATCGGACCTCGCTATGCCAAATGGCGCACCATCGGCAGCGACGTGCGTGGGTATGACCGTGCCGTCAATCGTGACCGTTACGGGAATGAGGTGCGGCCTCGTTGAGAGGCGGGTCTCCTCGGGCAAGCTCTGGCTTTGGAGGATATCGTGCCAGAAGAGCAAACGGTGGCCCGTCTCGCGACAGCCGAGCTCGAACGAGGCCATGAGCTGGGATGTCATGAGCTCATGCGCAAAATTAGTCGGGGTCCGTGTGCGCTGAAGGGGAAGCCCCCACTCATGCAATATCCGGAACGCCTTATCGGACAATTCATAAATCTGGCGACGGCTGTTCGCGCTGGCGTTCGCTCGTTGCTGAACCGGCCGCATGAGATAGCAATTCGGCTTCCTCGCGAGGAGGGCAAGACGATTGACAAGGTAATCGAGACTGCCGCCCGCAAAGGCGTGTAGGTAGTCGACGGGGAGGTAGCGATACCGCGCAAGCGGTAGAAAGATACGTTCGATGTCGCGCTCGGTCACAACAACGGTCTTTGGCTTCCCGTGCTTATCGCGCACGGGGGCATCCCCCCACCGTGAGTTGCGGGTTACGACGCCGCGTATACGCATCAGCTGGTCTCGTAGTTAGTGCGGTTGGGTGCCGCTCTAACTTGGGATCTTGTACGTCCGCATCGGCCTGCTCTCCGCTTTGCATCGAAAGCATCGTCGGGTGCGGGGTTGGCGGTCGCCAATCTCGAAAACCATCGACCATTTGTTGCCGCACTCGCATTCGTAGTAATGCCTGAGGCGTCGGATCGAATCACTCTGCGGCGCGTGCGATTGAAGATGGGGATAGAGGGTACGCATCTGGCACTCCTTCGACGTGGCTCGGCGCACTTGCGGTTCATACTCATAAGCTGCAGCGCCGATTCAACAGCAAACAGACGCTGCGTCAATTTACTGTCGCGCCTCGTGATGCCGCGAATTGCCTCACGATATAATCATTATTAATGGTTGGATGCTCTGCTCGAAGGCCACCACGTACTTAGCCCGCATTCCCCGGATTGAACATCGATTTTGAGCGCCGGACCTCTGATTTTGATATAAGATTCAGTCTGTTATCCGAGGTCTGACGGGGCGGCGATGGCGGACCCGACGGGTGAATCAAAAGGCG
>JBARKH010000044.1:0-5239 GCA_049801295.1 Allostellaceae bacterium | reverse complement strand
GTGCTGACCCGTCGCGCCGCCGCCGTCGGCGTGACGCGCGTTGCCGAGGCGCGCGTCCCGCTCGCCGAAGCGGAGGATGCCGAGCTCATCGCGTTTCGCCCGGGCGATGGCGGCACCGAGCATCTCGCGATCGTGATCGGGAAGCCCGACCCGGCCGCGCCGGTTTTGGTGCGGCTTCATTCCGAATGCTTCACCGGCGATCTCCTGGCAAGCCTGCGCTGCGATTGCGGCGACCAGCTGCGCGGCTCGATCGCGGCGATCACTAAGACCGGCGGTGGGGTGTTACTCTACCTCGCTCAGGAAGGCCGTGGCATCGGCCTCATCAACAAGCTGCGCGCCTATCAGCTGCAGGATGCGGGCTTCGACACGGTCGACGCCAACGAGCAACTCGGCTTCGAGGTCGACGAGCGGGTCTATCTACCGGCCGCCGAAATGCTGCGTCAGCTGGGGTTCACGACGGTGCGGCTCTTGACCAACAACCCCGAAAAGGTCGCCGCCCTCGAGCGCTACGGCATCCGCATTGTCGAGCGCGTGCCGCATTCCTTCCCGGCCAACGGCCACAACGAGCGCTACCTGCGCACCAAGGCGACCCGCAGCGGGCATCTGCTGTAACACGACCGCTTATCCCGCCGCTGCCTCGCCCATCACCCGGCGGGCGCCGAAGATCGCGGTGCCGACCCGGACATGGGTTGCGCCGAAGCGAATCGCGGTCTCGAAATCGGCGCTCATCCCCATGCTGAGCTTAAGGAGGCCGTTGCGCCGCGCGATCTCGCGCAGGAGCGCGAAATAGGGCGCCGGCTCCTCGTTCTCCGGCGGGATGCACATCAGCCCCTCGATCGGCAGCCCGAGCCGGTCGCGGCAGTCGTGGATGAAATCATCGGCGGCGGCCGGCAATACGCCGGCCTTCTGCGGCTCCTCGCCGATATTGACCTCGATGAGGCACGGCAGGCGCCGCCCGCTCCTCGCCATTTCGCGGGCCAGCACCTCGGCGAGATGCGGCCGGTCGACCGTCTCGATCACATCGCAATGGGCGACCGCGTCCCTGACCTTGTTGGTCTGCAAGGGGCCGATCAGGTGCAGCACGAGGTCGGGGTATTCGCGGCGCAGCCCGGGAAATTTGGCGAGCGCTTCCTGCATCCGGTTCTCGCCAAAGATGCGCTGCCCGGCCCTGAGAGCGGCGCACACCGCCTCCGCGGGGTGCGTCTTGCTGACAGCGACCAGCGTGACCGCACCCTCCACCCGACCGGCGGCGCGCGCGGCCGCCTCGATTCGGCCGCGAACGGCGGCCAGATTGGCGCCGATGACTTCCGCAAGCCGCGCCTCTTCCATGTTGGCTCCATTCCTGGCACAAGGCTGCCTTCGGGGCGCCGTCCGGGTGTAGCGCGGCGCCAAGGGTTGTGACATGTCACCTGGTTATTACCGCCTGCTGTTCGGGTTCGCCGCAAGCCTTTCGTTGATCCTCGCGGGATGCGGCTCCGGCCGCCCGGTCGAGACCGCCGCCGACCCGGTGACCGGCGTGATTCCGGCAGCGCCGGCGGCCAGCAGGGGCGACGACGATAAAACCGACGCCACGCTATGGACCGTGCTCGGGCTCGCGAAACGCGATTCGGATCGGCGTCTCGGGCCGCGGACCGGGGATGCGGTCAGCCCGATCCTGTGGCAGGCCACCACGGACACCCTGAACTTCGCCGGGATCGCTTCGGAAGACCCGTTGGCGGGCCTCTACGTGACGAACTGGTATTCGCCGCCGGGCAAACCGAACGAGCAGCTGCAGGTCAGCGTCTTCGTCCTGTCACGTGCGTTGCGTTCCGATTCAATCGGGGTGACGGTCAAGCGCCAGGTGCGCTCGCCTACCGGGCAGTGGAGCGATACGCCGGTCGCGCGGGATGTCGTCACCGGCCTGGAAAACGCCATTCTGTTGCGGGCGCGCCAGATCCACGCCGAGCGTTACCGCGATACGATGTATAAATAGCGGCGGCGTCGACTCCGCGGGAGACGGCGCGCCACTGTGGGAACCGGCATGTCGCGTTACAATTTTCGGGAAACCGAGGCGAAATGGCAGCGCCAGTGGCGCGAGCGCCGGTGTTTCGAGGTGCGCGAGGACGCGGCGCGGCCGAAATACTATGTTCTTGAAATGTTCCCATACCCGTCGGGCAAGCTTCATGTCGGGCATGTCCGCAATTATACGATGGGCGATCTGGTCGCCCGCTACCGCCGCGCCCAGGGCTTCAACGTCCTCCACCCGATGGGGTGGGACGCCTTCGGACTGCCGGCGGAGAATGCCGCAATCGCCGGCAATGCCCATCCGGCAGCCTGGACGGCCGAGAACATCGCGGCGATGCGCGGCGAGTTGCAGCGCATGGGATTCGCCTATGACTGGTCGCGCGAGATCGCGACCTGCCATCCCGAATATTACCGCCACGAGCAGAAGATGTTTCTCGACTTCCTCGCGGCCCACCTCGCCTACCGCAAGGAATCCTGGGTCAATTGGGACCCGGTCGAGAACACCGTGCTGGCGAACGAGCAGGTGATCGACGGGCGCGGCTGGCGCTCCGGCGCGATTGTCGAAAAGCGCCTCCTGGCACAATGGTTCCTGCGCATCACCGCGTTCAATGAAGAGTTGCTCGACGCGCTCGATACGCTCGAACGCTGGCCCGAGCGCGTGCGGTTGATGCAGGAAAACTGGATCGGCCGCTCGGAAGGCGCCCGGGTGATGTTTGGGGTCGCCGGCCGGTCGGACGCGGTCGAGGTGTTTACGACGCGGCCCGACACGCTCTACGGCGCCTCGTTCATCGCGCTCTCGCCGCACCATCCGCTCGCGCAACGCCTCGCCGCTTCCGACCCCAAGCTTGGCGATTTCATCATCGAATGCGACCGGCTCGGGACCAGCGAAGCGGTCATCGAAGCGGCCGAGAAACGCGGCTACGCGACCGGGCTAGACGCCATCCATCCGCTCGATCCGGCGCGAAAAGTCCCGGTCTATGTCGCCAATTTCGTGTTGATGGAATACGGCACCGGCGCGATTTTCGGCTGCCCGGCGCACGACCAGCGCGACCTCGACTTCGCCCGCAAATACGAACTCCCGGTCATTCCGGTGGTGTTGCCGTCGGGCGAGGATCCGGCGCGCTTTTCGATTGGCGAGACAGCCTATGTCGAGGATGGCGCCCTCTTCAACTCCGACTTCATGAACGGGCTCCCGGTCGCCGCAGCGAAGCGGGCGGTTGGCGAGCGGCTTGAAGAGTTGGGTCGCGGCGAGCGCACGATCGCCTACCGCCTGCGCGACTGGGGCGTCTCGCGGCAGCGCTATTGGGGCTGCCCGATCCCGGTCATCCACTGCGAGAGTTGCGGGATCGTGCCGGTACCGGAGGAAGATCTCCCGGTCGAGCTGCCCCAGGATGTCACGTTCGACCGCCCGGGCAATCCGCTCGACCGCCATCCGACGTGGAAACACGTCGCCTGCCCGAAATGCCACCGCCCGGCGACACGCGAGACCGACACCTTCGACACGTTTTTCGAATCGTCGTGGTACTTCCTGCGCTTCTGTTCGGCCCGCGCACCGACCGCCTTCGACCGCGCCGCGGCGGAATACTGGATGCCCGTCGATCAGTATATCGGCGGGGTCGAGCACGCGGTCCTTCACCTCCTCTATTCGCGCTTCTTCACTCGCGCCCTGAAGCGCTGCGGCTATCTCGATCTGGAGGAGCCCTTCGCCGGGCTCTTCACCCAGGGCATGGTCTGTCACCAGACCTACCAGAGCGAGACCGGCGAATGGCTCTTCCCCGAAGAGGTCTCGACCGACGATAGCGGCCGGCTCGCCGATCCCACCGGCCGGCCCGTCACCGCCGGCCGAACCGAAAAAATGAGCAAATCCAAAAAGAACGTGGTCGGGCTCGACGCCATCGTCGACACCTACGGGGCAGACACCGCGCGCCTCTATTTGTTATCCGACAGCCCCCCCGAACGCGACCTCGAATGGACCGAGACCGGCATCGAGGGGATCTGGCGCTATGTCAACCGGTTGTGGCGGCTGGTTTCGGAGCCGGCCGCCGCGCTGCCCGCTCCAGGAAGCACGATGGCGCCCGGCCTTGGCCCGACGCCGGTCGCGGTGCGGCGCCAGATCCACAAGACGATCGCGGCAGTCACCGACGATCTCGACAAATTCCGCTTCAACCGCGCCGTCGCCCGGATCCGCGAGCTGACCAACGCGCTGGAGGATATGCCGGCGGGCGACCCCGGCGCCGGAGCGGTGCTGCGCGAAGGCCTCGAAGCGGCGACCCTCTTGATCGGTCCGATGATGCCGCATTTGGCCGAGGAGATGTGGCAGACTCTCGGGCACCAAGGGCTGATCGCCGACGCGCCGTGGCCGGCGGCCGATCCCGATCTGGCGCGCGACGAGGCAGTGACGATCGCGGTCCAGGTCAATGGCAAGCTGCGCGGCACGATCGACCTGCCGCGCGACGCCGCCTCGGCGGCGGTCGAGGCGGCGGCGCTCGCCTTGCCGCAGGTTGTGCGCTTCCTCGACGGAAAGGCGCCGAAGAAGGTGGTGGTCGTGCCCAACCGCATCGTCAGCGTCGTCGCCTGATGCAGACGCGTCGCACTTTCCTCAACCAAGCCTTCGGAATGGCGCTGGTGCTCGGCTTGTCAAGCCTGGGGGGCTGCGGCTGGACCCCGCTCTATGCCGACCTTGAAACCGGACCGGCGGATGCGGAGCTTCGCGCGATCAAGGTCGCGCCGATCCCGGAGCGGATCGGCCAGAACCTCGCGCTGGCGTTGCGCCAATCGCTGAACCCGACCGGCGAGCCGACCCCGCAGCGTTATCTCTTACGCACGACGCTGCAAACCGTGCGGCAGGATCTCGGCGTGCAGACGCAAGGTCTCGGTACTCGCGGCAGGCTCGACGCCATCGCCAGTTTCTTCCTCAGCGACAGCAAAAGCGGCGCCCAGCTGCTTACAGGTACCAGCCACGTCGCCGAATCGTTCGATATCCTTGCCAATGAATACTCCAACATCGTCGCCGAAGACGACGCCCGGACCCGCGCCGTCGAGGAACTGCGCCGCGACATCGAGAGCCGGCTGATCTTGTTCCTGCAACGCCGCGCTGCCGAGCCCACCGCCAAACCGCCCGGCACGCGGTGACCACGCCGTGAAACTTGCCGCCGCGCGGGTCGAGGGCTTTCTGCGCCGCCCCGACCCCGAGATCCGCGCGGTGCTGCTTTATGGCCCGGATGCCGGCCTCGCC
>JBARKH010000043.1:0-2510 GCA_049801295.1 Allostellaceae bacterium | reverse complement strand
GCGCCGCTGAGGCCGCCGACCGCGACGAGCCGCGCGGATTGCGGCAAGAGCGCCGCTTCGGCCTCGTCGAGATAGCGCCGCGCCTCGGCGAAGGCAGCAGCGGGATCGCCCGAGCCCCAGCCATGCTCGGCCATGGTCGCGGTGACATGGGCGCGGATCATCGCCCGCAACGCCAAGAACAACGGCATCAGGGCGAGGCCGTCATCGTCCGCGGTCAGATCGAGATAGCGGTTGAGAACCAGATTGGCGAGAGCAGGAAAGTGCCGATGGCCGAGATCCATCAACAGGAAGGCCAAATCGTAGAGCACGTCGATCGTGGCCAGCTCCTCGGAGAACTCGACGCAATCGAACAGCACCGGCCGGCCGTCAACCAGACAGATATTGCGCAGATGCAGGTCGCCGTGACAGAGCCGCACCCGGCCAGCCTGGCGGCGCTGATCGAGGAGATGGCCCTGGGCCGCCAGTTCGCCATGGAGGCGGGTCTCTAGTGAATCGATCTGCGCCGGGGCGAAGCCGGCGGAGCGGCAGGCGCGAAGCACGCCGATATTGGTCTCGACCAATTTGGCCATCGCGGCGGTACCGCCCCGGTTGAGGCGCGGCTCGGCCTTCTGATGAAAGCCCGCGATATGGGCGACGAGCGCGTAGCTGAGCGCGGGTGTGAGCCCACCGGCCTGCGCCAAATTCTCCAGGAGATCGGCTTGATCGAAGCGCCGCATCACCACGACGTAATCGAGCGGTTCGCCCGAGTCATCGCGGCGGCCCCACACGATGACACCGTCCGGCAGGCGGTTGACCGCGCAGACTTCGAGATAGAGTTGCGGGGCGGTGCGGCGATTGAGGTTGAGCTCGGTGATGCAGGCGGCGCCGCGCAGCGCGGGGGTGGAAAAATCGAGATAGGGGTATTTGACGGCGCGCTTGAGCTTGTAAACACGGTTGCCGGCGAGAAAGACGAGCGAAGCATGGGTCTCGATGACCTCGACCGGGCCGGCGTCGGGCGGATAGGAGGCGGGGTCGCGCAGGAATGCGATCACATCCCGCTGTGGATCATCCATCGGCCACCCATTGCGACGATCGCGCTTGGCGCGTCCGAGCCTACCCCATGACACCAGCCCCCGGAACTATCCGCGGGTCGCGTGATTGCCGTGGTCATGGTGCGACAGCCAGCCCAGCGTCGCCCCGAAAGTCACAAAAACGCCGATGATCAGCGCCAGCACCACGACCTCTCCGATCGACATCGCTTTCTCCATTGCTTGGGAGAGCGAGGATAGTCGGCCGGATCGGCTGGTTCGTTGATCTGCATCAACCCCGGCGCAGTCCGGTAGGGGGCGGTCTTCAGACCGTGAGGTAGGCGCGCGCGGCGGCTTCGTCCATCTCACTCTGGCGGCCGCTCAGCACGACTTCGCCCCGTTGCATCACGACATAGGCGGCGGCGAGATCGCGGGCGAACTCGAAATACTGCTCGACGAGGAGGATCGCCATATCGCCGCGCTCGACCAGGCGCTCGATGACGCGTCCGATCTCCTTGATGATCGAGGGCTGAATCCCCTCGGTCGGCTCGTCGAGGATGAGAAGGCGCGGGCGCGTGACCAGCGCGCGGGCGATCGCCAGCTGCTGCTGCTGGCCGCCCGAGAGATCGCCGCCGCGCCGATTGAGCATGTCCTTGAGAACGGGGAAGAGGGTGAAGATCTCGTCGGGAATATGGCGCAGGCTGCGCGGCAGGGTGGCGAACCCGGTCGCGAGGTTTTCCATGACCGAAAGGCGGGGGAAGATCTCGCGGCCCTGCGGCACGAGCGCGAGGCCGGCCTGGGCGCGTTCGTGCGGCGGCAGCTGGGTGAGGTCGCGGTCCTCCCAGAGGATGCGGCCGGAGCGGATCGGGTTGAGGCCAAAGATCGCGCGCAAGAGGCTGGTTTTGCCGACCCCGTTGCGCCCGAGGATGCAGGTGACCTCGCCCTTCTTCGCCGACAGACTGACCTGGCGCAGCGTATGGCTGGCGCCGTAATAGAGATCGACCGCCTCGACAGAGAGCATTGCCCGATCCCCTCAGGCGTCGTTCCCGCGCAAGCGGGAATCCAGGGGCCACAGGTAGCGTCGCTTGCCCTGGACCCCCGCTTTCGCGGGGGCGACGATTAGGGATGAGATCGCGTCGTGCATCGGCAACGTCAGCGGCCGAGATAGACTTCGATGACGCGGGGATGGTTCTGCACGTGCTCGACCGAGCCTTCGGCCAGGACCGAACCTTCGTGCAGCACGGTGACCCGGGCGCCGAGGCTGCGCACGAAGGCCATGTCGTGCTCGACGACGATGATCGTGCGGTCCTGCGCCAGATCGAGGATCAAGGCGGCGGTGTCCTCGGTCTCGCGGTCGGTCATGCCGGCGACCGGCTCGTCGAGCAGCAAGAGCTGGCGATCGTGGATCAAGAGCATGCCGATCTCCAGCCATTGCTTCTGCCCGTGGCTCAACGCGCCGGCCGGCCGGCGGCCCTCGCCGGCGAGCCCGATGCGCTCGAGCGT
>JBARKH010000042.1:0-9012 GCA_049801295.1 Allostellaceae bacterium | reverse complement strand
GGCCCGGTGTCGGCGAGCGCCACCAGCCGGGCCACCGGCAGCTCGCGGCCGGCGAGCGAAAACCCGGCCGCCGCTAGCCGTTCGCCGTAGAACCGCCGCTTGTTGCCGATCTCGACGTGCGAGGCGTGCGGGTCCATCAAGATCGAGAAGCCGCGCCCCGCGGCCCATTCGAGCGCCGCTTCCGAGGTCGCCGCCATCCATACCGGGGGATGCGGCTGCTGCAGCGGTTTGGGCAGCACCTCGACATCATGAAAATTGAAATGCGTGCCGGCGAAACTGAGCTTGTCCTCGGTCCAGGCGCGCAGCACGATCTCGACCGTTTCGCGAAAGCGCGCGCTGCTTTCCTGCGGCGGCACCCCGAAATTCTCGAATTCGACCCGGGCGAAGCCGCGCCCGGCGCCCCAATTGACCCGCCCGCCGGAGAGGACGTCGAGGAGGGCCACCTCCTCGGCAAGGCGCAGCGGATGATAGAACGGCGCCAAGGAGACGCCGGTGCCGATGCGCAGCCGCGTCGTGCGGGCAGCGGCAAGCATCCCCATCATGTGAACCGACGGGCAGACGCTGAAGCTCGAAAAATGATGCTCGGCGAGCCACACCGCGTCGTAGCCGGTCTTATCCATGATCTCGATCCGCTCGAGGGCGCGGGCATAGACCGAGGCGAGGGGGACGCGCCGCTCGGGCCAGCTGAAGAATTGCAGGACCGCGATTTTCATGTCGGCCTCATCCAATTCAGCCGAGGTCCCCGGCGAAGGCCGGGGCCCAGCCTTCCATCGCTCATATGGCGGCCGGATGGATCCCGGCCTAGGCCGGGATCACAATAACGACGACCGCCCGGCTCCCACACAATCGAATTGTCAAAGGGCTTGTCGCGGTGTTGACTCGTGCGCCGATGGGAACGTCCGCGACTTGAGGAGGATATCCCGATGATGACCGAGCGCCAAAGGGCGTTCCGCGCCGATTACCGCACCCGCATCTCGCCCTGGTATAGCGGGCTCGGGCATGTCGCGGTGATCGCCGCGCTGGGGCTGGCGACGATCCTGTATTGCGCCCGCAACGTCCATCAGCCGACCGCGCTCGAATGGCTGGTGGTGCCGGCCGCGTTCCTCGCCAGCAACATCTTCGAATGGGCGATGCACCGCTTCATCATGCATCGCCCGGTGAAGGGCCTCATGGGCATCTACAAGCGCCATGTGCTGGCGCATCACCAGTTCTTCACCGATAAGGAACCGCGGATCGACACGACTCGCGACTTCCGCATCACCTTCTTCCCGCCCTATGCGCTGACCACGTTCATCTGCATGTCGGCCGCCGCCGCCCTCGTCCTCAGCCTATTGTGGTCGGCCAATGCTGGGTGGCTCCTCGTCGCGACAACCGCGGGGATGTACCTCAATTACGAACTCTTTCACTGGGGCTGCCACGTCAAGGACGACCGGATCATCCGCCACGTCCCGCTGATGAACACGATCCGGCGCCATCACATCGCCCATCACGACCAGGCGATCATGATGGGCACCAACATGAACCTGACCTATCCTATTGCCGATTGGCTGTTCGGCACCAGCGACCTCGACCGCGGCCTCTGGGGCCACGTCTTCAACGGCTACGACACGCGCTTCAGGAAGCAGAATTTGAAAAAGGCGCGGGCCACCGCCGCGGATTCGCGTCTCGCTGCGGCCGAGTGAGCGGGATGGCGGCGGCTCACGTCAAACGATCGATGCCGTCCTTGATCGGCGGCATCTTCAGCGCGGTTGTCGCTTTCGTCTTATGGCTCCTGTTGTTCGGCACCGGCAGTGTGGCGATCGCGCTCGGCGCACTCGTAGCGATCGGGCTCGGCACCTGGATCCGCCTCGCCGATCTGTGAGTGGGCCTCACGCCAGCCAGCGCTTGCGGCGGCGGTAGAATTTGGTGTCGCGATAGCTCTTGCGGCCGGAAGTGGAGAGGCCGAGGTAGAATTCCTTGACGTCCTCGTTCTCGCGCAATGCCGCAGCGGCGCCGTCCATCACCACGCGGCCGTTTTCGAGGATGTAGCCGTAGCCGGCATAGCGCAGCGCGATGTTGGTGTTCTGCTCGGCGACGAGGAAGCCGACCCCCGTCTCGGCGTTGAGCCGCGCGACGATCTCGAAGATCTCCTCAACGAGCTGCGGCGCGAGGCCGAGCGAGGGCTCGTCGAGGAGGACGAGGCGCGGGCGCGCCATCAGCGCGCGGCCCAAGGCGACCATCTGCTGCTCGCCGCCCGAGGTGTAGCCGGCGAGCGCGCGGCGCCTCGTCTTCAACCGCGGGAAATAGGCGTAGACCCGCTCAAGCTCGGCGGCGACCGCAGCGCGGCCGTCGCGGCGGGTATAGGCGCCGGTCAACAAATTTTCCTCGACTGTCAGATGCTCAAAGCAATGCCGCCCCTCCATGACCTGGATGAGGCCGCGACGCACGACATCGGAGGCATCGAGCCGGTCAATCCGCGCGCCATCAAAGCTGATCGAGCCCTTGGTCACTTCGCCCCGCTCGGCGCGCAACAGGTTGGAGATCGCCTTGAGGCTCGTCGTCTTGCCGGCCCCGTTGGCGCCGAGGAGCGCGACGATGCCGCGCTCCGGGACGCTGAGCGAGACGCCCTTCAACACGAGGATGACGTGGTTGTAGATGACCTCGATGTTGTTGACGAGGAGGAGCGCCGCCGCCTCGCTCATCGCTGTGAGCTCGAACTACGGCCGCAGCGTCCTTCGAGACGCCGGCTTCGCCGGCTCCTCAGGATGAGGTTTCTACTCAATAGAACCAATATCTTACCTCATCCTGAGGAGCACCCGCAGGGTGCGTCTCGAAGGACGCATCGTCCCCGCCTCACATCACCTTGGAGCAGTCGCGCGGGGTGATGTTTTTCTCCTTCGCGTAGGCTTCCGCCGATGCCTTGTACATCTCGGTCAGCATCGCGCGGTCCGGGGTGATCCAGTCCGACACGAACTTCCAGTTCTTGCCGTCCCATTGCTGGATGCGCGCCTTGCCGCTGCCCTCATGATCGGCGCAGGACAGCTGGATCGGCACCATCAGCCCGTCGGCATGCAATGCCTTGATGCGCTCGGGGGTGATGTTGAGGTGCTCGTAACCCCACTGCACCTGTTCGCCCTTCAGCGGCTTTTTGCCGAACTTGGCCTGGGCGGTGCGGATCGCCTCGAGGTCGTAGAGCGCGTTGATGGCGCCGCGGTTGTAGAGCACCTCGCCGACCTTGTCCTTGGTGGTGTGCCCGCCCTTCTTGTCGTAGACGAATTTGAGGATGTCCTGGATCGCGCCGAAATTCTGGCCGGCGCCGTGGAAGGTGCCGGATTCGTAGCCCTTGGCGGCAGCCCCGGCGGGGACGACATCGGGCTCGGAACCCGACCACCACACCCCGAGGAAATGGTCCATCGGATAGCCGACCGAGGCGGCGCCCTTGATCGCCGTCGAGTTCATCACCCCCCAGCCCCACAGGAACAGCCAATCGGGCTTCTGCTGGCGGATCTGCAGCCAGGTCGCCGACTGCTCGATCCCCGGCGCCGAGACCGGGTATTTGAGGAAGCTGTAACCGTATTTCTCCGACAGCTTTTCCAGGGTCGGGATCGGCTCCTTGCCGTAGGCGATGTCGATATATACCAGGCCGATCTTCTTGCCCTTGAGCTTGTCGATACCGCCCGCCTTCTGGCCGACAAACTTGATGAAATCGTCGGCCTGCGACCAGTAGGTGGTCGGCAGCGTGAAGACATAGGGGAAGACCGCGCCGTCGCTGGCGTCAGCGCGGCCATAGCCCATCGAGACGACCGGGATCTTGTCGGCGGTGGCGCGCTCGATGAGCGCGTAGGTGATGCCGGTGGACAGCGGATCGACGAGGCTTGCCCCGGTCGGCCCCTTGTTCTTCAAGCGCTCGTAGCACTCGACGCCCTTGTCGTTGTTGTAGGCGGTCTCGCACTCCTCATAGGTGATCTTGACCCCGCCGACGCCGCCATCGCGGGCGTTGACCATGTCGAGGTAATCGGCGTAGCCGTCCGCGAACGGGATGCCGTTGGGCGCATAGGGGCCGGTGCGGTAGACGAGGCGCGGGATGAACTGCTCGTTCTGCGCGAACGCAACGCCGGGGCCGATGCCGAATGCGGCAACCGCGGCCGCCATCGCCAAGATCCTCGTCAGCCTCATGTTTTCCTCCCTCTTTCGCTGGTTCCAAACTAGGCCGGCAGGCGGGCCGGCGCAATCGTCCTTAGGTCAGTGCGGGAACGGCCAGAGCCGCAACTTCTCCTTGCCGATCTGCCATAGCCGCGCCAGGCCGCGCGGCTCGACGATCAGGAAAAAGATGATGAGGGCGCCGAAGACCATCGATTCCAGATTGGTCACCAGATTGACCGGCAACTCGGAGCCGACCAGACGCGGCGCGAGATCGAGAAAGATCGGCAACAGCACGATGAAGGCGGCGCCGAGAAACGAGCCCAATATGCTGCCGAGGCCGCCGATGATGATCATGAAGAGTATCTGGAACGAGCGGTCGATGTCGAAGGCGCCGGCCTCGACCGCGCTCGTATAGATGAACGCCCACATCGCGCCGGCGATGCCGCAGTAGAAGGAGCTGACGGCGAAGGCGAGAAGCTTTGTTTTCAACGGATCGATGCCGATGATCTCGGCGGCGATGTCCTGATCGCGGATCGCCATCCACGAGCGCCCGATGCGGCCGCGCACCAGGTTTTTGGCGATGAGCGCGAGCACGAGGACGATTGTGAGGACGAACAGATATTTGGCGCGCGGATCAGCCTCGGCGCCGGTGACGTAGACTTGGCCGAAGACGGCGCGCGGCGGCGCGCTGATGACGCCAGAGGCGCTGTAATTGTAGAACCATGGGAATTTGTTGAAGACCCAGATGAGGAAGAACTGCGCGGCGAGCGTTGCGACGGCGAGGTAGAACCCCTTGATCCGCAGGCTCGGGAACCCGAAAGCAACGCCGACGAGCGCGGTCAGGAGACCGGCGGCGACAAGGATGAGGACGATGTTGATCCCAGGAAACGAGGTCGTGAGCTTGTAGGTCGCGAAGGCGCCCACGGCCATGAAGCCGCCGGTGCCGAGCGAGACCTGCCCGGCATACCCGGTCAACAAATTGAGCCCGAGCGCGGCCAGCCCGTAGACGAGGAACGGGATCATGATCGTCATCAGCCAGTATTCCGACCCCACCGCCGGAATGACCAGATAGGCGATGCCGAGCGCGGCAAACGCCAGCCAGCGGTCCTGGCGGATCGGAAAGATCGCCTCGTCGGCGGCGTAGCTGGTCTTGAACTGGCCGACCTCGCGGTAAATCACGGCTCATACCCGCTCGATGATGCGTTCGCCGAAGAGGCCTTGCGGGCGGAACAGGAGCACGACGAGTGCCAGGGCATAGGCGAACCAGTCCTCGATGGCGCCGCCAAAGGCCGGTCCCCAGAAGACTTCGGCGACCTTCTCGCCGACCCCGATGATGAGGCCGCCGACAATCGCACCCGGCACCGAAGTGAAGCCGCCGAGCATCAGAACGGGCAGCGCCTTCAGCGCCACCAGAGAGATCGAGAACTGCACGCCGAGATTACTGCCCCACATGATGCCGGCGACGAGCCCGACGATCCCGGCGACCGACCACACGATGACCCAGATGAAGCGCAACGGAATGCCGATCGATTGCGCCGCCTGGTGATCGTCGGCGACGGCGCGAAGCGCGCGGCCAATCGCGGTCTTCTGGAAAAAGAGGGCGAGTGCGGCGACGAGCGAGCCCGCCACCGCCGCGGCGACGAGGTCGAACTGGTTGACGAGGACGCCGCCGATAATGAGCGGCGCCTTCGGAATCCCGATATCGAGCGGATGCACATCGCCGCCCCAGACCAGCTGGCCGAAGCCGTCGAGGAAGAACGAGAGCCCGATCGTCGCCATGAAGAGGATGATCTGCTCCTGATTGACGAGGCGCCGCAAGACCAGCCGCTCGACGAGGATCGCGAGCAGCACCATGATCGCCGCGGCCAAGACAAACGCGCCGGCGGTTGGGATGCCGCGCTCGATCAGCCCGACAAAGCACAAGGCCGCGAACAAGACCATCGTGCCCTGGGCAAAATTGAAGACCCCCGAGGCCTTGTAAATCAGCACGAACCCAAGCGCGACGAGCGAGTACATGACCCCCGAGAGGAGCCCGCCGATCACCACCTCCAAGACGAATTCGGGGTTGTCCCACATCGTCGCGAACGGGGTGATGAAGACGGCGGTCATCGTTTCCATTGGCGACGCCTAATTGTCATCCCGGCGAAGGCCGGGGTCCACCGATCCGCATTCCGAGCGGTTGACCGGTGGATCCCGGCCTTCGCCGGGATGACAATAAAGCGAGCACTCACCGCTCGACCCCGAGATAGGCGGCGATGACGGCGGGGTCGGTGCGCACCTCGTCGGGCGGGCCGTCAGCGAGCTTGCGGCCGTAATCCAACACCGCGACCCGGTCGGAGATGTCCATGACGACACCCATATCATGCTCGATGAGGGCGATCGTCGTGCCGAACTCGTCATTCACATCGAGGATGAAGCGGCACATGTCCTCCTTCTCCTCGACATTCATCCCGGCCATCGGCTCGTCGAGGAGCAATAGCTCCGGCTCCATCGCCAGGGCGCGGGCCAGTTCGACGCGCTTTTGCAGGCCATAGGCGAGCTGGCCGACCGGCACCTTGCGGATCGCCTCGATCTCGAGAAAGTCGATGATGCGCTCGACAAAGGCGCGGTGCTCGAGCTCCTCCTTCTCGGCCGGCCCCTTGTAGAGCGCCTGCCACAAGAGGTTGCGGCGCATCCGCATGAGGCGCCCGGTCATGATGTTGTCCAAGGTCGTCATGCCGCGGAAGAGGGCGACGTTCTGAAAGGTGCGGGCGATGCCCTGGGCGGCGGCTTCATGAGGTCGCATGCGGCGACGGGCCACCCCCTTCCAGGTGAGGGTGCCGCGCTGCGGGTGATAGAACCCGTTGATAACGTTGAGGAGCGAGGTTTTTCCGGCGCCGTTGGGCCCGATGATGGCGAGGATCTCGTGCTCGCGGATGGCGAGGCTTACTTCGCTCAGCGCCTGGATGCCGCCAAAGGAAAGGCTGATCTGGTCGGCGTCGAGAATGGTCTCGCCGATCTGCCGATCCGGCATCAGGCGACAGCTTCCTCGCGGCGCGCCGGCTCGGGCGACGGCACCGGGCGCGGCGCCGGCGTGGCGGCGGCATCGCGGATGGCGATTTCCGCGCGGATCGTCCCCCGGCGGCCATCTTCGAAAGTCACCTCGGTCTCGATATGCCCGGTTGCCGCGTCCGAATAGAGCGCCTCGATAAGGCTCCGGTAGCGCTCGGCGATGGTGCGGCGGCGCACCTTCCGGGTGCGCGTCAACTCGCCGTCATCGGCGTCGAGCTCCTTAGGCAGGATGAGGAACCGGCGGATCTGCGAGGCGGCGAGGCTGGGCTCGGCGGCGAGGTCCCGGTTAGCCTCGGCGATGCAGCCAGCGACCAGATCGTAAACGAGCGGGTTGGCGGCCAGCTCTTGATAGGAACCATAGGCGAGGTTGCGCCGCTCGGCCCAGTTGCCGACCGCTTCGAGGTCGATGTTGATGAGGGCCGCGACAAACTCGCGCCCATCGCCAAACGCCACCGCCTCCTTGATGTAGGGAAAGAATTTGAGCTTGTTCTCGATGAATTTGGGGGCGAACAGGGCGCCGCCCTCGAGGTGGCCGACATCGCGCGCGCGATCGACGATCGTCAGCTGCCGGTCGGCATCGAAAAAACCCGCGTCCCCCGTATGCACCCAATCGTCGGCGGCTTTGGCTTCCGCGGTCGCTTCCGGGTTCTTGTAGTACGCCTGGAAGGCCCCCGGGCTGCGGAACAACACTTCTCCACCCTCAGCGATGCGGATCTCGACCCCGGGGATCGGCACCCCGACCGTGTCCGGCCTCGCCGCGCCATCCTTCTGGATGCACAGGAACACCGAACTCTCGGTCATCCCGTAGAGCTGCTTCAGATTGATGCCGAGCGAGCGGTAGAACAGGAAGAGGTCGGGGCCGATTGCTTCGCCCGCGGTGTAGGCGACCCGGACGCGAGAGAGCCCGAGCGTGTTCTTGAGCGGGCCATACACCAGGAATTCGCCGAGGCGGTATAGCGCGCGGTCCCGCCAGTTGACCGGCCGATGGTCGAGGAGCGCGGGGCCGGTGCGCCGGGCGACGCTGAGGAAAAAATGAAAGAGCCGGCGCTTCAGCCAGCCCGCATCCTCCATGCGGATCATCACCTGGGTCAGAATGTTCTCGAAGATCCGCGGAGGCGCGAAGAGATAGCTCGGGCCCAATTCGCGCAGATCGGCCATCGCCGTCGCCCCGGATTCCGGGCACGACACGCAGAACCCGGTGCAATAGGCCTGGACATACGAGAAAATATGCTCGCCGATCCAGGCCATCGGCAGATAGGCGAGAACCTCCTCTGCATCCGTCAGCCCCTCGAATGCGATGGCGGCGCGGGCGGTGGCGATCAGATTGTCAAAGCTGAGGACGACGCCCTTCGGGCGCCCGGTGGTGCCCGAGGTGTAGAGGATGATCGCGGTATCGGCGCCGCGGCCCCGGGCGATCTCGGCGGCGACCAGATCCGGGCGCTCGCGGATGAGCGCCCGCCCCTCCTCCTGCACCTGGTCATAGGCATGGAGCCAGGGTTGCGGGTAATGGCGCATCCCTCGCGGGTCGCAGAAGATGACGCTCTCGAGCAGCGGACAGCGCTCCTTGACGAGGACCAGCTTGTCGACCTGCTCCTGGTCCTCGACGATGGCGAAACGCACCTCGGCGTGGTCGAGGACGAAGGCCATCTCTTCGGCGATCGAATCCTGGTAGACCGGGACCGGCACCCCGCCCAGCGCCTGCGTCGCGGCGATCGCCCAATAGAGCCGCGGGCGGTTGTCGCCGATGATCGCCAGCTTGTCGCCGCGCTCGAAGCCGAGAGAGGCCAGCCCGCCGGCCAACGCCGCGACCTCGGCAGCAACCTCGCCCCAGCTCCAGCT
>JBARKH010000041.1:0-8831 GCA_049801295.1 Allostellaceae bacterium | reverse complement strand
GCAACGCGCTGCGGTCGAGCGCGGAGGCCGGCGCGTCGGCGATCGCCTGCGCCAGCTCCTCGGCGAGCGCCCGCCGGTCGATGATGTCGCGTTGCCGCAGGATGTTGGGCATCATCCCCTCAGAGGTGCCGCCCGGCGTCGACGCTGATGATCGAGCCGGTGGTATGGGTCAGATGGGTAACGCAGGAGATCACCGCCAGCGCCACGTCTTCGGCTTCGACGGCGCGCTTGAGTGGGGTCGAGAGCGCCGCCTTCGCCATCATCTCTTCGGTGCGGCCGGGGACAAAGCCGGTATGGACCATGCCGGGTGCGACGATGACGACGCGGATCTCCGGGCCGAGGACCCGCGCCAGCGCCATGCTCATCGTGTTGAGCGCGGCCTTGGAGGCGCCATAGATGATCGAGCTGCCGGTGCCGTGCACGGCCGCGCCCGAGGAAATATTGACGATGACCCCGTCGCCCGGTTCGCGGAGCAGCGGGACAAAGGCCCGGATCGTCGCGAACGGCCCGCGCACATTGGCGGTCAGCACCTGGTCGATCAGATCATCGTCGAGCGCGTCCAAATCATGGTGCGGCACCATCCGGGTAAACCCGGCGGAATTGACGAGGATGTCGGCGCGGCCGAACTCTGCCCTCACCGTGGCGGCGACCCTCTTGATCTGGGCGGTGTCTTCAAGCGGCAGATGGATCGCGCGATGGCCGGTGCCGGCCAATTCGCCGACGACGGTGTTGGCGCGCTCGACGCCCTTGTTATAGCCAACGACGACGCGCGCTCCCGCTTTGGCAAAGAGGCGCGCGCTGGCCGCGCCGATCCCGCTGCTGGCGCCGGTCACGACCGCAACTTTGCCGCCAAGCTCTTTTCCGATCTGCGCCGCCATCCGTCGCCCCCGCCGTGCTCTTGCGGCGATGCTACGCGCAGGGCCGGGTATTGTCACCGCGTTCGGCCGAGTTCCGGCGTCACGACCCCCGAAACCTGCATAAGCCCGACGCCAGGCTCCAGGTAAGCCCATCGCCGCCGGCAACCCTAGCGAGCGTCCATCGAGTGTGCTAGGGGAAGCCTTGGCGCCGCATTCATTGTTATGAGCCTGTAGCTCAGCCGGTAGAGCAACTGACTTTTAATCAGTAGGTCATGGGTTCGAATCCCATCGGGCTCACCAAATTTCAAGCACTTAGAGGCGGTCGCTGCATGCAGTATCCCGCGGGGTAGCACGGACACGACCCCTCGATTATGCCGAAATCGTGGCTCCTGGCCGTTCCCCATCCGTGCGAAAAGCGATATAAATCAGCCTCTTACGGGGCATCGTACCTCGGCCGTGCGGACACGGAGGGCTGGGATGGCGGTCGCGAGGTTCACCGAGGCCTGGGTGCGGGGCGCCCCGGAGGGTCAGTACACCGACCGGACAGCTTCCGGGGGATGCGCGTTTAGGTACTTTCCGAGTCTCCCGCGCGCGCTGTCATCCACGTATGGTCGCGTCGGTAAACGGGATTTATTTCCTTCAGCAGGAGTTATTGGCATGAACAAGGATCGAATTGCGGGAGCAGCGAAAGAAATTAAAGGCTCGATCAAGGAGACCGTCGGCAAAGCGGTGGGCGATGCCAAGCTGCAGTCTGACGGCAAGTCCGACAAGATCGCAGGCAAGGTCCAAAACGCTTTCGGCGGTCTCAAGGACGCGCTGAAGCCGTAAAAATTGGGGCCCTCTCGACCTGCGTTGGTTTCAGTAGATTCGCGCCGACTGGCCGGCGCATTAAGCGCTGTGAGGCTTTGAAGGCGGCGATGATGCAGCCGGACCCTGTCGCAGCAGGGACAGGTGCTTCAAGTAGCCTCGCAAGATTGCGTGAACCTTCAATCGCCGCAACTGGAGAAAACTAATGAGTATTTTCTATGTGATCGGCGTCGTGGTAGTTGTAATCTTTGTCGCAGGTTATCTCGGAGTGCACATCTGAAAACGATCGCACCCATCGTTAGCAGTTCAAGTCGCGCGGGGGCATCGTCGCAACGAAAGGCAACCGGCGATTCCACTTCGCCCGTCGACCTTGGACGTCGCAACCGCCATGCGAAATCTTCATCAATAGGGAACCGGTCGTAATCATGAGAATCGCGCAGGTTGCTCCGCTTTATGAAAGTTGCCCTCCTCGGCTTTATGGCGGCACCGAGCGAGTGGTTTCCTATGTGACCGAGGAACTGGTGAGGCTCGGGCATGAGGTAACGCTGTTCGCCAGCGGCGATTCACGCACATCAGCCTCGCTGGAGGCGGGCTGCGAGATGGCGTTGCGGCTCGACGACCGATGCACGGACCCGCTCGTCTATCATTTGATCATGCTCGGTCGCCTGCGGCGCCGCGCGGACGAGTTCGATATCATCCACTTTCATACCGACTACCTGCACTTCCCGCTATTCGCCGATTGCTGGGAAAAGACATTGACCACGTTGCACGGGCGGCTCGACATGCCCGATCTCCCGGTAATGATGCGCGAATACGAGATGATGCCGCTGGTGTCGATCTCGGATGCGCAACAGGCGCCGATACCCTGGGCGAATTGGTGCGCTACGGTGCAGCATGGCCTGCCGCGAAACCTCCATCAGCTCGGGAATGGCGGCGGCGGCTATCTTGGCTTTCTCGGCCGCATCAGCCCAGAGAAGGCTCCGGACCGGGCCATCGAAATTGCTCGTCGGTCGGGGCTGCCGTTAAAGATCGCGGCCAAGGTCGACCGGGTCGATCAGGAGTACTACGAGAACAAGATCGTGCCGCTGTTGCGCGATCCGTCGATCAATTTCATCGGCGAGATCGGCGAGGCCGACAAGACGGAATTTCTCGGGAATGCTATGGCGCTGTTGTTTCCGATCGACTGGCCCGAGCCCTTTGGCCTCGTGCTGATTGAGGCGATGGCGAATGGCACTCCGGTCATCGCGTTTGGCCACGGCTCGGTCCCCGAGATCATCGAAGACGGCGTCACCGGTTTCATTGTCGACGATATTGAGGGCGCTGCCGCCGCCGTGCCGCTCGCATTGCGGCTCGACCGCAGGGCAATTCGCGCGTGCTTCGAAGAGCGCTTCACCACCGAGCGGATGGCGCGCGATTATCTCGCGCTCTATCAGCGGGCGTTGTCCCGCCACTCGGCTCCGCTCCGGCTCGTCGGTGCGACCGGGAGCGCGTTACGGGAATCGGCCGACTAGCGGCTGCGCGGCAGGAGCACGCCATGTCGGTCGCGGTTAACGAGCGCAGCGACGCCGCTTCGCAATTTCGTGTCGAGGCGACCGGCGCGTTTCACGAGCCGCGAACCCGCATCTTGAAGCATGACGACACCTTTGCCGTGCTGAGCCCATTTGGCGACATGGTCGGTGGGGTGGGCTGTCCCGACGGGCTGTATCACAAGGACACGCGCTACCTGTCGGAACTTGAGCTGGCACTCAATGGCGCTCGTCCGCTGCTGTTGAGCTCGAGTCCGGCCGAGGACAACTCGATGCTGCCGGTCGATCTCGCCAACGGCGATACCGTCGCCGGGGACGGCTCCCCGCTGCAGCGCGAGCTGATTTATGTGAACCGCCGGCAATTCGTGTGGCGGACCGCGTATTACGAGCTTCTGTTGGTCCGCAATTTCGACCTGCGGCGGCACGTGCTCACGCTCGATATACGTTTTGCCGCCGATTTCGCCGATGTGTTCGAAGTGCGCGGGGAAAAGCGGGCCCGGCGCGGCAAAGCGTCGGAGGAACGCGTATCGCCCGATACGGCGGCGCTGCGATATCAAGGTCTCGATCGGGTCGAACGCGTCACCGAGTTGTCGTTCTCACCGGTCCCCGCACGGATCGACAAGAACAGCGCATCTTTCGTGCTCGATCTGGGGCCAGGCAAATGGTGCCGGCTGGCGTTCCGGATCCGCTGCGATCCCGCCGACCGGCAAGACTGGACCGTCCCCCGTTGCTACCAAGCCTTGCGTACCGCAAGGCAGGCCCTCAGAACGTCCAGCGGTCGGGCCGCCAGCGTCGAGGGCTCGAACGCCGTATTCAACCAGCTCGCCCGGCGTTCGGTTGCCGACATTTATATGCTGAACACCGAAACTCGGTACGGCCCCTATCCGTTTGCCGGGATCCCCTGGTACAGCACCTATTTCGGCCGCGACGGCATTATCACGGCATTCATGACGCTCTGGCTGGATCCGGCGATCGCCAAGGGAGTGCTGGGGTTTCTCGCGGCGTCACAGGCGAGCGAAACCGACCCCGCGAGCGATGCCGAACCGGGCAAGATCCTGCACGAGATGCGCAACGGCGAAATGGCCCGGTTGGGCGAAGTGCCGTTCGCCCGGTATTACGGCAGTGTCGATGCGACACCGCTCTTCGTCATGCTGATGGGCGAATATTTCGTCCGCACCGGCGATCTCGACACGGTTCGGCTGCTATGGCCGAGCGTCATGGCGGCGTTGCGATGGATCGACACGTCGGGCGATCCCGACCGGGATGGTTTTGTCGAATACTACCGGCAAAGCGAAACGGGACTGCAAAATCAGGGCTGGAAGGATTCGGCCATGGCGATCTTCCACGCCAACGGCGAGCTGGCCAAAGGGCCGATCGCGCTGTGTGAAGTGCAGGGCTATGTTTTTGCCGGCAAGCGGCACGCCGCGGCGCTTGCGCGGGCGCTCGAGAAGGAGACGATTGCTGCCCGGCTCGAGGCCGAAGCCGAGGCGTTACGGCGGAATTTCGAGGCGGCGTTCTGGTGCGAAGAACTGTCGACTTATGCGTTGGCGCTCGATGGCGACAAGCGCCCTTGCCGGGTCATCGCCTCCAATGCGGGGCAGTTGTTGCTGACCGGGATCGCCGCGCCCGACCGCGCCGAGCGGGTAGCTGCCACGTTGATGGGCGTCGGCAGTTTCTCTGGCTGGGGCATCCGCACCGTGGCGCAGACCGCGGCGCGCTACAACCCGATCTCCTACCACAACGGGTCGGTGTGGCCGCACGACAACGCGCTGATCGCGCTCGGGTTTGCACGTTATGAGCTGAAAGAGCCAGTGCTGCGCATCTTTACCGGCCTGTTCGATGCTGCCTCCTTCTGGGAGCCGAGGCGTCTGCCCGAACTGTTCTGCGGCTTTCCGCAACGCCACATCGCGCCCACCATGTATCCGGTTGCGTGTTCGCCGCAGGCCTGGGCGAGCGCGGCCATATTCGCCCTTGTCCAGGCCAGCCTCGGGCTGCATTTCGATCATCGCGCCGGCGAGATCCGGTTTGACCGCCCGAGGCTCCCGGATTTTCTCGAACGTCTGCATGTCCGCGGTTTGCGGCTCGGCGACGCCGATGTAGATGTCCTGTTCCACCGTTTGGACGGCGAAGTTGCCGCAACCGTCACCCGGCGCCGCGGCGCGGTGCGCGTCGTCGTCATCCACTGATTGACGCCGATATCAGCAGACCAACAAATCGCTCACCCGCCCGATCCGCCGAGAATGATAGCTGGCGGGGTGCTTATTGGCGTCCGAGGGATAGTGCGCCGCGACGAATTCCACCTCGCCGCCACAGCCCGAAACGTCCGCAAGCTCGCCAAGCTGATCCCGGTGCCGGCGCCGATCGCCGCGACCTGAGGCGACCCGGCGCTCACCGGCGCGGCCGCGACCCCCGACCCGCCCCGCAGCGATTGCTTCAAACCAGATTCCTTCAACAGAATCCGCCAAGAGCGGACTTTGCGCCTGGCCCCAAAATAGCGCAGCTGGGTTCAACCCAAAGGAGTTGCAGGCGCCGCCGAGCGGTCTATCAGACCTCGTCAGCGCCGGGGTACTTCGCGGTCGCGAGAAAAACTGCGACACGCCCGGTGCGGGCACGGCAAAACGTGGTGCGGTTCTTTCAGACAGCCGCGATTGCGGCCTCCGGCATTGTGCTTGCCCAACGCATCCTCTCGCGCTCGGGACGGATCAGCGCGGTCCCGATGAGGCCGCCGGCCAGCATGACGATGCCGCAGATCATGAAGCCCTTGTTGAAGCCGGCGAGCGGCGTCGCCGCCGTTTCGAGGACGCTGCCCATCACGTAGGGAGCCAGCAGCCCGGCCGACGTGCTGACGGCGGTGCCGATCGCCAGGAGCGCGCCGCGCTGTGCGACCGGTGTGATCTCGGCTACAACCGTCTGGCCGATTACGTAGATTACCGATGGTAAGGCGACGCCGATCGTCGTCAGGGCGATCTTGGCCGGGATGCCCGACGCGTAGGGCATGATCGCTATCGCGGCGCCGCCGATGGCGACGCAGGCGCCACCTAATATCCCGCGCGCGACCCGGCTTGATACACCGCCAGCAAGTAGCCGCTGCGACAGGTAGCCGCCGCCGATGACGACGACGACGGCGACGCCGGCCGGCAGCGCCCCGAGGAGGCCGATCGAGCCCTGCGACAAGCCAAGCCCGTTGATCAGAAACGCCCCCAGCCATGACAAGGCCAGGGACAACCCCCACTGGGCGCCGAAACCGGCGCACCAGCAGCCGAGGATCGTCGGGCTGCTCAGCAGTCGACCATACGCGACCCGATTGCCGGCGGCCGCCGACTGCGCAGAGGCGGTCAGCGGTCCCTCGCGGCCGAGTGCGAGCCATGCCGCCGTCCACAGGAGACCGACGAGCCCCAGTACGCCGAAGGCCCAGTGCCAGGAATAACGCACAATCACCCAATTGAGCGCCGGCAACGCTATCATGATCCCGACGCCGGCGCCCTGCGCGACGATCGCGGTCGGCAAGCTGCGCAATTCATTCGGAAACCATTTGTAGACCGAATGGAGAGCGACCGGATAAGCCGGCCCTTCGCCGGCGCCGAGCGCGATCCGGGAGGCCGCGATCGTCGCAAACCCGGCGCTTCCGAGCATCGGGAACTGGACCAACGCCCAGACGAGGCCCATGACGAGCAGCGCCCAGCGCGTCTCGACCCGGTTGACGATGAAGCCGGTGACGACCGCCGACAGCGAAAACAGCAGGAAGAAGCTCGATGCGAGCAGCCCGAACTGGCGCGGGCCGAGCTGCAGCTCCTGCATGATCGGCACGGCCGCGATCCCGATCACCGCCTTGTCGGCGAAGTTGATCAGCATGAACAGGAACAGCAGCGCGACGATCAGCCATGCCGCCCGCGGCGTCGCGATGCGATCGGCTACAGAGGGCTGACCAGGCGGAACGGGACTCAGCGGAATTGCCGCGCTGGCGGAGTGAGACGGCTGGACATTCATGGAAACCTCGGCGCAAAGTTGCCTCGGGTACTTGATGGTACCGAGACACTACGGTACTGTAGGGTACCAGCACAAGGGGAATCGTCCCGGAAAATGAAAGCGCCCAGCAGCCCCGCTCCAACCGCGGCGCCCGTGCACGAGCGCATCCTCAACGCCGCGTTCAAGGCGTTCTGCGAAGAGGGTTACGCCGGCACCAGCACGCTGGATATCGCGACGAGCGCCAAGGTCTCCAAGCGGGATCTCTATGCCAATTTCGGCAGCAAGCATGCCGTGCTCGTCGCCTGCATCAAGAGCCGCGCGGAGCGGGTGCAGCGGCTGCCCGATCTGCCCGCGCCGCGCAATCGCCAGATGCTGGCGGCGACCCTCACCGCGTTCGGGACGAACCTCGTGCGCGAGACCTCCGACCCGACGGTCATCGCGGCGTTCCGCTTGGCAATCGCAGAGGTGACGCGCTCGCCGGAGGTTGCCCAGACCCTCGACTCCGTCGGCCGCGACGGCGCACGCCGCGCGGTCGCCCAACTCATCGCTCGCGCACAATTGCGGGGGCTTTTGGGCGCGGGCGAGCCTACCGAGATGGCGATCCAATATTTCGGACTGCTTTGGGAAGGCCTGATGGTGGGCTTGCTGTTGGGGGTCGCCGCGATGCCCGGGCCGACTGAGGCCGAGCAGCGCGCCAGCAGGGCGACAGCGGCATTCATGCTGCTCCATCCCGATCCTGCGTTAGACCGTGGCCCGGAGTGTGGTCCACAGCCGCCTCTACAAAGGCAGACAGGCGGGCCATAGTTTGGCAACGATCACTATACCCCGCGCCACCCTGCGGGAGCCGTCGGTCCGAGATCGGGATTGCGACAATTCGGCTGAAAACTCCGAGATTGCGCGGGTTCGAGGTCGCGGACCCACGCGCGCCGTTGATCGATCCGGAGCTGTTGATCCCGTACCGTCGCATAGAGGGTGAGGGTGCGGCTCCCGACGGCGGCCGGACGCCGCCGGCTCCGCTCGATCGCCTTCGCTCCGGCCGCGCCCGATTGATTTCGCCACCCTGACGACAGGGCTCGCCCTAACCAACGCGGATTTCCGGATCGTCTGATCGAGGAACCGGCCGGCCCAACTCGCGTCCGCGCTGTCGCTCGTGCCGTGGGAAGGTCCGTTCTCGGCGGATTCTGTTGAGAAGCTGGGGATTGCGCGTGTTCGGTGTCGCTGATTCACTCTGGTCGTCGGGGGCCGGGAGTGAACGTGATGATGGGGGAAGCTCGGGTTGGGCGGGCGCCGCTGTTCGACGAGTTTTCGCTTGAACGGCGTGTTCGGGCAGATCACCTGCTGCGTTCGATCGATCGGTTCGTCGAGCTGTCCGGTGTGCGCGCTCACCTGCAGCCCTTCTAGTATATCGTTACGTACAGGAATGGCGTAGATAACTCTGTGACAACGTTCCTACAAAGGGACTCTACCCCCGTCGTGAATAAGACGGGTTAGTGAGGCGAGGAGTACTTGTGGGCGTAAAATGAGATGAAGTGCCGCAAATCCAACCTAAGAACCTGACCCAAAAGGGTGTTGCGTCGCGCCCGATTGCGTGATTCACGGTAACGGGACTCACCGTGATGGTGAACGGCAATGTGGACGGAGGAGCACCGCCGGACTTATCGGCGGGAGGGCGACG
>JBARKH010000040.1:0-4931 GCA_049801295.1 Allostellaceae bacterium | reverse complement strand
GCTGACCGCGCCGCCGGTCGCCTCGTCGAGGTGCCGCGCCGGGGCGGTCAACGCCCGATCCTCCCAGGCGCCGACGACGACGGCACCCGATTGCGGCACGGCGAATTCGGCGAAGCTGATCTTCATGAGGCCACCCCGGGCAAGCGATTTTACGGTCTGCGGGCGCGATAGACGCAGCGCCACGTCGAGTCAATCCCGCCGTGCGCGCCAGACGCTACCCCAAGGCGCGCCGCCCGGAAAGCTGTGGTGATGCGGTACCCGCCCCCTTATGATCCGCGGCCGATGACCAGCCTCGACCGCTACATCCTGCGGCAATGCCTGAGCATGATGATTTTTGTCACCGCGGCGCTCAGTGCTGCGGTGTGGCTCGCCCAATCGCTGCGCCTCGTCGATCTGATCGTCAACCGCGGGCTGTCGATCGAGCTGTTTCTGTATCTGGCGCTCCTGATCCTGCCGCGCTTCCTCGACATCGTGCTGCCGATCGGCGCCTTCATCGCCGTCTTGTTTGTTTTCAACCGGTTGACCTCCGAAAGCGAACTCGTCGTGATGCGCGCCGCCGGCATCGGTCCACTGGCGCTGGCCCGGCCGGTTTTCATTCTCGCCGGGCTCGCCTTCTTCATTCTGATGAGCCTGTCGGCCTATTTCCTACCTGCCTCCACCCGGGAATTCCGGGACCTGCAATTCGAGATCCGCAACCGCTTTGTGTCGGCCCTCCTACAGGAAGGCGCGTTTACGACGATTTCGGACAAGCTGACGATCTATATCTCAGGGCGCAACCAGCGCGGCGAGGTCATTGGCCTCCTGATCAACGACGATCGCGACCCGCAGCAGCCGGTCACGATCCTCGCCGAGCAGGGCGCTTTTGCCAACAGTGCGCAGGGCTCGCGCGTCATCATGGTGAACGGCTCCCGGCAACGCTTCGACCGGGCGACCGGAAAGCTTTCGGTATTGACCTTCGACCGCTACACGCTTGATCTGGACATGATGCGCGACGCTCCGGTGGTCCGCTTTCGCGACGCGCAGGAGCGCTATCTGAATGAACTGTTCTGGCCGCCGGCGGATTTGGACGCGTCGAACCGATACAGTTTTCTCGTCGAGGGACACCAGCGCCTCATCGTGCCGCTCTCGGTCTTCAGTTTTGTGATGATCCCGCTCGCCTGTCTGTTGCCGGGCGAGCTGAACCGGCGGGGCCAGCTCGGCCGGGTGCTGCTTGCGATCGGGCTTGCCGTCGTCTTCCAGGCACTGGATCTGGGCGTCAAGACCCTGGCGAGCCGCCATCCGGCGTTGATCGCGTTGCCGTATTTGACCAATCTCTTGCCGTTGCCGCTGGGGTTTGGGATCCTCCTGTTCGGCGGGATCAGAACCGGCTTCTGGCGGCTTGCGCCGGCAACGCGATAAGCAGCGGCGATCGGGAGGCGGTTTCGGGTGTACCTGGCAAAGACCCTCTCCGCCTATATCGCCCGCCAGTACATCATGTGGTTTTGCGGCGTATTCGGCACGATGGTTTGCGTGACCTTTCTGCTCGACTACATCGAGCTGATCCGGCGCGGCGGTACGCGGACGCAGGTCAGTTGGGGCGCGCTCCTCGAGATGGCGGTATTGAAGCTGCCGCACACGGCGCAGGACGTAATGCCCTTCGCGATCCTGTTCGGCACGATGCTCGCCTTCTGGCGGCTGACCCGCAGCAACGAGCTGGTCATCGCCCGCGCCGCCGGGGTTTCGGCGTGGGGCTTCCTGACCCCGGCGATCCTGGTTGCGCTCTTGGTCGGGGTCGTCGCCGTGACGCTCTTCAACCCGATCGCCGCGGCGATGGAAGCCAGCTATGAGAAGCTCGACAATCGCATCCTGCGCCAGGGTGCCGACCCGCTCAGCCTGTCCAATGCCGGCCTGTGGCTGCGCCAAAGCGATGCCGCCGATGGGCAGATCCTCGTTCATGGCGACAAGGTCGCCTCGTCTGACCTGCTGCTACACAATGTGAGCGTATATTTTTTCAACAGGCTTTCCGAATTCACCTCGCGAATCGAAGCGCAGGCGGCCAGGCTCGATGGCGGATTCTGGGTGATCGAGAATGGCCAGCGGTTCCGCCCGGGCGAGCCGCCCGAACCGTTCGGCGAAGTGCGTCTCCCGACCCGATTGACCGCGAGCAAGATCGAGGAAAGCCTTGCTTCGCCGCAGACGATGTCGTTCTGGGAGTTGCCCGGTTACATCTCACTCCTTGAGCAGTCGGGGTTCTCGGCGCAGCGCCACCGCCTGCAATTCAACATCCTGCTGGCGCGGCCTTTCCTGTTCTGTGCGATGGTGCTGGTCGCCGCGACATTCAGCTTGCGCATGCAGCGGCGCGGCGGTGCCGCGATGCTGATCGTTAGCGGCGTGCTGGCCGGCTTCCTGTTGTACTTCCTGTCGGATATCGTGTTTGCCCTCGGCCTGTCAGCCAAGATCCCGGTACTGCTGGCGGCCTGGACCCCTCCTGGGGTAAGCATGATCTTCGGCGCCTCGATGCTGCTTCACCTCGAGGACGGATGACACTGCGGTTTTCCCATTTCGTACAGTTGCACAAGGTACTTCGCGCGATACCACCGATTGGCGACCCCGTTTAGGCTTGAAGACGGCGCATGGCAGGTTTCCCCCAACCTGGACACCGGATGCTGCGCGAGCGCACGGCCCTCGCCGTGGTCGGCGCGATCTTGGCGCTGTCGCTCACCGCCCCCCCCGGCCTGGCGCAGTTAACCAGCGGGGGCAAAATTCAGGACAGGAACGCGCCCGTCGTCTTTCAGGCCGACGAAGTTGAATACGACGATCAGCTGGCGCTCACTGTCGCCAAAGGCCATGTCGAAATCTCGCAAGCAGGCGAAGTTCTGCTCGCTGACACGGTCAGCTACAACCAGCGCACCGACACAATCACCGCTTCCGGCCATGTGAGCCTCCTGGAGCCGACCGGGGAAGTTGTCTTCGCCGACTTCATGGAACTGCGCGATTCGATGAACGACGTCTTCGCACAGAACGTGCGCAGGCTGCTCGCCGACCGGTCGCGGCTCGCCGCCAATGCCGCGCGGCGCGTTAATGGCAATCGCTTCGAAGTGCGCCGCGGGGTCTATTCGCCCTGCGATCTGTGCAAGAACGATCCGAAGGCCCCTCCGGCATGGCAGCTCAAAGCGCGCGAGATCAGCGATGACAAGGAGCTGAAGCTCATTGAGTTCCGCGACGCGGTCCTCGAGGTCGATGGTTGGCCGGTATTCTATACGCCCTATCTTTCGGAGCCCGATCCGTCGGTCAAACGCGCCAGCGGCTTCCTGACGCCGACCTTCGGCAATTCCAACATCAACGGCTTCCACATCGCGATCCCCTATTACCTAGTGCTCGGGCCGGACAAGGATCTGACCTTGGCGCCCCGGTTCACCACCCGCGCCGGCCAGCTCCTCGCCGCCGAATACCGGCAACGCTTCGGCAACGGAACGCTCGATGCGGTCGGCAGCGTGAACTACAGCAATGTGGGGTCCGGCGCTAATTCGGACACCGGAAGCCAATGGCGCGGCCACGTCAACACGTCCGGGGTCTGGGACATCGACGACACCTACCGGACCGGTTTCGCGCTGCAGCGGGTGTCCGACCAGACCTACCTGATGCGCTTCGGCTTCGGCAACCCGCTCTTGAACGCGATGATCAGCCGCGCCTATCTCGAGGGCTTCGAGCCGCGTGCCATGACCGACGTCAACGCATACATGTTCCAGCCGCTGCTGCCCGGGCTCGGCGATTCGACCCAGCCGATCGTGCTACCGGTCATCAATCGCACCTGGCTGAGCGAACCCGATCAGTTTGGCGGCGTGTGGAAGCTCAACGCCAATATGCTCGACATCGTCCGCGAGGTCGGGACGCAAACCCGCCGGGTCTCGCTCGGCAGCGAATGGGACCGGACCTTCCGCGACGGCATTGGCGGGGAATACAAATTCTCCGCGAGCCTGCGTGGGGACGGCTACTCGGTCGGCGGTTTGAGCCCCCTGTCGAACCCCGATCTGCCAAGCGTTTTTTTCCCGGTGAACGGTGCGCCACCGGCGCAACGCATCAGCTACAATTATTTCGACGGGCGCGTTTTTCCCCAACTCGGGCTGACCTGGAACTACCCGCTCGCCCATCGCAGCGAGGACACTACCGCGATTATCGAGCCGATCGCCGGGATCTATGCCGGCCCCTCTACCGGTAACAACCGGCGGATCCCGAACGAAGACAGCTTGGGCTACGAATTTCGCGACTCCGATCTGTTCCGAGCGGACCGGCTGGCGGGCTATGACCTGCTCGATACCGGGCAGCGAGTCGATTACGGGCTGAAGCTCGGCCTCTACAACAAGGATGGCGGCAACTACCGCATGCTGATCGGGCAGAGCTATCGCGCCGAAAGCAACGCGTTCATGCCGCCGGGATCAGGTGCCGATCAGCGCCTGTCCGATGTGGTCGGACGCATCGTCCTGTCGCCAATCTCCTATCTCGACCTGATTTACCGGTTTCGTTTTGATAAGAGCACGTTGGACAACCGAACTCAGGAGCTCGGGCTGGCAGCCGGTCCACAAAATCTGCGGATCGGGCTCAACTACTTGCTCGAACCGCCGCAGCAGCAAAATCAGGTCGTCACCAGCCCGACGACCGGCCAGAGCATCCTGCTCGGCAAGCGCGAGCAGCTTACGGTAAACGTGACGACCAAACTCACGCGCTATTGGTCGCTGGCCGGCAGCGAGACCGTAAACCTGACCAATTCCAGCAACCTGATCAATGGTGTCCCGACGCCGCAATCGAGCAGTGCGAGCCTCTATGCGAGCGTGTCGGCGATCTACCAGGACGAATGCATGGCGTTTATCGGCACCGTCACCCAGTCGGGGATCCGCAGCGGTGACGTCACTCCGGGCGTGTCGGTGGTGTTCAGCGTCGTCTTCAAGAATCTC
>JBARKH010000039.1:0-6885 GCA_049801295.1 Allostellaceae bacterium | reverse complement strand
GGCCCAGACCGCGCCGGGCGCCCAGCCCCTCAAGATCGCCACGATCGGCGCCGGACGCGAGGGCGGCGCGCTGGGCGCCTTGTTCGTCAAGGCCGGCCACCCGATCATGTTTTCTTCGCGCCACCCCGAGCAGCTCAAGGATTTTGTCGCCGGGCTGGGCTCGTCGGCGAAAGCCGGCACGGTCGCCGAGGCGGTGGCCTTCGGCGAGGTGGTGCTGCTCGTCGTGCCCTATACGGCGGTGGCTGAGATCGGCAAGGAGTACGGTAGCGCGCTGGCGGCGAAGGCGCTCGTCATCGATGTCAGCAACCCGATCGCGCCGCGCGATGGCGAGGAGCTCGTCAAACAGGTCAACGAGGAAGGCGGCGCCGGGCTCGCCACGCAGAAGGCGCTGCCCGGCGCGCATATCGTGCGAGCGTTCAACGCCATCGGTGCGGCCCAATTGACCGCGCTGGCGCACCGAGCGGGCGAACCTGTCGGGGTGCCGATTGCCGGCGACGACCAGAAGGCGCTGGCGTTGGCCTCGGGCTTGATCAAGGAGATCGGCTTCGAACCGGTCGTGGTCGGCAGCCTCGCGATGGGCAAGTACCTCGTGCCGCGGACACCGCTCGGCGGTGTGCATACGCCCGATGAGGTCCGCGCGATCGTTGCGACGTTGAAATAGCTTCGGTCGGCCGCTCAGCCGTGGAAGCGCGGCGCGACCTCGCGCATGAAGAGGCGCAGGCTTTCGGTGGCGACCTCGTGCGGCATCGGTCCCGGCCGAAACGTGGCGATGACCCTGGTCGAGCGCCGCAAAATCCTCCGCAACCCGTGCCGGCGAGCCGTGGATCAACCCATCGCCGCGCGCGGCTCGCGACCCCGGCAGATCGCTCTGCGGCACCTCGATGCGCAAGCCCGTGTCGGCGAAGATCCGGTTGCGCATATCGGCACGGGCGCGGGTCATCGTCTCGAAAGCGGGGATGCCGATGCGCTCGGCCTCGGCATCGCTCGCCGCGACGAAGACGTTGCGCCACACCCAGCTGGCCTTGAGGTTCGCCGCGATCGCCGCCTCGTCATACCCGGCCGTGAGCATCGTCTCCCGGTAAAGACCGACCCGGCGCCGTGTCGTTTCGAGCGATTGCACGTTCATCATGAAGGGCGTGCCCTGGCGCGCCAGTTCGACGAGCGAGGCATCGCCCGAGGACCCGCGGATTACAACGGGATGAGGCTTTGTGTAAGGAAGCGGCCGCAGCATCGGAACCTTGAGCTGCCAGAACCGGCCGTCATGGGTGAACCCGCCCCCCGTCCACGCCCGGAGCATGATCGCCTCGGCTTCATCAAGACGCGCCTGGGCCTCGTGATGATCGATGCCGAAGCCTTGGTAGTCGTAAATGTTATAGGAGCTGCCGCGGCCGAGCCCGACGATGAGCCGGCCTTTCATCAGATTGTCGAGGAGCGCCATCTGCTCCGCGAGCCGGATTGGATGGTGGAGCGCCGTTTGTAAGATGGCGAAGCCGATCGCGGCCTGCCGCAATGAGCCGGCAAGCGCGCCGGCGAGAGCGATCGGATCGGCGTAAACCGAGATGCCGTCGAAGTGATGCTCGGCGAGCCATATGACATCCATGCCGAGCTCGTCCGCCAGCCTCGCCTCGGCCAACGTCTCGTCGATCACCACGCCATCCTCCGCCGGTTCGCGGCTGTCGGGAAAGAGGAAATCGCCGAACTTCACGGGCCGCCCCCCTGATCAATCCGCGCCATCACGAAGACGCGGCGCCCGAGCTGTCAAGTTCATACGGGGGCTGTCGTCGAATGGGCGCCGGGTTGACGCGATCGCGCGATCGGCCGATCGTTCACCGGCCAACCCACAGGAGGGTCGCCATGAAAGTCGGGATCGCGCTCAACATGCTGTGTCAGGCCGGCCGCTCGGATGCTTCGGTCGTGGCCGAGCATCTGGCGATGGGGGACCTCGCCGAGCCGCTCGGCTTTGATTCACTGTTCGCGCTCGAGCATCACTTTACCGGCTATGCGATGTCGCCGGCCCCAAATCAGCTCTTGAGCTATTTTGCAGGCCGCACCCGCCGCATCACGCTCGGCACCTCGGTCATCGTGCTGCCGTGGCATGACCCGGTCCGGGTCGCCGAGGAGATCGCCCTCCTCGATATCCTGTGCGGCGGGCGGTGCCTCTTCGGTTTCGGGCGGGGCGCCGCGAGCGTCGAATATGAAGGGTTCCGCATTCCGATGGGGGAAGCGCGGCCGCGCTTTGTCGAGGCGGCGCAGATCATCGTCAAGGCGCTCAGCCACGACAGCTTCGAGCATGACGGTGAGTTCTTTCAGATCCCGCGCACCGCGATCCGGCCGCGGCCGATCTCGCATCCCGAGCGGCGCTTCCACGCTTCGGCGGTCAGCCCCGACTCGGCCGAGATCATGGCGAAACTCGGCTTTGGCGTGCTTATGGTGATGCAGAACGAATGGGCGAAAGCGGCCGCCGATATCGGCACCTACCGCGAGATCGCCACCGCGGCCGGGCACACCCCGCGCCCTCCGATCATCCTCACCAACGTCTGCTGCGCCGAGAGCCGCGACGAGGCGCACGAGCGCGCGTTCCGCTATCTCGGCCAGAAATGGCAGTCGATCGACGACCACTATCACTTCTCGGACGGCCACCTCGCCACGGTCAAAGGTTATGAGACCTACGGCAAGATGGCGCGCACCTACGCCAAGATTAACGAGGACGCGGTGTCCCGGCAGAAGGCGACCGATTTCTATGTCTCGATCCAGATCGTCGGCACGCCCAAGGACTGCCTCGACAAGATCGCCGAGTTGCAGCGCCTCACCGGGATGGACCACCTCGTCACCGAATACTCGTTCGGCGCGATGCCGCACGAGGAGGCCGAGCTCAACATGCGCCTCTTCGCCGACCGGGTGCTGCCGATCCTGCAGCGCGACCCCGCCTTCGCCGGCACCGGCGTCCCGGAGCTCGCGCCAGCGCCCGGCGTCGCAGCCAAGGAGAATGTGTTCGCGCCGGCATGATGGGGCGACTGGCGGTAATGCCGGATTTCCCGATCGACAGTTCCGGCGAGAGCATCCTGCCGGGCGAGGCCTTTCTCAGCGACACGCCGGTGCTGCGCGGCCATGCCGGGACCCAGCCCGATCTGTTCCTGCGCTGGAACGAAATCCCGGTTGCGGCGAACGCGATCGATGTCGTCGTGCATCTGCATGGGTTTTCGCAACAGGGCGAGACGATGCCGCTCGCCGAAAAGGTGGCGAGGAGCGGCCTCGACCTGTCTGGCCGAACCCGGCCGACCCTCGCCCTCTTGCCGCGCGGCAATTGGATCCGCCACACCTGGTACGATTTCCCAGGATTGCTCGACGGCGGGATCGACCGGCTCGTTGATTATGCTGTGGAGCAGTGCGGAGCCGGCCGCGGCCTGACCGTGGACCGCTTTATTCTGTCGGGGCATTCGGGCGGCGGCATGCCGGCGATCGACGCCATTGCCGGGGCGCGCCGCAAGCCCGACGAGCTTTTCGTGTTCGACGGGCTCTACGGGCGCGACCCGAGCGCCGGCGACCCATTGCAGGGGATCGAGACCGTCGACACGTGGCTTGAGGAGCGCTTCGCGCAGGAGCCACAGTGGCCGGGCGCGCTGCGGGTCATCTATATCGAGCGGCAGACTGGCGCGTTTTCGCGCGAAGTCGGGGGGCTGATCGCGCGGCGTCTCGCGGCGGCTCGGCCAGGCCTGGAGCCGATCCTCGGCCAGCGCTACCGTGTAGAGACCTCGCATGTACCGCACGGCTATGTCGCGGCGATCTGCGGACCACAGCTGCTCGCCGACGCAGGCGCCAAGTTCGACTGGTCGCTGATCTAAGGAGGGAAGCATGCCCGGTGTCCTCGACGGCATTCGCGTGCTCGATTTCGGGCGCTATATCGCCGGGCCGTTTTGCGCTGCCCTCCTGGGGGATCTCGGCGCCGAGGTGATCCGCATCGAGCGGTTGGGCGGGGGCGAAGACCGCTTCTTCATCCCGGTCGGGGCCGGGGAAGAGGGCGGTGGCGCGATGTTCCTGGCGATGAACCGCAACAAGCGGGGCATGACCCTCGACCCGGCCTCGCCCAGGGGCCGCGAGATCGTCCGGAAGCTGGTCGTGACGGCCGATGTCGTCGTCGCCAATTTGCCGCCCGCGGTGTTGCGTTCGCTCGCGCTCGACCTCGACAGCCTGCGCGAGACGAAGCCCGACATCATCCTCACGACGGTGACCGGGTTTGGCGCCGGCGGACCCTTGAGCCACAAGCACGGCTTCGACGGCGTCGGCCAGACGATGAGCGGTGCGGTCTATTTGTCGGGCATGCCGGAGCAGCCGATCGCCAGCAAGGTGCCGTGGGTCGATTTCGGGACCGCCTGCCTCTCGGCGTTCGGCACGTTGGCGGCGCTTTACGAGCGCGGCAAATCGGGAAACGGCCAAAGGGTCGAGGGCGCGCTTCTGCGCACCGCGATCGCGTTCGCCAACTCGGTCTTGATCGAGCAGTCGCTGACGGGGGTCGACCGCACCGCGATCCGGAACCGCGGCTTCAACTCGGCGCCGGGCGACGTATTCCGCACCAATGACGGCTGGATCATCGCGACAGTGATCGGCCAGCCGATGTTCCGCCGCTGGTGCCGGATGATCGGCGCGGAGGATTGGCTCGACGACCCGCGCTTTGCCGACGACCAGGCGCGCGCCGATCATGGCGAAATCGTCTCGGCGCGGATGGGAGAGTGGTGCGCGACCCGCACCTGTGCCGAGGCGCTCGCCGAACTCGAAAAGGCCAGCATCGTCGCCGGTCAGGTCTATTCGCCGCAGCAGGCGCTCGACGATTCTCATATCCGCGCCGCCCGCCTCCTCGAAGAGCGCGAGTTTCCCGGCCTCGATGGAACCGTGCCGCTGGCGCCGACCCCGATCGAATTGTCGGAGACCCCCGGCACCTATCGCCGCCCGGCCCCGCTCCTCGGCGAGCACACCGACGAGATCCTGATGAGCCTCGGGTATGATCGGGCCGAGATTGCCGCGTTGCGCGCGGAAAAGGTGGTCTGATGAGCAAGGCCTTCGTCAAGGAAACCGACGACGAAGTTGAGCTGCCCGACGAGGCGCCGGTCATCCCGGCCGGGGTCCGGAACTACATGACGCCCGAGGGGCAGCGGCATATGCAGGAGGAGCTGCGCCGCCTCTTGCGCGAGGAGCGCCCGAAGACGGTCGAGATCGTCGCCTGGGCGGCGGGCAATGGCGACCGCTCGGAAAACGGCGACTATCTTTACGGCAAGCAGCGGCTGCGCGAGATCGACCGCCGCATCCGCTTCCTGACCAAGCGGCTGGAGAGCGCCGAAGTCGTCGATCCGCGCCAGCAGACCCGGAAGGACCAGGTGTTCTTCGGCGCGAGCGTGACCTACGCCAATCAGCATGGCGCGGAGAAGACCGTGACGATCGTCGGCATCGACGAAGCAGACCTCGACCGCGGCCGGGTCAGCTGGATTTCGCCGATCGCCCGGGCGCTCATCAAAGCCCATGAGGGCGACACGGTTGACCTACGCACCCCGACCGGAATCGAACAGATCGAGGTTCTCGAAATCCGCTACGAGACGGGCTGAGCGGCACTCACTTCAGCTGATCGGCGGCCTTGTCGATGCCGGCCTTGGCGCAGACCTCGTCCTTGTCGCCGCCGGGCGATTCGGAAACGCCGACGGCGCCGATCACCTCGTCACCTACCTTGATCGGCAGCGCGCCCTGGGCGGCGATGACCCCGCTGAGGTGCACCAGGCCCATCGTCGGGTTGTCCTTGACGCGCTTGACGAATTCGCCCGAGGGGATGCGGAAGGTGCGTGAGGTGTAGGCCTTGCGCTGGCTGTTCTCGATGGTGTGCGGCGAGGCGTCGTCACCGCGCAGCTGGACGATGATTTCGCCATTGCGGCCGACCACGGTCACCGAGACGCGGTTGCCCTGGCCCTTGCAGGTTTCAGCCGCGGTCGTGGCGATCGTCAAGGCGGTCGAGAGCGACAGATCTTTGTGCGTCAAGAGTTGCGCGCTCGCCGGCGTCGCCAGCGCCACCACCAGACCGAGGCCGGCAACAATCGAAATGGCCTTCATGCTTTCCTCCCCGTCGGTTGTCATCCCGGCGCAGGCCGGGTTCTACCTATCCGCTTCCCGAGCGGCGGATCCGTGGATCCCGGCCTTCGCCGGGATGACGATTGGGGCTATAACTTGAGTAGCCGCCGGGCGTTGCCGTTGAGCAGTTTCTCGCGGTCCTCGGCCGAGAGCGGCAGGGTCTTGATCCACTCAGCGCCGGGCGGGTTTTCCATGAACGGGTAGTCGACCGAAAAGAGGATGCGGTCGATCCCCATCTCCATCATGCAGCATATGAGGGCCGGGTCGGAGAAGAAGCCGCTCGTGGTGATCCAGAAATGCTCGCAGAAGATCTCGCGGAAGGTCTTCTCGCTCATGCTGCCGCGCAGCCCATAGCTGATCCGCCAGAGATAGAACGGCAGCCCCTCGCCCATGTGGCCGAGGATGATCTTGAGGCCGGGATAGGCGTCGAAGACGCCGGAGAGGACAAAGCGGATGCCCTGGGTCGCGGTCTCGACGGTGAAGCCCCAACCGGCGCGCAGCAGCCCCGGATGCTTCTGCACATATTCCTTGTAATAGGTCTCGATGATCGCCGGCTGCGGCAGCGTCGGGTGAATGTAGATCGGCACGTCCAAGGCCTGAGCCCGCTCGTAGATCGGCCAGAAGCGCTCGTCGTCGTGAAAGCGGTGGTCGGTGAGGCCGTTGATCATCGCACCCTTGAACCCGAGCTTGGTGACGGCGCGCTCCAATTCGTCCGCCGCGGCGCGAGGATCGGCGGTCGGCACGACGGCGAAGCCGCCAAAGCGGTCGGGATGGCGC
>JBARKH010000038.1:0-3211 GCA_049801295.1 Allostellaceae bacterium | reverse complement strand
CGATGCCGCGGCCCCGCGCCCAGGGCGCGACAAAGGCGGCGCTGACGGTGCCGGCGAACGCTTGCGCCTCGTTGTTGCGCGGCGCTCGCGACAACTGTACCGAGCCGGCAATGACCCCGTCGAGCCGGCCGACGATGAGGCGGCGCTCCGGGATCAGCAGAACGCCCTTCCAGTAATTTTCCAGGACCTGGCGTGCCGGCACCTTGAGCCAGCCAAAGCCGCCGCCTTCGACGATCGCGCTTTCAGTTGCCTCGCAAATGTCATCGAGATCTGTGCCGGAATACTGGGTCAGGCGCTCGACCGTAACCCGCCCGGCCGAGCCCGGCTCGCTCATGGACGCCATCGCAGGAAATTGGCGATCAGGCGCAGCCCGGCCATCTGGCTTTTTTCCGGATGAAATTGGGTTCCGATCAGATTGTCACGCCCGATCACCGCGGCAAGCGCGCCGCCATAATCGGTGTCCGCGATCAGATCGGCCAATTCGGCCGGGCGGAAATGATAGCTGTGCACAAAATAGGCGTGGGTCCCGGCAGAGAGCCCGGCCAGCACCGGATGCGCGGCGCGGGGTAGGAGCTCGTTCCAGCCCATGTGCGGGATCTTGAGGGACGGGTCGGCGCGTTCGATCGCCACCACCTCGCCGGGCACCCAGCCGAGGCCGTCGACGGTCTCGAACTCCCGGCCGCAATCGGCCATGAGCTGCATGCCGACGCAGATCCCGAGAAAGGGCCGGCCGCGCGCCATCACTGCCTCGTTGAGCGCGGCTTCGAGGCCCGGCACGGCGGCCAGCCCGCGTCGGCAATCGGCGAAGGCGCCCACCCCCGGCAGCACGATCCGCTCGGCCTGGGCGACCTCCTCCGGCCGGCTCGTCACCAGGATCGTGTCGCTGAGGCCATTCTCCGCGACGGCGCGTTCAAACGCCTTCGCCGCCGAGCGCAAATTGCCCGAGCCGTAATCGATGATCGCGGTGGTCATGGGCGAAGCTTCAACTCAACGTGCCGCCGAGGGTGCCCTTGGTCGAGGGGATCGCGCCGGCGCGGCGCGGGTCGATCTCGATCGCCTGCCGCAAGGCGCGCGCCAGCCCCTTGAAGCAGGATTCGACGATATGGTGATTGTTCTCGCCGTAGACATTCTCGACGTGCAGCGTCACGCCGGCCGATTGAGCGAAGGCCTGGAACCACTCCTTGAACAATTCGGTGTCCATCTCGCCGAGCTTGGGGCGCGAGAAGGCGACTTTCCAGACGAGGTGGGGGCGGTTCGAGGCGTCGAGGCTCACCTGGGTCAAGGTCTCGTCGAACGGGATGACGGCATGGCCATAGCGCTGGATCCCGGCTCGGTCGCCCAGCGCTTTCGACACCGCCTCTCCGACGACATAGCCGGTATCCTCGGTTGTATGGTGAAAATCGATGTGGAGATCGCCCTTGGCTTTGAGCGTGATGTCGATGAGGCTGTGCTTGGCGAGCTGGTCGAGCATATGGTCGAGAAAGCCGATGCCGGTCGCGATCTGGGACACGCCACTGCCGTCGAGATCGACCCGGCCCTTTATCTGCGTCTCTTTGGTGTTGCGCTCGACCGTCGCGACCCGCACCGCTGTTCTCCCGATTGGGCAGCCGCCGACAGCGCTGCCTCGGACTTCTTTTAACAAGATCGGCGCGCGGCTGCCACTATTGCCGGGAAAGGCTCAGGTTAGCGCGCCATCAGCGAGCGCTGGCGGCGCACCAGCGGCATCAGCATGAGGGCGGCGACGAAGAGGCCGCCCATCAGCATCAGGACGTCGTTGTAGGTAAGCACCAGGGCCTCGCGCTGCACCAGCTTGGCGAGGAGACCGACGGCGGCGTGGCTCGGGTCGCCGGGGATCAACAAACCGAACCGGTCGGTCTGCGTCTCGAGAAACTGCTGCACTGCGGGGCGCGCCGGGTTGATGTTCTCGATCAGCCGGTTCCAGTGGAAATGCAGGCGGTCGTTCATGATCGTGCCGATCGTCGCCAGCACGATCGCGCCGCCGAGTTCGCGGGTCAGGTTGTAGAGCCCGGCGGCGTTCTTGAGCTTGTCCTGCGGGACCGTGCTCAGCGCGATCAGATTGGCCGGCAGGTAGCAGAACATCAGCGCGAAGCCGCGCACCGCCTGCGGCACGAACAGCTCCACAAAGCCCGCCTGATTGGTCAAGCTGGCCGTCAGGTACATCGAGAAGGCAAAGACGCTCAGGCCGATCGCCAGCATAATGCGCAGATCGAGATTGCGCGCGATGTAGGCGCTGAACGGCGACATTGCCATTTGCGCCAGCCCCGCGACCACCACCGTCTCGCCGATCTGCAGCGCGCTGAAGCCGCGCACCTGCGCGAGAAACAGCGGCACCAGATAGGTCGTGCCGTACATCCCGGTGCCGACGATGAAGGTGTAGAACGAGCCGAGCGCGAAATTGCGATTGGCGTAGGTGCGCAGGTCGACGATCGGCTGGTGGTAGCTGAACACGCGCCAGAAGAAAAATACCGATGCGACAGCCGAGATGCCCACCGCGGCGCGGATTGTCGTGTCATCAAGCCAATCCCAGCGCGGGCCCTCCTCGAGCGCGTATTCGAGGCAGCCGAGAAAGGTCGCCATCAGGACCAGCCCGATCAGATCGAAATGGCGCAATAGCGAGCGGTCGGGCTTGTCGATATCGATCGTCACCCAGACCACTATGGCAACCATGATGCCGGGCACGATGTTGACCAGGAACAGCCAATGCCAGGAGAAGGTGTCGGTGAGGAAGCCGCCAAGCGTCGGACCCAGGGTCGAGGACAGGTTGAGAATGACCGAGATGATCACCATCAAGGTCGCGAGCTTCGGCCCGCGGAACGTCGTGTAGACAACCGGAAAGACACCCGGTGTGATGGCGCCGGCGCAAAATCCCTGCATCGCGCGGTAGAGGATCATCTGGTTGAGGCTGGTCGCGCTGGCGCAGAGCGCGCTGGCGGCGGTGAAGCCGAGGGTTGCGATCACGAACAGGTATCGCGTCGACAGCAGGCGCGACAGGATCCCGGACATCGGAACCATCACCACGTCGGCAATCAGATAGGCGGTCTGGACCCAGGCAATCTCGTCAGCGCTCGCCGACAGCCCGCCCTGGATCTGGGTCAGGGAGCTGGTGACGATCTGGACGTCCATGATCGCCATGAAGAGGCCGACGACCATGGCGAGGACGCCGAACCAGTCGCGCAGGGTCGGCTGGTGC
>JBARKH010000037.1:0-4186 GCA_049801295.1 Allostellaceae bacterium | reverse complement strand
GGGCAGTGGTCGGCGGCGGCGCCAGCCGGTTGGGCGCGATTTCGCCGAGTGCATCGTCGGCGCCCATCGCGATCTGCCATTCCAAGAGCGCCAGCGCCGCGGCGAGGTGCAGATTCGGGCTCGACATCTGTCAAGTTTACCATCGAGCGGCCGTGAAGCCTCGCATATAGTCCGCGGCCGCAACATTCGGAATGCGGCGCGACAGAGGTGGCTCAGTGGCGGATGTCGAGCGCGAGCGGATGGAATACGACGTCGTCATCGTCGGCGCGGGGCCTGCCGGGCTCGCCGCGGCGATCCGGCTGAAGCAACTGGCGGCGGCGGCCGGCAGCGAACTCGGCGTCTGCGTTATCGAGAAAGGCTCCGAGGTCGGCGCCCATATCCTCTCTGGCGCCGTCTTCGAGCCGCGCGCGCTCAACGAGCTCTTCCCGGATTGGCGCGAGCGCGGAGCGCCGCTCAACACCCCGGCCGTCGAAGACCGCTTTCTCTATCTGACGAAAAACCATGCGCTGCGAATGCCGACCCCGCCGCAGATGCACAACCACGGCAATTACATCATCAGCCTCGGCAATCTATGCCGCTGGCTGGCCGGGCAAGCCGAAGAGCTCGGGGTCGAGATCTATCCCGGGTTTGCCGCAGCCGAGGTGCTTTACGACGATGAAGGTCGAGTGCGCGGCGTCGCCACCGGCGACATGGGGATCGGCCGGGACGGGGCGCCCACCGCGCGCTACACCCCGGGGGTTGAGCTGATCGCCCGCGAGACCCTCTTCGCCGAAGGCTGCCGCGGCTCCTTGACCAAGACCCTCGCGGAGCGCTTCGGGCTGCGCGAGGGCTGCGACCCGCAGACCTATGCGATCGGCGTCAAGGAATTGTGGGAGGTCGCCCCCGAGCATCACCGGCCCGGCCTCGTCGTCCACACGATCGGCTGGCCGCTCGACGGCGCCACCTACGGCGGCTCGTTCCTCTATCACCTGGAAGACCACCAGGTCGCGGTCGGGTTCGTCATCGGGCTCGACTACAAAAACCCGTTTCTCAGCCCGTTCGAGGAGTTTCAGCGCTTCAAGACCCACCCGGCGATTCGCGATTTTTTCGCCGGCGGGCGGCGCATCTCCTATGGCGCGCGGGCGCTCAACGAGGGCGGGTTCCAGTCGATCCCGCAGGTCGATTTCCCTGGCGGGGCGCTCATCGGCTGCGCCGCCGGGTTCATCAATGTGCCGAAGATCAAGGGCAGCCACACCGCGATGAAATCCGGAATGGTGGCGGCCGAGACCGTGTTCGCGCGGCTTGCCGGCGATAGCGGCGCCGGGGTGCGCGAGGCGCTGCAACGCAGCTGGATCTGGGACGAACTCTATCGGGTGCGCAATATCCGCCCGAGCTTTCGGCTGGGGTTATGGGGCGGCCTCCTCTATTCGGCGCTCGACACCTATGTGCTGCGCGGCCGCGCGCCGTGGACCATGCACCACCATCCCGACTATACTCGGCTGATCCCGGCGAGTCAGGTGCCGCCAATCGATTATCCCAAGCCCGACGGCAAGATCAGCTTCGATCGGCTGTCATCGGTGTTCATCTCGAACACCAACCACGAGGAGGACCAGCCGTCGCATCTGCGCTTGCGCGATCCGGCGAAAGCGATCGCGATCAATTATCGGCTCTACGATTCGCCCGAGCAGCGCTATTGTCCGGCCGGCGTCTACGAGATCGTCGATGACGCCGCGACCGGCGGACCACGGCTGCAGATCAATGCGCAGAATTGCGTCCATTGCAAAACTTGCGACATCAAGGACCCGGAGCAAAACATCGACTGGGTGGTGCCGGAGGGTGGGGGCGGCCCCAACTACCCGAACATGTAACGTTATATTGAGCATGATGGAGCGCGGATCGTAGCGATGGCAGATTTGGTGAAGACACGCTCCTTGGGGAGCTGCGGGCGGCGGGTGCTGGCGATCCTCGCTGCGGCCTCGCTCGGCATCGCGCCGGCGCTGGCCGCATCGCCCGCATCGTCGCCAACCGGGGCTGGACAAACCCCGCCATCGGCCGGCGCCGACCACCTTTTCGGCGCCTACCTCGTCGGCCGGCATGCCCAGCAATTGCGCGATTTCGCCACGGCGGCGAGCAGCTACGAGAAGGCGATCACAGCCGATCCCGACGCGCCCGAGCTGATCAGCCGGAGCTTTCTGATGGAAGTGGGCGTCGGCCGTTTCGACCGCGCCCGCGCGCTGGCCGAGAAGGAGCTGAAGCTCGATCCGGGCGACGCCATCGCCGAACTCGTCCTCTTGGTCGACCGGCTCAAGGCCGGCGACACGGCCGGCGCGCTGAAACGCGCCGCTGCACTCCCCAGCGACGGCGTGCACCGTTTCATCGGGCCCTTCGCGCTCGCATGGACACGCAAGGCGGCGGGCGACCTCGCGGGCGCGGATAGTGCGCTGCAGGGCCTCGATAAGTTCAACGGGTTTCAGCCCTTGAAGGTGTTTCAGCTAGGCCTGCTCTACGATTACGCCGGCAAGCCCGACAAGGCCCGACAGTATTTCGACACGGCCCTCGCGGCGAGCGAACAGCTCAACTGGCGGCTGACCGAGGCGATCACCAATTTCGAGGAACGCCATGGCCGCAGCGCCGAGGCGAAAGCCCTTTACCAGCGCTTCGTCCAGCAGAACAGCAGCAGCGATCTGGCGCTTTCGGTGACCGCGGCGCTGCCGTCCGGCACGCCTCCACCGCTCATCCGCTCGCCGGCGGATGGCCTGGCCGAGGCGATGTTCGATCTGGCCAGCGTGCTCGACCAGGCCGAGACGATCGATCTGGCGCTGCTCTATGACCGCTTCGCCCTCACCGTGCGGCCACAATTCCCGCTCGCGCAGCTGCTGCTGGCCGACATTCTGAGCGCCCAGCACAAGCCCGAGCAAAGCCTTGCTGTACTGGCCGAGATTCCGCCCAGCTCGCCCTACTACTGGTCGGCGCGGCTGCGCAGCGCGGTCAACCTCGACACGCTCGAGCGCAGCGACGAAGCGATCGCCCAGCTCAAGACGATGACCGCCGAAAGCCCCCGGCTGATCGGGGCCCAGGTCGAGCTCGGCGACATCTTGCGCAGCGAGAAGCGGTTCGCCGAAGCGGTCACCGCTTACGACGAAGCGATCCGCCGCGCCGCCGCAGCTGGCCTCCCCGAGCGCTGGACGCTGTTTTACGACCGCGGCGTCGTCCTCGAACGCTCCGGCCAATGGCCACGCGCCGAAGCCGATCTCTTGCACGCGCTCGAGCTGAAACCCGATCAGCCGATGGTGCTCAATTATCTGGGCTATTCCTGGATCGACCGCGGAGAGAACCTCGAACGCGGCCTCAAGATGATCGAGCAGGCAGTCGCGCTGCGGCCCCAGGACGGTTATATCGTCGACAGCCTCGGCTGGGCGCATTACCGCACCGGGGATTATGCCGGCGCGGTCACAGACCTCGAAAAGGCGACCGAACTGGTGCCGGAGGACCCGACGATCAACGACCATCTGGGCGACGCTTACTGGCAGACCGGCCGGCTGGTCGAAGCCCGCTACCAGTGGCGCCGCGCCTTGCAGTTCGGCCCGCAGGCGAACGAGGTCAAACCGATCGAGGCAAAGCTCGAACGCGGCATCGAGCCACCCTCCGCACCGCCGCGCGGCGGCTGAGCCGGGCAGCAAGGCGGACCGGAGGGCGTGCCAGCGGGCGTGCCAGGCGCCTCGAGCTTTCGGGTCTTCGCGCCGGCCAAAATCAATCTTTACCTGCATGTCGTTGGGCGGCGGGCGGATGGCTATCATCTGCTGGACAGCCTCATTGCATTCGCCGATATCGGCGATTGGCTGACCGCCGCACCGGCCGGGGCCCTGTCCTTGGCGGTGAGCGGTCTCGAGGCGGGCGCTATCGCCAGGCTCGGCGAGGATAATCTGGTGATGAAGGCGGCTCGGCTCTTCGCCGAGGAGGCCAGAGCGACAGCGCCGTGGGCCGCGCCCTTCGGGGCCGCACTGCATCTCGACAAGCGGCTGCCGGCCTCCTCGGGGATCGGCGGCGGGTCGAGCGATGCAGCGGCGACCTTGCGCGCGCTCGAACGGATGTGGCATCGCCCGCTTGGTCCCGAGGCCCTGGCGGCGCTCGCGTTGAAGCTGGGCGCGGATACGCCGGCGTGCCTCGCTGCCCGCCCGGTCTGGGTTGGCGGCATCGGCGAGCGGAT
>JBARKH010000036.1:0-3335 GCA_049801295.1 Allostellaceae bacterium | reverse complement strand
CGGAAGGCGCGGCGGCCGGCGCCAGGGCGAACCCGCCGACCTTGTCGCGCAACTCGGTGACGATCCGGGTGGCGAGCCGTGGGCCGACGCCATCGGCGCGCGCCAGCATCGCCTTATCCTGGGCGAGGATGGTGAGGGCCAGAGCCTCGGGCGCGACCGCCGAGAGGATCGCGAGAGCAAGCCGCGCGCCGACGCCCTGCACCGTCGTCAACAGGCGAAACCAGTCGCGCTCGGCGGCATCGACAAAGCCATAGAGATGAATGTGGTCCTCGCGGACATGGGTCTCGATCAACAGCCGCACCGCCTCGCCAGGCGGCGGCAGGCGGCCCGATGTGCGCGACGAGCAAAAGGCGAGGTAGCCGACCCCGCCGACATCGATGACGGCTCCCTCCGGCCCGACCGAATCGAGGGTCCCGGCGAGGCTGGCGATCATTGCGCCGCGCTCCACAACCGTCGGGTCGCGGCGTGATGGGCGTGGCAGATCGCCACCGCAAGCGCATCGGCGGCATCCGCCTCGGCGATCGCCGAGCCCGGCAACAGGCGGCGCACCATCAACTGGATCTGCTCCTTGCCGGCGTGGCCGGCGCCGACCACCGTCTTCTTGATCAAATTCGCCGAATATTCCGCGACCGGGAGCCCGCGCTCGGCCGGGACCAGGAGAACTACGCCGCGGGCGACGCCAAGTTTCAGAGTCGAAGAGGCGTTCTTGTTGACAAAGCTTTCCTCGACCGCAGCCTCGTCCGGGGAGAAGCGTTCGAGCACCTCGGTAAGCTGGCGGAACAGCGCGACGAGCCGCTCGGCGAGCGGCAGATCAGTCGGGGCGTGGACGACGCCGTCGGCGACATGGCTGAGCCGATTGCCGGCGACGTCGATTACCCCCCAACCGGTGTGCCGCAGCCCGGGATCAAGCCCGAGGACCCGCATCGCTGTCGTCGCCCCCGCCCCCAACTCAGGCGCTCAATCGCGCCAGCACTTCGCCGCTAACGTCGAAATTGGCATAAACGTTCTGTACGTCGTCGCTATCTTCGAGCGTTTCGAGGAGCTTGAAGAGGCCGGCCGCAGCCTCCTCGTCGATCGTCGTGGCGCTTTTCGGCCGCCACGCGAGCCGCGCGGAATTTGCCGGGCCAAAGCGCTGTTCAAGCGCGTCTCGCACGCTGTTGAAATCCTCCGGCGCGGAGAACACTACATGGCCATCCTCGTCGCTCTCCACGTCGTCGGCGCCGGCTTCGATCGCGGCGTCGAGCATCGCGTCGGCGCTCGCCGCTTCGGCCGGATAGGCGATCTCGCCGACATGATCGAACAGGAAGCCGACGCTGTTTGTTTCGCCGAGCGCTCCGCCCGCTTTGGTGAACGCGGCGCGCACCTCGCTCGCCGTGCGGTTCCTATTGTCGGTCAGCGCCTCGACGATGACCGCGATGCCACCCGGACCATAACCCTCGTAGCGCACCTCGTCATAGGCTTCGCCCCCCTCGCCGCCGGCGCCGCGCTTGATCGCGCGCTCGACGGTGTCCTTTGGCATGTTGGCCTGGCGGGCGGCCAGGATCGCGGCGCGCAGCCGCGGGTTGGCGGCAGGGTCGGGCAGGCCCTGGCGCGACGCGGTGGTCAATTCCCGGATGAGCTTGGTGAAAACCTTGCCGCGCTTTTTATCCTGCGCGCCCTTCCGGTACATGATGTTTTTGAATTGCGAATGGCCAGACATCTTCGCGTGCCTCGAATGACGCCCCAATCATGAGGGTTCTATGCACGGGCCGGAGCGCCCGCAATGGCCATCAGCTATCTGCCAGTCACTGCGAGCTAACAAGCCAATATGGCAGGATTGCGGCGAGTCCAGAGGATACCGGGGATCGCCCAGGGCGCTCAGGGTCGCGGCAGGTGCGGCGCGAGTCGGCCGCCCATGCGTACCGGTTCGATATGGCGCGCCAGACCGCTCGAATCGTCGATCGCGATAAAAACCCCGCACAGCGACCCTTCGCCCTCGGCCACCTTCGGCTTTTCGCCCGGCATCTTGGTGACGAAGCGGCGGACCGAGGCTTCCTTCTGCATACCAATGACCGAATCGTAGTCGCCGCACATCCCCGCATCGCTGATGAACGCGGTGCCGCCAGGGAGGATCTGCGCGTCGGCGGTCGGCACGTGCGTGTGGGTCCCCAGCACGGCCGAGACGCGGCCATCGGCGAAATGGCCGAGCGCCATCTTCTCGCTGGTCGCCTCAGCGTGGAAATCGACGATGATCGCGTCGGCGCCGCGGCCTAGCGGAAATTGGGCGATAATCGCCTGGAGCCGGGCAAACGGATCATCGAGCGCGTCCATGAAGAGGCGCCCCATCAAATTGACGACGAGCACGCTGCGCCGCTCGTCGAGCTTATGGACGCACCAGCCGGCGCCGGGTGTCCCCTCCGGGAAATTGGCCGGCCGCAGCAGCCGCCCGTCGCGCGGAATGTAGGAGATCAGCTCGCGCTGGTCCCAGACGTGGTTGCCGGTGGTGAGGATGTCGGCGCCGGCATCGTAAAGTTCGCCGGCGAGGCGCTCGGTCAACCCGAACCCGGCCGCCGCGTTCTCGGCATTGACGATGGCGAGGTCGATCGCGAGGTCGCGCTTCAGCGCGGGCAGATGCGTCTTGATCGCATCGCGCCCGGATCGTCCGACCACGTCGCCACAGAGGAGGATGTTCAAGAGGAGAGGCTCCTAGCACTCAACAAGGGTGCGGGCTCGCGGCGCACAGGTCCATGATCACGAGGAATGGGTGGAGCCGCCTCGGCCGTCGTCCGTCTAAACCTCCGCGGCCCGCCATTGCAGGTGGGAGCCATATACCGGAACCACGGCTCCGACAGGGACAGCCCCCATGAGGTAGGTATCGGCCCCGGGGTAACATGCGGCCTAACGCACCGCGCAGCTCCACCCGCTCTCTACCTAAGAAGTTTCGAGGCGCGCCGCAATGGCTTCAATGCGCTCGGCGATGCCGCGAATGCCGGAGGCGGCCGCTTCGCTCGGCTCGCTCTCGGAGTCACCAGCGAAGCGAATCCGGCTGCGCTCCTCGAGCAGCGCCTCGTTGGCGTCGGACAATTCGTCGGCGATGACGAGCGCCGCCAGGAGAACCAGCCGCGCTTCGCCGATCTGGCCCAACGCGGCGATGAACTCGCCGATTTTCGAATCGACATATTGCGCCAGGCGGCGGATGCGCGGCTCCTGCCCGTCGGGGCAGCTGAGCGCAAAGTCGCGGCCGTTGACCTTGACGACGACCTGGCCCATCTCACGCTTCCGGTTCGAGCAGCTGCGCCAGCTTGGCGAGCGCGGCGTCGATCCGCCCGGCAATCGCCGCGGCCGCTTCGGCAGCC
>JBARKH010000035.1:0-3138 GCA_049801295.1 Allostellaceae bacterium | reverse complement strand
GTGTTGCGCCCGCCGCGCGAGATGCCGAGGCGGCGCAACTTCGGTTCGCCCGCGGGGCGGGTCGCGCTCCTCCACGCGCTCGCCCATATCGAGCTCAACGCGATCGATCTCGCCTGGGACCTTGTGGCGCGGTTCGCTTATAGCGGCCTGCCGTGCGACTTCTTCGAGGATTGGCTCGGCGTCGCCGCCGAGGAGGCCGAGCATTTCGCACTGCTCTCGGCCCGCCTCGACGCGCTCGGCTCCGCCTATGGCGCGCTGCCGGCGCATGACGGGCTGTGGGAGGCCGCTTCCGCGACCGCGCACGATCTGATCGCGCGCCTCGCGATCGTGCCCTTGGTGCTCGAAGCGCGCGGGCTCGATGTGACGCCGGAGATGATGCAGCGCCTGACACGCGCCGGCGACCCGGAGAGCGCCGCGATCCTCGCCCGCATCTATGAGGACGAGATCGGCCATGTCGCGGTCGGGGTGCACTGGTTCGGCCGGCTGTGTCGCGACCAGGGCCTCGACCCGGAAGCCACCTTCCACGACCGCGTCGGGCGCTATTTTACGGGCGCGCTCAAGCCGCCCTTCAACCGCGAGGCGCGCGACAAGGCGGGCCTCCCCGCCGCCTATTACGCGAAGCTGGCCGCCGGCGGCCCGGAGGGGGTATGGGGTACCTCTGGCTAGAGCAACCGCTCCTACGGAATAAATTGTCGTCCCGGCGAAAGCCGGGACCCACCAATCCGCGCCCGAATCCGTCGGTAAGTGGATCCCGGCTTTCGCCGGGAAGACTATTCTCTCGTCTGGTGGCAAGTGTGCTTGTCGCGGCGATCAGCTCATTGCCCGCCCGCGCCGAGACCGCCGAGCTGCGGGTGTTACGGCCGCTCGAGCTGGCCGCGCTGCCGCTTCTGGTGATGGAGCACGAGCAACTGATCGAGCGCACCGCCGAGGCGATGGGACTCGGCATCGTCACGGTGAGGTGGAGCGCACTCGGCAAGACCGGCGCCATCTCCGCGCTTCTCGCCGGCGAGAGCGATCTAGCCGCGGTCGACCTCGTCCCCTTCCTCCTCGCCGCCGACGCGACCGCTGGAAGCCCGGACGAAGTGCGCGCGGTGGGCGCGCTCGCCCAGCTTCCCTATGTGCTGGTGACGCGCAACCCGGCCATTCACACGATCCGCGACTTCGCCGCCGGCGACCGCATCGCGGTTCCCGAGCTCAAGGTTTCCGGGCCGGCGCTGATGCTGGAGTTGGCGGCGGCGCAGGAATGGGGCCCCGAGCACTATAATAAGCTCGACCCGCTGGTGCTGGCCCGCACCGATGCCGCGGCCGCCGCCGCGCTCGCTTTGGACAAGGGCGACGTGGACGCGCATTTCTCGCGCACCCCCTTTGCCGATGACGAGCTCGCCGACCCGAAAATCCACCGGATCATGGATTCCTTCGACATCGCCGGCCCGCACAGCGCCGCGGTGCTCGCCACGACGACGCATTTTCGCGCCGCCAACCCGACGCTCTGCGCCGCGATCCTGTCGGCGCTCCAGGCCGCCGGCGATTTCATCAAGAGCAACCCCGGCGCGACCGCCGAGATCTTTGCCGCGATGGTCAAGGAGCAGGACACCCCGATCGAGGACCTTACCGACATGATCGGCGACCCGGATTTCGCCTATCAGGCAGCGCCGGCCGGGGTCATGCGGCTCAGCGATTTCATGCACCGGATCGGCCGCCTGAAGCACCACCCAAACGCCTGGCAGGACCTCTTCCTGCCCGAAGCGCGCGACCTGAAGGGGAACTGAAATCCCCGATTTTTGCTGTTTGCATCGCATCCGATTCGCGCGGATAAGGGAGAGATGCAGCTGCGCATCCGCTCGATCGCCTATCTGGCAGAGGACATCAACGGCTACGAGCTCGTCGATCCGAACGGCCGCGACCTGCCGCGCTTTTCCGCCGGCGCGCATATCGGGATGCGGCTCGGCGAAGAGGTGTGGCGCGACTATTCCCTGTGGAACGACCCGGCCGAGCGGCGGCGCTACTCGATCGCCGTGTTGCGCGAGAAGCTTGGCGAGGGCTCGCGCCATTTGCATGACCAGATCCGGGTCGGCGACATCGTCGAAGTCTCGCTGCCGCGCAACCATTTCCCGCTCGCCGAGGAGGCCGAGCGCCATCTCTTTCTCGCCGGCGGCATCGGCATCACTCCGATCATGGCGATGATCGCCGAATTGCGGCGCCGCCGCGCCGAGTTCCGCCTCCATTACTGCACCCGTCTCCCCGAGAAGACCGCGTTCCGCGACGAACTCGACCTCTTGGCCGCGATGGGCAGGGTCGTCTTCCACTACGATGGCGGCGACCCCGCGACGGGGCTCGACATCGCCGCGCTGTTGGCTGACCCGCAGCCGGGAACGCATCTCTATTGCTGCGGTCCGAAAGGCATGATGGAAGCGGCCATCGCTGCTTCGGCGCACTGGCCGGCCGGCAGCGTGCATTACGAATATTTTTCCGGCCCCGGCGCCGCGCCGCCCGCCCGCTTCGACGACGACCGGCCGTTTCGCGTGCGGCTCGCCAAAACCGGCGCCGAATACGAGGTGCCGCCCGGCGAGACGATCATCAGCGTGTTGCGCCGCCACGGCGTCGAGACCCGCACCTCGTGCGAGCTCGGCTATTGCGCCGCCTGCATGACCCGCTATCTCGAAGGCGACCCCGATCACCGCGACCCGATCCTCGGCGACAAGGCCCGCCAGACCCACCTGCTGATCTGCTGCTCGCGCGCCAAGAGCGACGTACTGGTGCTGGATCTCTGACGGTTACCGCGCGGGGCCGCGCATCTCCCCCGCCACCCGCACCCTGACCCGCAGCGCGTTGCCCGGCAGGTAGGCGAGCGGCATGTCCTCGACGTCGACTGTTTCCAGGCTCGTGCGCTCGGCGCCGGCGGCGACCGCGCGCTCCACGGCCTGCGTCGTCGCGGCGGCGATCGCGTCCTCGCGGGACATCTCGCGGTAGACCTGGTCCGTTTCGCCGCTCACTTGCGCGATCGCGGCGCCGACCGCGTTGGCGCAATCGCCATGTGGCACCCGGACCACCTCTGATACGCCGACGAGCCGGTCGGGCACCAGAAATGCGCCGCCGCCGACCGCGATCAGCGGAACCTCCCCGGCCTCGGTCTTCACC
>JBARKH010000034.1:0-4292 GCA_049801295.1 Allostellaceae bacterium | reverse complement strand
CCGATGCGTTGCAACGGGTCGAGCACCCGTTGCATCGGGCGCTTGCGCAATGAGGCGTCGCCGTCGAAGGTCGCGGTGATGGGGCAGCCGGCTACCGCCCCGAGCATGAGCCGGCACCCGGTGCCGGAATTGCCGAAATCGAGGGGCGCCGCTGGCTCGGCGAAGCCGCCGACCCCGACACCGCGGACCCGCCATTCCCCCGCCGCGGGCCGCTCGACCTGCGCGCCGAGCGCCCGCAACGCCTTGGCGGTATTGAGGACATCCTCGCCTTCGAGCAAGCCGCTGATCGCCGTCTCGCCGACCGCGAGCGCGCCGATGATCAGGGCCCGATGCGAGATCGATTTATCGCCGGGCACGCGCACACGGCCTTTCAAGGGGCCATGGCGGCGGGCGGTGAGAGTCGGGGGATCGGCGCGCATAGGGAAAGAATCCAGCCCGCGTCCTCTATCACGGGCGCCCGGCAATCCGCTATTGACAGGCGCACCACGACTAGCCAAGTGAAGCTCCCAAATTGAAGGATTTCGGCCGTGGCGAAAGCGGAACTTGGCACCAAGCGCATCTGCCCCGACACCGGGCGCAAGTTTTACGACCTCAACAAGGATCCCGTGATCTCGCCGTATACCGGCAAAGTCGTGCCGGTGGAAACGCCGATCTCGCGGGCGCGACCCGAGCAGCAGCCGGCGGCTGCACGCGCTCCCGTCCCGGCGGAAGAAATCGCCGTGCCGGAACCGATGGAAGCCGAATTCGTCTCGCTGGAAGATGCCGACGCCGAGGCGCAGGGCGGCAAGAAGGCGGTCGAAACCACCGAGCCCGACATCGAAGAAGATGTCGAGATCGACGAGAGCCTGGACGATGCCGCCCTCATCGAGGAGCAGGAGGAAGAGGACGCCGATGTCACCGACATCATCGGCGGCGACATCGAAGACGAGGAGGAAAGGTAGGCGGATGACGGAGGACGGACGACGGATATCAAGACAGTACCCAGTGCACCATCTGCCGTCCGTCGTGCGTCCTTTGTAGTCAGTCGTCTGGAGGGGCCATAGCTCAGTTGGGAGAGCGCTTGAATGGCATTCAAGAGGTCGGGGGTTCGACTCCCCCTGGCTCCACCAAATAACGATCGCCTAGCCTGAAGTAGTTGGCCAGGGTATTACGCCGGGCGATCGCATCAGATCGCCGCCTATCGAGATTCCGTCACGTCTACAATCAAACGCCAAGCTGCATGGCGAGTTCCGCGCCACCGCCCGCTTATGCTATGTTGTGTCATCGCGCGCGCCACGGGAGGCGCTTAGAATGCACCGTCGATTGATCGAGGCAGTGTTGATAGCCGGCCTCGCCCTGGGAATGGCCGGCTCGACATGGGCGCAACAACCGCAGACGAGACCAGCTCCGGCGCTGCAGTACGATCCAAGCCTCGATGCCAATGATCAGCTCGCACCGTCGCAGGTGACTCAGCCAATGCCGGCCGCGGTCCCGACGCCGAGCGCCCCCGGTCGCGCGCACGCGGCCAAGCATGCCGTAAACGACGCGCCAGCCGCGCCTCACGAAGCCAGGAAACGACCCCGGCCCGCGATCTTCCGCGACGTCGCCTGCAGCGGTCCGTTCGCCAAAGACTCGGGCAATCTGAAGCTCGCCATGGCCTTCGACTCGAGAAACGTCACCTTCAGCGATATCGACGTCAACGGCACCAAGGTGGGGGCCTCGGTCCTGTTCCCCAAAGACCCCAAGCGCCGCCTCGAAATTTGGTGGTCCAATTCGACGAACCGCAGCGGCATCTATCTCATCCTGATCAATGGCCAATCGACCTGGGGCGCACCGGGCGGCATGCGGCTCGGACTGACGCTGGCGGAGCTGGAAAAGCTCAATCACAAGCCGTTCAAGCTCAAAGGCTTTAACAAAGATAAAGCGAATGCCGCGACCGTCAGCGATTGGGATGGCGGCGCGCTGGCCACGCTTGCCGGCGGCTGCAAATCCGGCGTCAGCCTGCAGGCCGACCCGAAAGCCCCGGCCGATGCCGTGACGGCATTGCCGGCCGACCATGAATACAGCTCGTCCGATCCGGCACTGCGCGCGGTCAACCCGACGGTCAGCGAAATTCTCCTCGGGTATTAGGTCGGCATCTCGGCCGATCTCAGGGCCGCGGGGAAAGTCGGTTACCGCGCCGGCTTGGCGCCGCTCGGCGCGCCCTGTTGCTGCTGCTCGTTGCGCATGGCTCTGACGTCGCGCGCCATTTCCAGGCACGTCAGCAACTCTGTATAGCTGGACTCCCCACCCATCCTCGATTCGTTCACACAAGATATCTTATCGGCCGCGTTAAAACTCGACCATTGCTTGACGAGCTCGTCGCGAGTGGCCTGCTCGCTTTCCAGGCAGTTCTTCTTCTCCTGGGCGATGGCGGGATCATGGAACGTCACGCCGCCCTGCTGGGCGATACCCTCGCAGACCTGCTCGACGTTGAGCTGAGGAACGCCGTCGGCAGCGGGCATCATGAGCTGCGCGCCAAGCGCCAGCGCCGCGGGTAGAATCATGTTCGTGTTCTCCGTGCCCCTGCTGCGGTTGTTATAACACCCGGTCGCCGCGGAAGCAGCAAGCAGCTTTTCGCCCTCGCGGCAAAGAGGTGTTGACCGCTGCCGATTCTCCCCGTTATGGCTGCGCCGCCGGGTGAGGGGAAAATCGCATGCTGCTTGCGCCACTTTTCGGCACGGCGCTCATCGTCGCGGTGGCCGCCGATCCGCTGAGCAATTCGAACCGATCGGCACAGGAAGAGGCGGTGGCGACGATACCGCTGGTGCGCTCGGCGACCGATTGCATCGTGCGTGCCGTCATCGCCGATCCGCGCTACGGCAAACAACCGGCGCCCGATCTCGGCGACCTGATCGTCGACTCCGTGCCGGCCTGCCGGACGCCGGTCCGCGCGATGATCGCGGCGTACGATCGCTATTACGGCGACGGCAGCGGCGAGGCGTTCTTCATGGGCCCCTATCTCGACGTGCTGCCGCAGGCGGTTGCGGCCGCGGCGAAGAACGCGGCGCCGTAGCGCCGCCACCCCAGCACAAGTTGGGCTCGGGCGCCAAGGCCGGTCCCGTATGCCGGGCGTGTATCAAGACTTCACCGCCGTCTCGCTCGTTCGCGCTACGGCCCGATCACGGCGACCACGCGCATGTTGGTCGGGTCGACGAGCACGACCCGATCCTCCACCCGGGTGAACTTGTAGAGCTTGGTCACCGGATTATTGGCCACGATGTCGTCGGGCAGCAGGTAGAGCTCGATCATCGGCGGCACCTCGCCCCCGACAGTGGTCGGAAACCGGCTCGGCGCCACTTTGCCCTTGTCCTGGGAGACGGCTTGGTAGATCGCGCTCCGCTGCGCGGCGGTCAGTTCGAGCTTTGGCTCGACGCCGTTCGGGTTCGCCACTTCATGGATGCCGCCGGCTTGGGCGCTGGCGACGTCGACGCCCGTCCAAAGAAGGACGATAGCCGCGCAGACGAGGGCGATCGCCGTCAACCGATGAGCGGGATAATTTTTCATGGCTCCCTCCATCCCTCATGACACACGCGCCGCCCTTTTGCGGCGGCGCGCCTGTCTGGTTCGTAAACCGCCGTCGGCCGGCGCGCCTACCGCGGAATCGCTTGCACCGCGATGTTGGTGTACGGATCGATCACCAGAATGCGATCGGGCTCGTAGACATAACGGTAGGTTGGAACCGCGGTTCCGGCTCCGAACATGGCGCCCCCCTCGGCGGCGGCGGGCGGCAAAACCACCGGGGCAGGCGTTACGACGTCATAGAGTCGCTCCGGATACGCCGGTGCTGGCGCCACAGGCGGTCCCTGCACAAAGGCGGTGTAAGTCGGCGGCGCGACCGCCTCGACCGCCGGAGGAGCCACCATGGCTGGCGCTGGCACGACGCGTTCGGTCACGGTGGTCCGCGTTGTCGTCACGCGATTTGCGGCCCGGCTGCGAATCACATGGCGGCTGACGATTCTGTGCCTCGGAGAAATGGCCGTGGAGCGCACGGTCCGCACCGTCTCGACTGTTTCAACGGGAGCGGTTGCCACGGGCTCGGTCACGACCGTCCCGGGCACCGTGACCACCGGCTCCTGCGCAACGAGCGTAGAGCCCGGTTGCTGGCTGATGATGGTTTCCACTGGCCGATCGGCGATCTCGCGCGCGATCACCGTTTGGGCGTTCGCGGCCGATGCCCCGGCGACCAGCGCCGCGCCAAGAACTGTGTAGGAGATGTGGTTTCTCATCGAGAACTCCATCATTTACGCGTCGGATGCAGCGATCCGAGCATG
>JBARKH010000033.1:0-2459 GCA_049801295.1 Allostellaceae bacterium | reverse complement strand
GCCTGCGGCTCGTTCAAGGAGGATTTGCCGCCGGGCACTTTCGTTCTGGTCGATCAGTTCGTCGACCGCACCCATGCCCGGGCGAATTCGTTTTTCGGCACCGGCTGCGTGGCGCATGTCTCGATGGCGCATCCGGTGTCGCCGCGGCTGCGCATCCATCTCGCCGAGGCGGCGATGGCCGAAGGCCTCACCGTCGTGCGCGACGGCACCTATGTTTGTATCGAGGGTCCGCAATTCTCCTCGCTCGCCGAGAGCCTCACTTACAAGAACCTCGGTTATTCGGTGATCGGCATGACCAACCTGCCGGAGGCCAAGCTCGCGCGCGAGGCGGAGATTTGCTACGCCACCGTCGCTATGGTGACGGATTTCGACTGCTGGCATCCGGACCACGACGCCGTCACCGTGCAGGACATCATCAAGGTTCTGATGGCCAACGCCGAGAAGGCCAAGCAACTGGTAGCGCGGCTTGCCCGCGATTTCCCGCGCGAGCACGAGCCGTGCCCGATCGGCTCGGATCGCGCGCTCGACAACGCCTTGATCACCGCTCCAGAGGCGCGCGATCCGGAGCTGCTGAAGAAACTCGATGCCGTCGCCGGCCGGGTCCTTCGGCCCCATTAGCGACCGTCGACGCAGCAGAACTGCGGAGCTTTAGCAGCGGCGCCGATCCGGCTACGGGTCAAACGACGTGATTACTTGGGAGTCGGCGGATAGCCCGCTGCGGCAGCCGGTGCTCCGCCCAGTGCGCTCGCGTCGAGCGGCTTCTTTAAGATGCTTGAGCGCAGCGACTCGGCGCGCGCCGACGTTTGAATCGGCGATGCCTGGGGCAGCGGCTGACCGGCCGGCTGTCTCGTTACCGCATCAAGCGGTGAGCCAGAGTCGCCGTCGTCGCTGGTGCGGTAGGTCATGGTCGCGCTGCGCCAGCGGCCGATGACCGAGGTGATCAGATCGCGGCTGATATTGTTACCAGAGCCTGGGCGGGTGATTCCGGACGCTCCGCTATTCGGCCGGAGCTCGGCGGCCAATTCCTTGAAACGCATGCACGTGGGCAGCGCCACGGCAACGCCGAAGGTGAACACCTCCCGGGCGCCAAGAGAGGGAATAAATGAAATCAGGTTGGCCGCGGCATCCGACACTGCGGAGCGGACGAATGCTTGGTCGCACTCGTTTGACAACCGCATCACAAACAGCGTCGAGCACTGGGACAGGATCGTCGGGTCGATTTCGGCTGGCCGCTGCGTGACCAAGCCGAGGTATACCCCGTATTTGCGGCCTTCCTTGGCGATGCGCGAGAGCGCGCGACGGGTGGGGCCGAAGCCGATATTGCGGTCGGCGGATGCGTAGCGGTGGGCCTCCTCGCAGACAAACAACAGCGGGGAAACGCCGTCACTCCAGAGGCCGAAGTCGAAGGCCATGCGGCAGACCACCGACACCACCGAGTCGATGACCTCGGCCGGGAATCCGGCGAGACCCATGATGGTCATCGGCTTGCCTTCGGAGGGCAACCTGAACAACTCGCCGAGCACGTCGGCCATGGTATCGCCGCCGACATTGGCGTTCTCGAACATGAAGGCGTAGCGGGGATGATTCCGATAGGTCTGAATCCTCGAGATGAGCTTGTGATAGACCATCCGCGAGGAACGGTTCTCGAGCTTTCCCATGCGCTCGTCGAGCAGGCTTATAAGATCCTCGATTCGATAGGGCACAGGCGTGTCGGCGGTAAAGCCGGCGCCGCGATGATCACGTTTCTTGATGATCTGACGATCCTCGCCGGCGCGAAGCTGCTGATAGGCCACTTTTGCCAGCGGAATGGCCTCCGAAAGAATTTTGACTTCCTCGTCGACACCTGGCCGGCCGCCAAAGAAGACGTCGACGATCTCCTCGAAATTGAACAACCAAAACGGCAAACGCAGATTTTGCGGCGTCAGCGTATGCGCCTTGCTGCCGAAACAACGGCCATACTCGTTGTGCGGATCGACCAAAAAGATGCGCAAGTGCGGTCGTGTTTCGATGATCTTCTGCAGGATGATGGCGACACCGCTCGACTTGCCGACGCCGGTCGTGCCGAGGATGGCGAAATGCCGGCTCACCAGATGATCGATGTCGATGTGCACCCCGATGTTCGGGTTCTGCTGCAGATTGCCGATATGCGCGCGATCAGCATCGGCCCTGCCATAGACGAGCCGCAGCATGTTCTCGGTGAGCATCAGGGCGGCGTCGCCGATATTCGGATACTCCGAGAAACCTCGCTGGAAGCGCAACGCACCGTCGTCGCTTGAGTAAAACTCGCCAATCAGGTCGAGGCTGGCCACTTTGCGGAATGTCTGACTGCCGGTCGCCGGGGCGAGGGGTTGCTCAGTGACCTCGGTGATCAAGCCGATGACGACCGCCTTACTCGTCTTCAGGCCCATGAATTTGCCGACGGTCGGGGTGTCGTCGCGGAGCGCCCGCGCAACGAGCTC
>JBARKH010000032.1:0-4670 GCA_049801295.1 Allostellaceae bacterium | reverse complement strand
GAACTCCTGCGCCGCGGCCAGGACAGCTTCCGACGCCTGTTGCCCGGCGGGTTCGGGTTCGGCACCGGCGCCGGCGTCGCGATCGTCGTCATCGGCATCGTGGTGTTATGGCTTGCGAGCGGCTTTTATCGGGTCCTACCCGACGAGGCCGGCGTCGTGCTGCGCTTCGGCGCCTATAACCGCACCACCCAGCCCGGCCTCAACTACCACCTGCCGGCGCCGATCGAGAGCGTGTTGAAGCCGAGCGTCACCCGCATCAACCGCACCGAGATCGGGTTCCGCTCCGCCGGCGAGGCGACGCGCGCCGGCACCAGCCGCGATTTGCCGCAAGAGTCGCTGATGCTGACGGGCGATGAAAACATCGTTGACATCAACTTCACGGTGTTTTGGCTCATCAAGGACGCCCAATCCTACCTGTTCAATATCCGCAACCCCGAAGGCACGGTGAAATCGGCGGCCGAGAGCGCGATGCGCGAGATCGTCGGCGAGACCCCGATTGCCCAGGCGCTGGCCGAAGGCCGCGGCAAGATCGAAACGGATACTCAGTCCCTGCTGCAGAAGATCCTCGATTCCTATGGTGCCGGGATCGAGGTCACTCAGGTGCAGCTGGCCAAGGTCGATCCGCCGGCCCCGGTCATCGAATCCTTCCGCGACGTGCAGCGTGCGCTCGCCGATAAGGAGCAGCTGCGCAACAAGGCCGAGGCCTACAGCAACGACATCCTGCCGCGGGCGCGCGGTGTCGCCGCCCAGACAGCCCAGGACGCCGAGGCGTATCGCGCCGAGATAACCGCTCGCGCGACGGGCGACGCTGACCGCTTCCTCGAGGTCTATCGCGCCTACAGCGTGGCGAAGGACGTCACGCTGCAACGGCTCTACCTGGAGACGATGGAAGAGATCCTCAAGAACAGCAACAAGATCATCATCGACAAGGCGGCCCAAGGACAGAGCGGTGTTTTGCCGTATTTGCCACTGCCCAATCTGCTGAGTTCGGGGCCGCCCACCGCCGCGCCAGCGGCAGGCACCGCGACGGGCGCATCCCCGACGCCAACGCCATTGCCCGCCGGTGAGAGCGCGCTACCCTCGACGGGACGACGGTAATGAGTCACCGGTTGCTCGCCGTAATCGCTGTTCTTCTCCTGGTCGTCGGAGTTCTGGCGACGAGTTCATTTTTCATCGTCGATCAAACCGAGCAGGCGCTCGTCTTGCAATTTGGCGAGGTGCGCCGCGTGGTGCGCACGCCCGGGCTGCAGATGAAGCGGCCGTTCATCGAAAACGTGATCGATTACGACAAGCGGGTCCTCGATTTCGAGCCGCCGCACGAAGAGGTAATCGTCGCCGACCAAAAACGGCTCGTGGCTGACACCTATACCCGCTACCGCATTACCAACCCGCTGTTGTTCTACCAGACGGTGGGCACCGAGGACGGGGTGCGCGCCCGTTTGAGCGCGCTGGTCACGGGCAGCCTGCGCCGCGTCCTCGGCAGCGTCACCCTCAACGATGTCCTGTCGGAAAAGCGCGCCGCGATCATGCACCAGATCCGCGACGAAGTGGCCGCCGAAGCCAAGGGCTTTGGCATCGAGGTCGTCGATGTGCGCCTGCGCCGCGCCGATCTGCCCGAGGAGAACAGCCAGGCGATCTATGCCCGCATGCAGTCCGAACGCCAGCAGCAGGCGGCGCAATATCGCGGCGAAGGCGCCGAGGCGGCGCAAAAGGTGCGCGCCACCGCCGAACGCAAGCGCACGGTCATCCTCGCCGAGGCGCAACGCGATGCCCAGCGGGTGCGCGGCGACGGCGACGCGCAGGCGGTGAAGATCTATGCCGACGCGTTCGGCCAGGACAAGGAGTTCTTCGCCTTCTATCGTTCGCTGCAGGCCTATCGCGACGCCCTCAATGGGCGCGATACCTCCTTCGTGCTGGCGCCAGAAGGTAATTTCTTCCGCTTCTTCGACGGTTGGCAGGGGTCGACCGGGGCGCCGGCGACGGCCGGCACGACCCCTGCGCCGGGCCGGACATCGGTGGCCCCTCCGGCCGCGCCGGCCGGCGGAGCGCGGCAACCGTAACCAGCAGATCGGCGATGCGGCACGGCGCCCTCCACCGCGAGTAATGCGCGACCTATGCACTGGGTTGGCTCTCGTTTTGGTTATCGAGGGCATCCTTTACGCGCTGTTCCCGGAGGGAATGAAACACCTCGCTCAACGCGCGACGTTAGTGCCGTCGCAGGTACTGCGCGCGTCGGGGTTGCTCGCCGCCGCTGTCGGCGTGGTGATCGTCTGGCTGTTGCGAAGCTGATAGGGCGGGGCTGCGAAGGGATCTGGCTTGCCGGCCGCATCTCCCGTAATCTCGGATCGCGGGTCCCCCCCCGGCGGCGGTTGCTCCCAGCCGGCGCGGACAGCGCGGTCAGAAATGTCGGCTATGGCCTGGGGTCGATCTTACCCGTGCGATATCGGTCTTTGCTGCGAGGAGTCGAACAAGGTGTCGATGCTTACAACGCGATTTCGGCGCTCTGCCGTTGCGGCGGCGGCCCTGTGGGTGCTCGCCGTCCCTGTCGGATTCTCATCGGAGGCGCGCCCGGCGCCGGATGGATTTGCCGATCTTGCCGAGAAGCTGGTACCGGCGGTCGTCAATATTTCGACGACGCAGACCCTGAAACCGGAGCAGCAAAAGGAGCGCACCGTCCCGGGGCGGCCGCAATTTCCGCCCGGCTCGCCATTCGAGGAATTCTTCAAGGATTTCTTTGACCATAACGGCAAGCAAAGCGATCATCCCGATCCGCAGCCGCGCAAGGCGACCTCGCTCGGCTCGGGCTTCGTGATCGATCCCTCCGGCTATATCGTCACCAACAATCACGTCATCGCCGATGCCGACGAGATCACCGTCATCCTGCACGACGACACCAATCTGAAGGCCGAGCTCGTTGGCCGCGACACCAAGACCGATGTCGCCGTCCTGAAGGTAAAGACCGACAAGAAGCTGACTGCCGTCGCCTGGGGTGACAGCGACAAGGCGCGGGTCGGCGATTGGGTGCTGGCGGTCGGCAATCCCTTCGGCCTCGGCGGCAGCGTTACTGCCGGCATTTTGTCGGCGCGGCAACGCGACATCAACTCGGGACCCTACGACGATTTCCTGCAGACCGACGCTTCGATCAACCGGGGCAATTCGGGCGGGCCGATGTTCGACATGAATGGAGGGGTTATCGGCATCAACACCGCGATCTATTCGCCGACCGGGGTCTCAATCGGCATCGGTTTCGCCATCCCGTCCAACCTTGCCAAAGCGGTCGTCACCGAACTGATTCAAGAGCCCGATCATGCCGTGCACCGCGGCTGGCTCGGCGTGCGCATCCAGGCGGTCACTGCCGAGATTGCCGACAGCCTCGGGCTTGACAAGCCGTACGGCGCGCTCGTCGCCAGCGTCAACGACAAAGGCCCGGCACAGCTTGGCGGGATCGAGCCGGGCGACGTGATCCTCAGCTTCGACGGCAAGAAAGTTCCCGACATGCGCCATCTGCCGCGGCTCGTCGCGGAGTCGACGGTCGGCAAAACCGTGCCGGTGACGGTCTGGCGCAAGCGAAAGGAAACGACGCTGCAGGTCAAGGTCGCCAAGCTCGACGAGACCGAGCAGGTGGCCGCGAAGGAACCGGCCAAAGATAAGCCGTCGAAGGCGGACACGAGCACAGTGACGACGCTTGGCCTCACGTTGTCGAACATCACGCCCGAGCTGAAGGAAAAGTTCTCGTTGACCGACGAGAAGGGGGTCGTCGTCGTCGATGTAACGAAGAACAGCTCGGCGGCCGAAAAGGGCCTCAAACCCGGCGACGTCATCATGGAAGCGGCGCAGGAGGAGATCAAAAGCACCGGCCAGGTTACCGGCAAGATCGACGACGCGAAGCGGTCCGGCCGCAAATCGATCCTGCTCTTGATCGAGCGGCAGGGCGATCTGCGCTTTATCGCGCTGCGCCTCGACCAGAGTTGAGGGTGCGGCGGCCCTATTCACCCGCCAATGATTTCGCCGGCCCGATAGCCCTGCGCGTAGAGGAGGGCGGTCAGATCGCCATGGTCGACGCGCCAGCGCGCCGCGGCGGCGACCGCCGGTTTGGCGTGGAACGCAACCCCGAGCCCGGCCGCCGCCAGCATCAGCAGGTCGTTGGCGCCGTCGCCGACAGCGAGCGTCGCCGACCGTGAGACGGCACAATCCTCGGCCAACGCCAAGAGCGTGTCGCGCTTCGTCTCGCCGGTGACAATAGGCGCCCGGACGGTTCCGGCAATCCGCCCATCGGCGATCTCGAGGCGATTGGCGACGACCCGGTCGAAACCGAGGTCGCCCGCGACCCGCTCAGCGAAGTCAGTAAACCCGCCGGAGACCAGGGCGGTTCGCACCCCGGCCGCCCGTACGGTCGCGATGAGCGCGCGCGCTCCCGGTGTCACCCGCATGCGCGAGGCAGCCTCGTCGAGCACCGAAGCGGGCAGGCCTTTCAAGAGCGAAACCCGCTCGGAGAGCGCACCGGCAAAATCGATTTCGCCATTCATCGCCCGCCGGGTGATCTCGGCGACATGGGACCGCTGCCCGATGAAATCGGCGAGTTCGTCGAGCATTTCGTTCTCGATGATTGTTGCTTCGAGATCGGCGACCAGAATACGCTTGCGGCGGCCGGCCGATGGCTGGACCAAGAC
>JBARKH010000031.1:0-20360 GCA_049801295.1 Allostellaceae bacterium | reverse complement strand
GTCCGTGGGGCGCTCCGGCTCAGCGGCGGGGGCCGGGCTTGCCTCGGCGCGCGGCAAGGGCCGCGACGGGATCTCGGCGAGTAACCCGCCGGCGCCCATCCGCATGATCTCAGCGGGACCGACCGGCACCCCGGCGACCAGCCGCTCCAGCACCCAGTCGAAGCCGTTCATCTTCGGCGAGCGGGCGCAGCCGGGGAGGCCCAGCACCGGCGTTTTGCCGAGATGGCACAAGAGCAGCATGTTGCCGGGATCGACCGGCATGCCGAAATGGTCGATCTCCCCGCCCGCGGCGAGGACAGCCTGCGGGATCACATCGCGCCGATCGACGATCACCGAAGCGCCGTGCACGAAGACCATATCGGCGCCGCTGGCCGCGGCGGTCGCTATGCGTGGGGCGAGATCGGCTGTTTTATGGTCGCAGCGTTCCTCGGAGGCGAGGGTGCAGCCGAGCGCGGCGAGGCGCTGCGCGGTCACCTCGCTGGTCTTATCGAGAATGCTTTCCTTGAACCCGGGCAACCGGGTCTGGATCAGCGCGACCCGGCGCGGCACGAACGCGGCGACGCTCAACAGCGGCTCGCCTTGCGCGGCAAACGCGGCGGCCACCTCGACGGCCGACCCCGGCACGGCGAGCGGAATGATCTTGACCGTCGCGACCATCTGGCGCGGCTCGACCAGGGTATAGGGCGGGAGCGTCCCCAAGGTCACCGCCTCGTCCACTAAATTGAGCCGGTCGAGCCGATCGCGGTCGAAGACGAGAAGGCCGCGCGCCTCGGCGAACAGATTGGCCCGGCCGGTGAACGCGGTCGCGACCGAGATTCCATCCCCGGCGGCGGCGGCGGCGATCCGCGTTGCCGCCGCGTCCTCGCGAATGTCGCCCGGATCGAGCCGGGCCGCCACGACCTGGTCGAGGCCCGCAGCGGCGATCAGGGCGATATCGTCGGGCGACAACACCCGGCCTTTTTTCAACACCGTGGAACCAAGCCTGAGGCTGTGCGCCAGGATCGCGCCCGCCGCTTCGGCGAGCGGAACTTCGCCGAACCTCATGCCGACCCCGCGCTTGGATACCCTTCACCGTCGCCCCCGCAAAAGCGGGGGTCCAGGGCAAGTGACGGGACCTTCGCCCCTGGATTCCCGCTTTCGCGGGAATGACGGGAAATGTTCATGCCGCTTCGGCTCTCGCCGGCTGGTCACCTTTGCGCAATACCTGGGTCATCTCGGCGAGGATCGAGATCGCGATTTCGGCCTGCGAGACGGCGCCGATCGGCAGGCCAATGGGCCCGCGGATGCGGGCGAAATCGGCGTCGCCAAACCCGAGTTGGGCGAGACGCTCCAGGCGCCGCGCGTGGGTCCGCTTGGAGCCAAGCGCACCGATGTAGAAGCAGTCCGAGCGGAGCGCGACAGCGAGCGCCGGGTCGTCGAGCTTGGGGTCGTGGGTCAGGGTGACGACCGCCGTGCGATGGTCGGGTTTCAGCCGCTCCAGCGCCTCGTCGGGCCAATCGGTGGTCAGCTCGACCCCGGGGAAGCGCGCCTCGGTGGCAAAGGATCCGCGCGGATCGATGACGACAGCGCGATATCCGGTCAAGGCCAGCATTTGGGTCAGCGGCTGAGCGATATGCACCGCACCTACGACGAAACAGCGCATCGCCGGGCTGAACACCTGGACAAAGACGCGGCCCCCTTGCGTTTCGAGCGTCACATTGCGGTCAGCGCGCAGGGCGTCGCGCATCGCCGCGCGCTGTGCGTCGTCGAGTGCGAGATCGCCGTCGAACCGCTCGCGGTCGAGCAGTAATTGCGCGCCGCTCTTGATGTCGGTGGCGAGTGCGACCGAGCGCGCCTCGCGCCCGGCGGCGATCACCGCATCGAGATATTTCCCCTTCATCCGACGCGCTCGACAAAGATCTCGATCTTGCCGCCGCAGGCCAGCCCAACCTCCCAGGCCTGATCGTCGGTGATGCCGAAATCGAGGAGACGGGGCTTCCCGTCGCGAATGACCTCCTGCGCCTCGCCGACGACCGCGCCTTCGACGCAGCCGCCCGACACCGAGCCGACAAAGGCGCCCTTTTCGCTGACCGCGAGCTTGGCGCCGGCCGGCCGGGGAGAGGAACCCCAGGTCTTGACCACCGTCGCCAAGGCGACGCCCTGGCCCGCTGCGCGCCAGCGCGCCGCCTGTTCGAGGATTTCCGCCGTATCGCTCATTCTTCCCTCAATCCATATCGTTCGTTCGCCATCGCCGCCGCGCTCTGCCGCTGGGCTGCCGCGTTGATCACGTCGACCAGGGTTTCCAGGCTTTCGAGATTATGCACCGGGCGGAACTCGTCGACATAGGGCAGCATCGCCTTCATCCCCAGAGATCTTGGTTCGAACCCCTCGTAGCGCAACAGCGGATTGAGCCAAATCAAGCGGCGGCAGGAGCGGTGCAGCCGGTCCATCTCATGGGCGAGCCCGGTGCCGGCGTCGCGGTCGAGCCCGTCGGTAATGAGCAGCACGACCGCCCCCTGGCCCAAGACGCGGCGCGACCACAGCTGATTGAACTCGGCGACCGAATGGCCGATCCGGGTGCCGCCGGACCAGTCGATGACCGCCTCGGCGACGCGGTCGAGCGCAAGGTCGACATCGCGATGGCGCAGATAGCGGGTGATGTTGGTCAGCCTTGTGCCGAAAACAAAGGTGAAGACGCGGTCGCGGTCATTGGTGATCGAGTGCATGAAATGGAGGAAGACGCGGCTGTAGCGGCTCATCGAGCCGGAAATGTCGCACAGGACAACGAGCGGCGGCGGGCGGCGGCGGCGGCTCTTGCGCTTCAGTTCGATGAGTCCGCCCGAGCGCAATGCGGCGCGCAACGTCGCGCGCATATCGGCGCGGGCGCCGCGCGGGTCCTTCGCAAAGCGCCGCGTCGGCACGTCCATGATCGGCAGGCGCATCCGCGCGATCGCGGCCTTGGCGCGGGCCAGCTCATCCAGTGACATCTTGTCGAAATCCATCGCATGCAGCTGCTCGCGATCTGAAAAGGTCATCGCCGCATCGATTTCGAGTTCGGTCTCGCCGCTCTCCTTCGCCTCCTGGTTGGGGTGCAGCGCCTCGGCGAGGCGGCGCAGCATCTCAGTGCCCTCGTCCTGCGGCATCTCGATGTTGAGCTGGGGGAGGACGAGGGCGAGCATCTTTTTCAAAAGCTCGGGATTGCGCCAGAAGACGTGGAAGGCCTGGTCGAACAGCACCCGCTGATCGGCCCGGTTGACGAGGACGGCATGCAATGTCCAGTAGAAGTCGCGCCGGTCGGTGATGCCGACCGCCTCGACCGCGGCGACTGCGTCGAGCACCTTGCCGGGCCCGACCGGCAGCCCCGCCGCCCTGAGCGTCCGGGCGAAATGCATCAGATTGGCGAGGAGGCGCCCATCGGAGGGGGGTGAAGAAGAGGTTGCGATCGACAACGCTCAACCCCCCGCCAATTACGCCTCGCGCGGCGCGGCGGCGATCTCGGCCTTGACCTGCTCGAGGATCCGGGCGGCTTCGCTCCCCTGGATGCGGGCGATGTCGTCCTGGTATTTGAGGAGGACACCGAGGGTGTCGTTGATCGCCTCGGGGGTGAGTTCGAGCGCGTCCAATTGCATCAGGGCTTCCGCCCAATCGATCGATTCGGCGATGCCGGGCAATTTGAAGAGATCCATCTTGCGCAGTTTCTGGACGAATTCGACGACCTCGCGCGACAAGGAAGCGCTCGCCCGCGGCGCCTTGCGGTGCAAAATTTCGAGTTCGCGCTCGGCACTCGGGTAATCGACCCAATAGTAGAAGCAGCGGCGCTTCAAGGCGTCGTGGATCTCGCGGGTGCGGTTCGAGGTGATGACGACGATCGGCGGGTGCTCAGCGCGGATCGTGCCGATCTCGGGGATCGTCACCTGGAAATCGGAGAGGAGCTCGAGGAGATAGGCCTCGAATGGCTCGTCGGTGCGGTCGAGCTCGTCGATGAGCAAGACCGGCGGGCCATCGATCTCCGGCTCCAGCGCCTGCAAGAGCGGCCGCTTGATCAGGAAGCGATCGGAAAAGATCGTGTTCTCGATCTCGCTGCGGTCTTCTTCGCCCGCTTCGGCGAGGCGGATCTCGATCATCTGGCGGGCGTAATCCCATTCGTAGACCGCCGAGGCGACATCGAGCCCCTCATAGCATTGCAGGCGGATGAGGCGGCGCTTCAACGCGCTCGCCAGCACCTTGGCGATCTCGGTCTTGCCGACCCCGGCCTCGCCCTCGAGAAACAGCGGGCGCTTCAGATGGAGCGCGAGGTGTACTGCCGTCGCCAGAGAACGGTCGGCGACGTAATCGGCGCTGCCGAGCAGATCGAGGGTATCCCCGACGGAGGCGGGCAGGTCGGTCATGGCGAGGTGCGCATTCAATTCAGATCCCGATCGCAGCAAAATCCCTCTCCGGGGGGAGAGGGGGAGCAAACAACGACGGCCCGGCAGGCCCGGTCGCGCGTTCTCCAGGTCCGAGATATCTAATCGCTCCGCCGCAGCCGCGCCACCCCGCGGCTTCACCTCAGGGATTCCCTTGACCCCCGCTCGCGCTGCCGGAAAGGGTCTATCGCCTTCGTCCGCTCGGCCTACCCACAGGCGGCGACGGCGCGGCGAGCCATGACGTTTACGAGGTGGGCGCGGTATTCGGCGCTGGCGTGGATGTCGGAGTTGAGGTCGGTATCGGGGATCGCGATGTCCTTGATCGCGTCCGCGGTGAACGAGCTGGCGAGCGCGGTTTCCATCGCGGGGACGCGGAAGACGCAAGCCCCGGCGCCGGTCACCGCGACCCGGACCCCGGCGGGGGTCTTGGCGACGAAGACGCCGACGATCGCATAGCGCGAGGCCGGGTTCTTGAATTTCTGGTAGTTCGCCTGTGCCACCTTCGGAAAGCGCACCCCGGTGACGATCTCGCCCTCGCCGAGCGCGGTCTCGAAGAGGCCGGTGAAGAAATTGTCGGCGGCGATCTCGCGCTTGTTGGTGCGCACGACGGCGTTGAGCGCGACGACCGCCGCAGGATAGTCGGCCGCCGGGTCGTTGTTGGCGATCGAGCCGCCGATCGTGCCGCGGTTCCTGACCGCAGGATCGCCGATCATCCCGGCGAGCGCCGCCAGCGCCGGTATCGCACGCTTGACCACGGCCGAGCGGCTGACCTCAGCATGGCGGGTCATCGCGCCGATCACCAGGGCGTCGCCGTCTTCGCTGATGCCCTTCAATGAGGGAATCGCGCCAAGGTCAACGAGCTGCGAGGGCTTGGCAAGACGCATCTTCAATGTCGGGATCAGCGTCATGCCCCCGGCAACCAGCTTGGCGTCAGCGTCGCCGAGAGCGCGAGCGGCATCGTCGAGGCTGGTCGCGCGGCTGTAATCGAATTCGTACATCGGGCCTCTCCCGTTACCCGTCATTCCCGCGCAAGCGGGAATCCAGGGCAAACGCCACGACGGCCGCCCCTAGACCCACGCTTCCGCGGGGGTGACGATGATTGACTGGCGATAGCGGCTTCATTTCGAATCGAGCCTATTCCGCGGCCGCGCGTGGCTGGTGCTGATGGATCAGCCGCCACAGCTTTTCCGGGGTCGCCGGCATCTCGACGTGGCGCACTCCCAACCCCTTCAGCGCGTCGACGATGGCGTTGGCGATCGCTGCCGGCGCGCCGATCGCGCCGGCTTCGCCGCAGCCTTTGACCCCGAGCGGGTTATGCGTGCACAGCGTCACATGGGTCGACAGCGCGAAATTGGGCAGGTCGTCGGCGCGCGGCATCGCGTAGTCGTTGTAGGAGCCGGTCAGGAGCTGCCCGGTCGCCTTGTCATAGACGCAGCCTTCGAGCAATGCCTGGCCGATCCCTTGCGCGAGGCCGCCATGGACCTGCCCGGACACGATCATCGGGTTGATAATCCGGCCGAAATCGTCCGATGCCGTGAAGCTGACGACGGTCAGCTGGCCGGTGTCGGGGTCGATCTCGACTTCGGCGATATGCGCGCCGGATGGAAATGTGAAGTTCTTCGGGTCGTAGAACGCGGTCTCGTCGAGCCCGGGCTCCAGTTCGTCATGCGGGAAATTGTGCGGCACATAGGCGGTTAGCGCGACCTCGCCCAATGTCTTCGAGCGGTCGGTGCCGGCGACGGTAAAGGCACCGTCCTTGAACTCGACATCGGCCTCGGATGCCTCCAAAAGGTGGGCGGCGATCTTCCTCCCCTTGGCGACGATCTTATCCATCGCCTTGACGATCGCGGTGCCTCCGACCGCCAGCGAGCGCGAGCCGTAGGTCCCCATGCCGTAGGGGATCTTGGCGGTGTCGCCGTGGACGATCTCGATAGACTCGATCGGGATGCCGAGCCCGTCCGAGACCAGCTGGGCGAACGTCGTCTCGTGCCCCTGGCCGTGGCTGTGCGAGCCGGTAAGGATGGTGACGCTGCCGGTCGGATGGACCCGCACCGCCGCCGATTCGAAGAGGCCGGCGCGGGCTCCCAACGAGCCGGCGACCGCCGAGGGGGCGATGCCGCACGCCTCGATATAGGTGGCGATGCCGATGCCGCGCAGTTTCCCGCGTGCGGCGGCTTCACGGCGGCGCGCCTCGAAACCGGCATAGCCGGCCGCTTCCGACGCCATCTGCAAAGTGGTCTGGTAATCGCCGCTGTCGTATTGCAGCGCCACCGGGGTCTGGTACGGAAAGGCATCGGCCGCGATGAAGTTGCGGCGGCGCAATTCGGCCGGGTCGAGACCCAATTCGTCGGCGGCGAGGTCTACGATGCGTTCGACGAGGAAGGTCGCCTCGGGCCGCCCGGCGCCGCGATAGGCGTCCACCGGCACGGTATTGGTGAAGACGGCTTTCGTTTCGACATAGATCGCCGGCGTCGTATAGGTGCCGGCGAGAAGCGTCCCATAGAGATAAGTCGGGATGCAGGTCGCGAAGGTCGAGAGATAAGCGCCCATATTGGCCAAGGTCGACACTTTGAGCGCGAGGAATTTGGCGTTGGCATCGAGCGCCAGCTCGACATGGGAGACGTGGTCGCGGCCGTGCGCGTCCGACATGAAGCTTTCCGAGCGCTCGGCGGTCCATTTGACCGGGCGCCGCACCTTGGGCGCCGCCCAGGTTACGATCGCCTCCTCGGCGTAATGATAGATCTTCGAGCCAAAGCCGCCGCCGACATCGGGGGCGACGACACGCAGCCGCGCTTCCGGGATGTGGAGGACGAAGGCGCCCATCAACAACCGGATCACATGCGGGTTCTGGCTGGTCGTGTAGAGCGTGTGTTCGCCGGTGGCCCGGTTGAACTCACCGATCGCCGCGCGCGGCTCCATCGCATTGGCAATGAGCCGATTGTTGACGAGGTCGAGCTTGACGATCCTGGCCGCCTTGGCGAACGCGGCATCGACCGCGGCACCGTCACCCAGATGCCAGTCGAAGCAGACATTGCCGGGCGCCTCGCCCCACAGCTGCGGCGCGCCGGGCTTTATTGCCGCGGCCACATCGACGACCGCCGGCTCGACCGCATAGGCGACCGTGATCTTCTCGGCGGCATCGCGCGCCTCAGCGAGGCTCTCGGCGATGACGACGGCGACCGGGTCGCCGACATGGCGCACCCGCTCGACCGCCAGCACCGGGTGCGGCGGCTCCTTCATCGGCGAGCCGTCCTTGGAATTGATCAGCCAGCCGCAGGGCAGGCCGCCGATGCCGTCGGCCGCCATGTCCGCGCCGGTGAAGATGGCGACGACGCCGGGCGACGACGCCGCTTCCTTCGTGTCGATGGCGCCGAGCCGCGCATTGGCGTGCGGGCTTCTGAGGATATAGGCGTGGAGCTGACCCGGCCGGTTGATGTCGTCGGTGTAGGTCCCCTGTCCAGTGAGGAACCGGTAGTCCTCGCGCCGCCGGACAGGTGTGCCGATCGCGGGCACCGGCCTTACTCCGCCGCCACCCCGTGGGGATTGGGCGGTGGCGGCTCACCCCGCATAACCGCCGCACCCTCGACGATTGCCAGCACGATGTTGTGGTAACCGGTGCAGCGGCAGAGGTTGCCCTCGAGGTATTCGCGGACCTCGCGCTCGCTTGGGCGCGGGTTGTTCTTTACGAGATCGAGCGCGCTCATCACCATGCCGGGCGTACAGAAGCCGCATTGCAGGGCGTGGTTGTTGCGGAAGGCTTCCTGCATCGGGTGCAGCGTGTCGCCATTGGCGACGCCCTCAATTGTCACCACATTGCGGCCCTCGGCCTGGACCGCGAGGAGCGTGCAGGATTTGACCGCCTCGCCGTCGACATGAACGACGCAGGCGCCGCACTGCGATGTGTCGCAGCCGACATGGGTCCCGGTCAGGCCGAGATGCTCGCGCAGCAACTGCACCAGGAGCGTGCGCCCCTCGACCGTCGCAGATGCCGGCTTCCCGTTCACGGTGAGGCTCACCGTCTTCTGCATCGCAAACCTCCCTTGACTTCGATCCTGGCCACCCGATTGGCGCCGCGGCCTGGGCGGAGTTTCGTGCGCCGCCGCCATCGGGTCAAGGCGCGATGATAGCCGCCTTGTTCCCGGGTCGTGGCCCCTAGGATCCCGTCGCGCCCTCTGGGCTCATCACGCCGACAAAGCGGGTGAAAAACTCGTCGGCCATCTTGCGCGCGGTGGCGTCGATGAGGCGCGAGCCGATCTGCGCCAATTTCCCGCCGACCTGGCCCTGGGCGCCGTAGCGCAGCACCGTCTCGCCGCCCTCTTCTTCCAGCGTCACCTTGGCGCCGCCCTTGGCGAAGCCGGCGACCCCGCCGGTGCCCTCGCCGGTGATCGTGTAGCCGGAAGGCGGGTCGAGGTCGCTGAGCGTGACCTTGCCCGAGAAGCTAGCCTTCACCGGCCCGACCCGGGCGACGACCTTGGCGGTGAACTCGGTATCCGAGATTTTCTCGATGGTCTCGCAGCCGGGAATGCACGCTTTCAGGGTCTCGGGGTCGTTGAGCCGCTCCCACACCAGTTGGCGCGGGGCGGGGATGCGGCGTTCGCCGGTCATTTCCATGGCGCTCGTCCTTGTCCTACACCTTGCCGAGGTTAACCCGGAATGACCGCAATTGCGCTGATCTCGATGAGGGCGTCGGGCGAGGTGAACTTGCTGACCTCGACCATGGTCGACGCGGGCAGTGGCTCCTTGAAGTATTCCGCCCGCACCTTATGGATGCCGGGGAACTGCTCCATGTTGCGGATATAGACGTCGACCCGGCAGATGTCGTCCATCGTGCCGCCGGCCGCCTCGACCGCGGCTTTGAGGTTCTCGCAGACCTGCCGAGTCTGCGCCTCGATGTCGCCCACGCCGGCCATTGACCCATCGAGGCGACGCGCGGTCATGCCCGAGATGAAGACGAGCCTGCCTCTCGCCTCGATTGCCGTCGCATGCGAAAACACCCCGCTGGGCTGGCGCAATTTGTCGGACCGGATCTGCTGCTTCGGCATCTCTATCCTCCTCAATCGGCAGTCTGTTATACGACAGGAACGATGACGGACCCCTTCCAAAAGCGATTTGTCGCGCTGGCCGCTGAGCGCTCGGCGCTGTGCGTCGGGATCGATCCCTCGGCTGAAACCCTCAAAGGCTGGGGATTGGCCGATGACGCACAGGGGCTGCTGGCGTTTTGTGAGCGCATGGTCGAGATCTGCGCGCCGCTCGTCGCCTGCGTCAAGCCGCAGGCCGCCTTTTTCGAGCGGCACGGGCCGACCGGGATGGAGGTGCTGCGCCGCACGGTCGATACAGCGCACGGCCATGGGACGCTCGTCATCATCGATGCGAAGCGCGGCGACATAGATTCGACGGCGGCGGCATATGGCGAGGCGTTCTTGGGACCGCACAGCCCCTTTGGCGGCGATGCCATGACGCTGAGCGCCTATCTCGGTTTTGGCTCGTTGGCACCGATCATCGAACAGGCGCGCCGCGAGGCCGCCGGCGTATTTGTCGTCGTGCGGTCGTCCAACCCCGAAGGCACTCGGTCGCAGCAGGCGAGGATGCCTGACGGACGGACCGTAGCCGAGGACCTGGCCGACCAGATCGCGGCCCAAAACGCGGCCGACGGGACGGGCGAACTCGGGCTGATCGGCGCGGTCGTCGGGGCGACCCTGGGGCGCGAGGCCGCCGACATCGCCGCCCGCCTGCCGAATTCGCTGCTGCTGGTTCCGGGGATTGGCGCCCAGGGCGCGACGATCACCAACGTTCGCGGCAATTTCGGTGTGCACTATTCGCGGGTGATCCCGTCCTTGTCGCGCGCCATCGCTCGGGCCGGCCCCGGCTCGCAAGATTTGCGGCGCGAGGTCGAGCGCCGTATCGCCGAAATCCGAGGTGCGGAGTAACCCTGGCGGAGCCCCGGTGATGGCCGAGAAGGAAGCGCCGGACAGCGGCGCGCCGATGATCGTGATGCGCAATGTCCACAAATGGTACGGCCAGTTCCATGCGCTCGCCGACATCAGCCTCGAGGTGAGGAAAGGCGAGCGCGTCGTCGTCTGCGGCCCCTCGGGCTCGGGCAAATCGACTATGATCCGCTGCATCAACCGCCTCGAAGAGCATCAAGAGGGCCAGATCATAGTCGCCGGGATCGAACTCAACGCCGATGTGAAGAATATTGAGGCGACCCGCCGCGAGGTCGGCATGGTGTTCCAGCAGTTCAACCTGTTCCCGCATCTGACGGTGCTGCAAAACCTGACGCTGGCGCCGATCTGGGTGCGCAAATTGCCTAAGAAGGAGGCCGAGGAGACCGCGCGCACCTATCTCGAACGGGTGAAGATCCCCGAGCAGGCCGACAAATACCCGGGCCAGCTCTCGGGCGGCCAGCAGCAGCGCGTCGCGATCGCGCGCTCGTTGTGCATGAAGCCCGCGATCATGCTGTTCGACGAGCCGACTTCCGCGCTCGACCCCGAGATGATCAAGGAAGTGCTCGACGTGATGATCGAGCTGGCGCAAGAGGGGATGACGATGGTGTGCGTGACCCACGAGATGGGTTTCGCCCGCACCGTCGCCGACACGATGGTCTTCATGGACCGCGGCGAGATCGTCGAGCGCGGGTCCCCGAAGGAGTTTTTCGCCAGCCCGAAAAGCGAGCGCACCCGGCTGTTCCTCAGCCAGATCCTGGCGCATTGAGGTGGCGGAGCGTAGCGGGAGAGCTGACATGACGAGCGCCTTCGAGGGCCTGCGCGTCGTGGATTTCACGACGACGATCGCCGGGCCGCATTGCACGCGCCTCCTCGCTGACATCGGGGCCGAGGTGATCAAGGTGGAAGCACCCGAGGGCGACATGATGCGCGCCCGGCCGCCATTGCGCGACGGCGCCAGCACCTCGTTCGGCCAGCTCAACACCGGCAAGAAGAGCGTCGTTCTCGACCTGAAGCGGCCCGAGGCGGTCGCCGCCGCCCGCCGCCTCGTCGCCAGCGCCGATGTGCTGGTCGAGAATTTCCGGCCCGGCGTCATGCAGCGCTTCGGGCTCGACTATCCGGTGCTCCAGGCGGTGAAGCCGGACCTCGTCTATTGCGCGATCTCGGGCTATGGCCAGAGCGGCCCGTCGGCGGGGCTGCCGGCCTATGCGCCGGTGATCCATGCCGCATCGGGCTATGACCTGGCGCATCTCGCCTATCAGGGCGGCGGGCGCCGGCCCGATTATTGCGGCATCTACATCGCCGACGTGTTGACCGGCACCTATGCGTTCGGCGCGATCATGACCGCGCTCTACCAGCGCCAGGCCACCGGCGAGGGTCAGCTGATCGACGTCTCGATGCTCGAAAGCATGCTGAGCCTCACCTTGAGCGAAATCCAGCTGGCGCAGTTTCCCGCCTCCTACGTTCCGGGCCGCCCGGTGTTCGGGCCGATCGCGACCAAGGACGGCTATATCAACCTGTCGATCGCCAGCGAGCGCACCTTCCAGAATCTGGCAGCCGCCGCCGGGCGGCCCGACTGGATCAGTGACCCCCGTTTCGCCAAATACCCCGACCGGCGAGCCAATTGGGGCCAGTTGATCGAGGAGCTCGAAACCTGGTCGACCAAGCGGACGAGCGCGGAAGTACAGGCGATTTTCGATGCGAACGGGGTGCCCGGCTCGCCCTATCGCACCGTCAAGGAGGCGATGGAGGACCCGCAGCTCGCGCACCGCCAATCGCTTGTCGAGGTACATGACCAGGGCGGCAGCTTCCGCGTGCTCAACCCGCCCTTCCGCTTCTCGGCCGCCAGCGCCGCCGCCAAACCGTTCGTCGCGACGCTCGGCGAGCATACAGAGGCGGTGCTCGGCGAATTGGGCTACGGCCCTAGCGAGATCGCCGCTCTCGCCGGGGCCTAGCACCCGATTTGGATCGCAGCCGGGACGGCCGTGCTCTTTATCGACAAACCCTCATTCAATTCGGATAGATGATCGTGCGCAGCATGACCCGGCGTTCTTCGGGGTGGTAGTCGCCGGCGCCGCGATGCATCGTCGCCCGCTCGTCCCAGATCAGGAGATCACCGACCCGCCAGGAGTGGTAATAGACAAAGCGGTCCTGGGTCGAATGCGCGGCTAATTCCTCGATCAGCTCCCACGCTTCGTTGCGCTCCATGCCGACAAAGCCGTGCACGTGCATCGGGTTGACGAAGAGAATCGGGCGCCCGGTCACCGGGTGCGGGATGACGGCGGGGCGCGCCTGCTCCTCGTATTTCTTGTCGGTCATCCGCTCGCCTTCTTCGAGGGTGTAGAGTTTGGTGCCGGCGGGGCCGTCGGTGCGGCCGTGCAGCCCGACCAGGGTGGCGAGGCGCTGTTTCATCGCGTCCGGCAGCGCGTCGTAGGCGGCGCACATATCGGCGAACATCGTCCCGCCCTTGGTCTGCGGCACTTCGAGCGCGTGCAGCATTGCCAGCAGCGGTAATTCCTCTTCGTAAGTCGAATCGGTGTGCCAGTCGGTGGCGCGCTTGACCCCGTACCAGTCGATCGCGCCCTCTTCGTCGACATTGCGCAGCCACGACACCTCGGGATGGTCGGGATGGCGGTAGCTGACCAGCGAGTGCTTCAAGGGCGCGCCAAAGCGCCGGCCGAACGCGGCGAGGTCGGCGGCGCCGAGCTGCTGGCCGCGGAACACCAAGACCGGATGCGCCGCGAAGGCCTGTTCGATCCAGGCGAAGGTCGCATCGTCGAGCCGGGACGGATCGATCCCGAGCGCCTCGGTGCCGAGCGCCTCTCCCAGCGGGCGCAATTGCGGTGTATCGGACATCGGCGATCCTCCCCTCGAAAGACGACACACTATGACCCCGATTCCGCCATCGCCGCAATCGGGCCGGCGTGGCGCCCGCCGCTCGCGCCGGCGGTGACGCCGCCGCGCCGATCACCAGCCGATACGAGGTTGCTGCCTATCCGGCGGCGAAGACGATCGTGCAGGGGCTGTTGGTCTTGATCACCTGACCGGTCGGCGTCAGCGCTCCGTTTGCCGCTACACTGAATTGCACGATCGTGTCGGTGTTTTTCTCTTCGGGTGGTCCGAAGCCCTCGTCGGCGTTGGCCGCGTAGAGGAATTTGGCCGCCGGATCGAAGCCAAAAAAGCGAGGCGAGTTCCCATGGGTCGGAGCCCAGCCCACCGGCGTCAGCGTTCCGGCGCGTTGATCGACGGCAAAGCTCGCGATGCTGTTGTTGCACCGGTTCGACGCGTAGACGATGCGGCCATTGGGCGCGACGACGATCTCGGCGCTGCTGAGCTCGCCCGTGTAGCTCGACGGCGTGGCCGGCAGGATCTGGATCGGCTGCAAGCTGCCGCGCTGCGGATCGAACCGGTAGGTGACGACAGTCGAGGCCAGCTCATTGACCACATACGCGAACGGCGCTTTCGGATGAAAGGCGATGTGCCGCGGGCCGGCGCGTTTGCGCGTGGCAACGGAGGGCGGATCGTTCGGCGTCAGTTTCCCGCTTGCCGCGTCGAGGCGAAACACGAAGATCCGGTCGAGCCCCAGGTCGGGTATGGCGACGAACCGGCCGCTCGGATCGAAGACCGCGTTGTGCGGATGCGAACCCGCCTGTCGGACGCGATCCGGGCCCGGTTCGCCTTGCAACGTCACCAGATCGGCGCGCGGCCCCAGGGTCCCGTCCTTCTCGATCGGCACGACGCCGACCGAGCCGGCGTTGTAATTGGCGGTGACGATATAGCGGCCAGTCGGGTCGATCGACAGATGCACCGCGTTCTTGCCGCCGCAGTTTTGCCGATTGAGCGCCGTGATGTGCCCGGTTTGCTTGTCGATCGCATAGGCGCTGACTTCGTCGAGGTTGGCATGGACCGAATAGAGAAAGCGCTGCGCGCGGTCGAGCGCGAGGAACGACGGGTTGACGACATCGAGGAGCTGTTCACGCGCCCAGACGCCCGATGCGGGGTTTACCCGGTAGACGCTGATGCCGCCGCCATGGCCTTTGCGGTCCGGCGTCGTGAAGGAGCCGACATAGGCGACAAGGGCCGCTCCGCTTTTGGCTCGGGGCTGCGCTGCGGCCGCTCCGGTGCCGAGGATCGCCGGCCCTGACGCGGCGAGCGCCGCACCCGCCTTCAGAACGAAACGCCGGTCGATGGCTGCGCCCGCTGATGCTTTGTCCATTTCCTCCCCCTGTCGTTTCGAGACCACCACTGTGGCCGAGATTCCTCGCTTCTCAGGTCGCTGAGGGTGATCGTCTCGCTTTTTGGTGGCTAGAGCAACATGCCTCGCCCAACCTGTACGCATCAGCGAAACGGCGGCAGCAAATTGGCTTGCGGCGGTAGCGCCCATCCCCTGCCGCTTCGTCTACAATGCCCGGCGGCGCGGCAGACCCTGCCGGGTAAACGGAGGAAGACATGCCGTTCATCGCGTCGAATGGCCTCACCGAGGCGGGGACCAGCAAGACCATCGCGGCCAGTGGGATGAATGTGCACTACCACGATGTAGGCGAGGGGGAGCCGGTGCTGTTCCTTCACTCGTACGGCCCCGGCACCACCGCGTGGATCACCTTTCACAAGGTGGTCGGCCGGCTGGCGCGACACTTCCGCTGCATCCTGATGGACATGCCGAACTTTTCGAAGACGGGCCCGATCGTCTACCGCGAGGGGGTGCATGCGGTCCAGGCGCGCACCGGAGTTGCGCTCCTCGACGCGCTCGGGATCGCGCGCGCGCACTGGGTCGGCAATTCGCAGGGCGGGCAGTCGGGGATGGTGGCGGCGATCTCCTACCCCGAGCGCGTCCGCAAGTTCGTCATGGGCGGCTCGCATATCGGCACCGGCGGCGACCGCTACCTGATGGCCAATCGCCCTTCGGAGGGCAGCCGCGCCACTAGCCAAGCGATCGCCGACCCGAGCGTTGAGAACATCAGGCGCTACCTGCGCGTCCACATAGACGACGAGAGCCTGGTCACCGACGAATTGGTCGACTACATCCACCGCGCGCACACCTGGTCGCCCGAGTTTCTCGATGCGCGCCGGCAATCGGTGAGCCTACCGCACGACTACACCCCCGACCTCCCCGGCATAAAGGCGCCGGTCCTCCTCATCCACGGCCGCTACGACCGGATGGTGGCTTTCGAGGTTTCGATCGCGATTTTGAACCACATCGCCGACTCGCGCCTCGTCCTCCTCAATAATTGCGGCCACTGGCCGCCCTTCGAGAAGCCGGCCGAGTGGGCCGCCCAGGTCCTCGCGTTCCTGCGGGGATACTGAGCGGGGCGGTCAACCGTCACTGGCAAGTCGGGAGGCTAAGGGGTATCCTCGGCTAACGTTTGGACAGGAACATACCCCATGAACGACCTCGTCGCCCCCGTGGCCGCCATCGACTTCAAAGCCGAGGCGCATCGCGATCCCTTATCCGTGCCGCTCGGCGAGATCGACGTCAGCAACCCGTATTTCTATTCAGAGGACACTTGGCACGGCTTCTTCGCTCGGCTGCGGCGCGAGGATCCGGTGCACTTCGTCGACAGCCCGCTCTACGGTCCCTACTGGTCGGTGACCCGCTACCGGGACATCATGACCGTCGATACCTCACAACAGATCTACTCTTCCGACGCCGCGCTTGGGGGCATCACGCTGAAAGACGTGCCCCTCCAGTTTCGCAAGGAAAGCTTCATCGCGATGGACCCCCCGCGGCACGACGAGCAGCGCAAGATCGTCTCGCCGATCGTCGCGCCGCCGAACCTGGCGAACATGTCATCGACGATCCGCGAGCGGGCGATCCGCATCCTGGAAGACCTGCCGCGGGGCGAAGTGTTCGACTGGGTCGATCGCGTGTCGATCGAATTGACGACGCAGATGCTGTCGACGCTGTTCGACTTTCCGTTCGAGGAACGGCGGACCCTGACCCGCTGGTCCAACGTCGCCACCGTCAACACGCGCGCCGGGACCGAGATCGACTCGGAGGAAAAGCGCGACGTGGTCCTCCAGGAAATGCTCAGCTACTTCAACGAAGTGTGGAAAATACGGCAGAACCAGCCGCCGAAATTCGATCTCATCTCAATGCTGGCGCACGGGGAAGCGACGCGCGACCTGCCGTCGCGGCCGCAGGAATTCATGGGCAATCTCCTGCTCCTCATCGTCGGCGGCAACGACACGACGCGCAACTCGATCAGCGGCGGGCTGTGGTTTTTGAACCAGTTTCCGCAAGAATACGCAAAGCTGCGCGCCAATCCCGACCTGATCCCGAAAATGGTGCCGGAGATCGTCCGCTATCAATCGCCTGTCGTGCATATGCGCCGCACCGCGCTTTGCGATGCCGAGCTGAACGGGAAACGCATCAAGAAGGGCGAAAAGGTCGCGATGTGGTACATCTCGGGCAACCGCGATCCCGACGAGATCGAGGACCCGGACCGGTTCATCATCGACCGCCCGCGGCCCCGCCAGCATTTGTCGTTCGGGTTCGGGATTCATCGCTGCGTCGGCAACCGGCTGGCGGAAATGCAGCTGACGATCCTGTGGGAGGAGATCCTGAAGCGCTTCCCGCCGATCGACGTGATGGAGCCGCCAAAGCGCGCCTACTCCAATCTGATCCACGGCATTACCGAGATGAAGGTGCGGATCCCGGCATAACGCTTCGTGCGCCCGGTGCGGGCCGGTTCTTCCGGTTCGCTTGTGCTCCTTCATAATTGTGGCCACTGGCCGCCCTTCGAGAGGCCGGAGGAGTGAGCCGTCCACGTTCTCGCGTTTCCTCAACGGCGACTACAGCGTTGTCGGTTCCGATTGAATCGTCATTCCCGCGCAAGCGGGGGTGACGGTAAGGTGGTTCAATCTGAAACGATCACGCTCTACGCCTGATTTTCGAACTTGCGCACGACGAGTGGAAGCATCTCCCTGACCTGCGCGTTCACCCGGCGCCTGCCCGTCTCGATCCGCAATTCCTGGAGGGCGGGGTGCCCGATGAAGCAGCGAAAACTGTCCGCGGTGAGGTGGCGCATCTCGCCGATGGCGAGTCGGCACAGCGTTGGAACCGCGGCGAGCGGCGACAAGTCGGTCAAGCCTTTCATCGTGTCGAGCGTGACATCTTCCAGCATCGGCAGACGCGGCAATGCAGTGACATTGCGCATCCAATCGAGGTGCAACGTCTTCAAACCAACCAAATCGGAGAGGATGCCAAGGTCGGACAGCTTGGTGATCCGCATCAGCCTCAGCTCTTCCAACTCGGGAAGCTGCGCGAGCGCGGCAAGGTTCCTGGTGCCGCCGAGGAACAGATCCAGTTTGCGCAATTTGAGGAGCGGCAAGAGCAGGGACAGATTGGGAAGCGTGAAGCCGCTCAGACCGAGATATTCCAGGTCGGTGAGGTCGCAAATGCAGCGCAGATCAGTCTTGGGCCGCACCACAAACAGGCTTTTGAGGCGCGGCCAGGCGGCGACGAAACGCAGCGAGAAATTCTTCCTCGTCTCGCCGAACTTAAGCTCTCTCAGCCACGGCGCATCGGCGGAGCCTTCGGTGTCGCCGAGCTCGTAAAGGGCGATGTGGAGACGCTGCACGGTTTTGAAATATTTCAGGAAACTGAGGTCCCGCCAGGCTCTCCCATAAACGTAGAGCTCGACATCGGGCCGCTCGACGGTGAGCCGACCCGCCCGCTCCAGTTGTGAGGGGGAGAGGCGCTCATCGAATTGAATGACGTGGCACTCCGGCTCCAACGGCTGGAACGGATCGCCAAACCGGGCGATGACCCCGGGATCGTTGGTCAGAAAGCGTCGACCGAGCGAGGTCGGGCCGGCCACGTGGGCCCTACAGGAAGACGCTGAGGTTCTTGTCGAGGAGGACGTTGGCGTCGAGGACGATCGTGCGCCGCGCCACCTTCCACGCACCCTCCACCTTGCGCAACACGTCCTCGCGGCAGCCGGAGAGCAGCTGGTGGTCGGTTTCCAGATGCGAGCGGTAGACGAGAAACGCCGTTCGGGCCTCCACCTCGCCGTTCTCTAAGGGTTTGGCTTCGAGGTTGCCGATGAGGTGGCGAGTGCGCGAGGGCGGGTCCTCGGCCCAGGCCATCCCCGTCTCGAGCCGTGCGACGCGCATTTCGAGGTAGCGCTTGTCCTCTTCGAGGATCGCCAGGTCGCCAAGCGGCGTCAGCTCGCGCTGTGCCTCCCGGCGCGGCACGTTCTTGCGGCGCGGCATGAAGTAGAGAACGTCGTCGGCGAAAAGCTGGAGCCACTCCGCCAGCTTACGCTCGTCGAGGAGCCAGGCCTCGCGGATATAGAATTGCATGAGTTCGAACCACAGCGCCTGGTGGGATTTCATACCGGGCGCTCCTTTAAGCTCGACTCGTGAAGCCGAGCCCCGCGGGCGGCATCGCCCCTTCCCAACCCTCCCCCTGGATGGGGGAGGGCTTCCGAGGGTGCGGTCGTCGGCTCATGAGCACTAGCCGCGCATTGCCGCGGTGCCGTCGAAGCGGGCGCGGGGAGGGGCGAGCGGGATGTCGGCCCAGCTCTCAGCATTCATGAACTCTTCCCAGCGCCGATAGAAGAGGCGCTGGTTGTTCTCCGAGATGTAGCGCTCGGAGACGAGCCCGGGGTAATCGGGATGCGGTCCCGCGTGGCCCAGACCCATCGACAGATCCTGCGGGTGTTGGCGCCCGAGGCGGCTGGTGCTCGCTTGGGTCACCTGACGCCAGTTGTCGACGTCGTCCTGCTCGAACATGCCGGCGGCGCCGTTATTGGCCTGGCTGCCGATGCGGATCACCCGTTTCAATTCCTCCGGCGCATCGCGGTCGAGGAGGACGAAGTGCCAGAACTCGGTCTTGAGCGGGCCGCGCGGCAGGGCGAGGCGGAACCCCAGGACCCCGTTCGGGAAGATCGAATGGTTGCCGAGCTGCACTCGGCGCGCCCGCAAGGTGCCGAGCCGGCGCTCGACCTCGGGCATCGTCCTCTCGTGGTACTCCTGGAAGAGCTGCATCGTCTCCTTCGTCACGCCGTGGACGTAGCGCGGCGCGTTATCGTCGGCGTCGCGAAAGGTGATCGAGTGACCGTTGACAAAGGCATGCTTGTTGGGGCTGGCGAACTGGTCCTCGTGCGACAGAAGCGGGCGGCCGAGATAGCGGGTCTGCATGCGGGCGCTGGAGAGATGGCTGGTGGGGACGTGATAATTGTCCGAGCAGTTGTCGACGAGAGTCTTCCAGTTTACCGGCTCCAGCCATTTCATCGGCCCGAGGGCCTCCAGGCCGCCGTCCCGCCGGTTGAACACGGTGTCGAGATACCAGCGCGCATCGCCCAGATAAGCGTCGAGGCTCGGGGCATCCTTGGCCCAGGTCGCGAAGATAATGCCCGCGTAGGTCTCGACGCGGGCCGCGATGAGGCCGAGAGATTTGCGGTCGAGCGCGTCGTAATAGGCTTGCGACTCGCCCGGCACGTGCTCGAGGGCGCCGTCGTTCCTATAGGTCCAGCCGTGATAGGTGCACATGAAGCGCTTGGCGTTGCCGTCGTCGACGCGGCACACGCGGTTGCCGCGGTGGCGGCACATGTTGAGGAGCGCATGGAGCCGGCCCTCCCCGTCGCGGGTCAGGATGACCGGGTCTTCGCCCATGTAGGTGTGGAAGAAATCATCGTTTGCCGGCACCAGGCTCTCATGCCCGATCATCAGCCAGGCGCGCCCGAAGATCCGCTCCATCTCGTCGTCGTAGACCCTCTGATCGCTGAAGATGCGGCGGTCGAGCTTGCCGGTGGCGGGGTCGATGACGGCATAGTTCCGAGCGGTGCCCATTAGGGGATCCTCCCTCACCCGCCGATGATAGCAGGAGCGGCGGCCCAGCATCACCGGGTTTAAGCGCGCCATACCTGCCGAGGTGGCGCCGCAGGGCGGCGGGGCTATCGAGGGCGCGGCACGAAACGACGGTAGAAGTAGCCGGTGGACGCCCCGAGGACGGCCCAGAACAAGAGGCTCACCAGCGTTGCCGCCACCGCGAAGCGGTGCGCCAGAGCCGGAGGCGCGGCGCCGGAGG
>JBARKH010000030.1:0-2971 GCA_049801295.1 Allostellaceae bacterium | reverse complement strand
TCCGGTCCGGATGATTGCCGCGTGCGGCACTCAGCTCTATCATCTGCTGCACGGTGAGGCCCGGTGACAGCACTTCCGCCGCAATCCCGTAGATTTCGCAGAACCGCTTGTTCCAGACCAACAGCCGACGCTGGGCATCGAACATGCAGAGACCGTGCGACATGTTGGCGAGCGCGGTGTCGAATCGGAAGTTCTGTTCGGCGAGCGAGTGGGCAAGCTCGCCTTTCTCCCGGGTCGTCAGCAGCAGGCGGAGGCGATGCCTAGCCAGAAATTGCACGATCTCGATGGTCGCCAGGTAGTACAGCAGCGTGACCGCCGACAACACGGCATAGGCAGTATCGCGGCGAAGCGCGCTGCCGATGGTGATCGGCAACAGGATAAGGGAGAGTTGCGCCACCGCGACCCGCGGCCGGCTGGAGTTGCGCGCCGTGGCCCCAGCCGTATACCCGACCGAGGTCGCATTGAGCAGGAGATGGCTGACCGGATCGTCGGTGAACGCGAAGACGACGAAGCACGCGCCGCCCAGGCATGCTGCGTAGACCGAGGCGCCGATTGCGTACCATCGTTCCCAGCGGCGCGGCGCGGCGGCATCGCCGGCGATGGTCGGTTTGTGCGTACGGTAGTCGAGTGTGACGGCCGCGCGCGCGGTGGCGATCGCCACCATACTAACTGCTAGCACCGTCAACCAGGCGTTGCCGGTGCGCCAGGCCGTGACCCCGCAGACCGCCGCTGACGCGGCGGCACCGATCATGAACGATGCCAGCGGCGCATAAAGATCGTCGATCAGGGCAGCAAAAACATCCGTCGGCGGCTGTTCCGCTGACACGGTATTGGCCGATAACCGCAGACGTCTGAACAGTTCCATACGTGCGACCTGGCGAAACAACCGATGGGCGCATCCAAGTCAGAAGAGTCTAAATATTACCTTCAAATAATCGGCAAAGGTGCCTCGGATACGTACAAATACCTAGAGCGGCTCGTATCAGGTCGCCGCCCCAGCTCGTTGGAAGCCGCTGTGAGCCTGCCTAGTTTGCTATCCGATATGGTGCCGACCTCTACAGACAGAGACGCCTCGGGTCTCCTGGCGGAAGTCGTCGACGGCAGCCAGGACAACAAACGTCGTGTGAAAGGTGATGCCCCTATCGCTTCTCTCCTTGCCGGCAGGAAATTTGCCGCAAATACCCGTCCCGGCCCGCCGATCAGCCGCGGCAACGAGTGTCTTCGATCGGCGGAATTGTTAGGTAGTCATGCAATATTTTGAAGTATTATAACAATTCTATTCAAATTATTCTTGGTATATTTCTAATGTATCAAATCTAGAATTCTCTTAAGCTGGCGAGAGTCCTTGGTCGATCAAGTATAAGAGCTTTCGTTTCATCAGATTCCAAAAAAAACTCGGCGTCCTCGTGACGCCCGCCATCCTCGAGCGCGGTTCATGCTGCCGACTGTGCGACGCTGTTGAACGACCGTGCCGCGCTCGAGACCTATCTCGGCGTTACCGACAGCGGCCCGCGCCGGTTCGGCCGGGTGAAGCGATGACCTTTTGAGCAGTCAACACCGGCAGGTCGCCGCTTCGCCCGGTTGGCGAGTAATAGGGCTCAACGCTCCGATTGCGAATGCGCCGCGTCATTGCACGACCAGGACGCCCCGCGTCTCTTGGTGGAAATCGTCGAAAAATTCGTAGCGGCCGGGCGCGAGCGCGCGAACATTAACGACGCCGTCGCTGCCGGGGGCAATCACCTTCTCGACCCGCAGCGACACGCTCTCGAATTCCATCGCGGCCGTATCGAGGTTCTTGACCGTCAGCGCCAAGCGTCGATTGGCCGGGGCGTGGACTTCCGCGGGTTGGAAATGATGGTTCTTGACCGTGATCGCAACCGCGGCGGCTTCCTGGGCGCGGGCGCCGGGCCCTGAGGCGAACGTTGCCGCCGCGAGGACCAGCGCGGCCACGGTGGTCTTACCGAATGCCGAATGCCTGCTCATCGTTTTCCTTCCTCAAGTTGTTCGTTCACACTGAATGCGTCGTCAAGCCGCGATCTAGAATTCGAACTCCAACAGCAACCGCGCTCGCTCGCGGGAGAAATCCGTCAGATCGAGGGGCGATGCGACGCCGACCTCGTGCCCGGCAACCTGAGCCTCCCACGCTGCGCTCATCAGCACCTTGGGTGCGATCTGCCAGTAGAAGCTCGGGCCCAGATAGACGGCATCGCCGGTGAAGGAATTGAAAGCCGCCCCGTCGTAGTGCCGTAAATACCAGAGGTCGGCGCCGATGATGACCTTGGGAATGATCTGAAAGGCGAGCGCCGATGAGATTCCCAGCGTCGATTCGTTGTCCCAACCCTCGATTGCGCTGTAGGTCGTCTCCGGCTCGTAGAGCAGATTGAAGGCGAGGAACAGCCGGTTCTTGATGAGTTCCGTATCGGCTTCGATCTTGGTCTCCAGACCATAATTCTGCACGCTGGCGCCGCTCGTTTCGTCGAGGCTGTGAAATTCCGGCTCGACGGACAGCGTGACGGCGAACGGCGAGGGCCCGCGTTCCAGGAGGAGAAATCTGAAATCGCTCTCGAACCCGTTGATGCTCAATAGGTTGCGGTCATCGAGACCGGGCACGTTGTGGATGTTGTAATAGGAGACCGAGGGTCCGAATTCGACCTGCATGAATTGGGTCGGCGTGTATTCGAACTCAAGCGCGGTTCCCGTCGCGGCATAACGTCCGAAGCGCTTGCCGAAGTCTGCCTCGCTCTCCGGTTCGAAAGCCATCTCACCCTGAAGCCCGGTCGACGACCCCACGGTGAAATTGCCGAAAATGTACTTGGTCTCGACTTCGTGGAACGCGCTGTTGTCTTGCGCTTTGGCGCCGCCCGCCCACGGCAGGATCGTTGCCGCCGCGCCGAGGCAGATCGATAGCCATGACAGCGAACGTCGCGTGAGGGGTAAGATCATCATCGCTCGCTCTCTTTGTCGGCAAGAA
>JBARKH010000029.1:0-11808 GCA_049801295.1 Allostellaceae bacterium | reverse complement strand
CGATGCCGTCGGGCGGTCCGAAGATTTCTTGTGCGACTTCGGGATCGAGGAAGGCGGCAGCCATCGAGCAGCCGTTCGCCTGCTCGACGCACCAGCCGGTGCTGGCGTCATGGCTGGCGATTTGCTCGACCACCTGAATGTAGGTCATCGGGTCGAGTTCGGCGCCCCCGAGAGAACGCGGCTGCAACAAGCGGAACAGCCCATTGTCGATCAGCGCCGACACGATCGATGCCGGCAGTTCGCGGTTTCGCTCGATCTCGTCCGCCGCCACGGTGAGAGCAGGCCCGAGCGCGTGGGCACGCGCGATGTAATCAATACGGCCCTGCGCCATCTCGGCGCCGATCAACTCGCCGGACATATAGGTTCCTTTCGTCTGCAGCTGACAGCGGGTCGCGGCAACCAGGCCCGCGGAGAATTCAGCTCGCCTTCGCCTACCTCTGCTTTCCCGCGGTCACAGCCAATCCGGCTTTACCATTCCCGCCATTGATCTGGATCAACGTGACCAGTTCTGCCGGACCCTAGGCTGCCGGACAAACGGGCGGAACACTCGGGAACGAGAGGGAAGAACAATGGAATTCGGCATGTTCCACGAATTTCCGTGGACCAAAGGGTGCAGCGAAACGGAAGCGTTCGATCTCTCCTTCGAGCAAGTCGACGCGGCCGAGCGCTGGGGGCTCGATGTCATGTGGCTGGCAGAGCTACACGCCGCCCCGACTCGATCGGTGTTGTCGGCGCCGCTCAACGTGGCGACCGCGATCGCTGCCCGAACGAGCCTGATAAAAATCGGCACCGCAGTGCAGGTGCTGCCGTTATGCCACCCGCTGCGTATTGCCGAAGAAGCCGCCACGGTCGATCAGATCAGCCATGGCAGGCTGATTTTCGGGGTCGGCCGTAGCGGCTTCCCGCGCACCTATCAGGCCTACGGCATTCCCTACGCCGAAAGCCAAGAACGCTTCGCCGAGACGCTCGACATCATCAAGCGCGCCTGGACCGAGGACAGCTTTTCCTATGACGGGCGGTTCTACTCGTTCCACAACGTCCATCTCGTGCCAAAGCCTTACCAGAAGCCGTTCCCGGAGCTACGCATCGCGGTGAACAGCCCGGACACCTTCCCCGCTGTCGGCGCGCTCGGTTACCCGATCTTTGTCGCGGTGCGCATCGGCACGCTGTCGGAACTCGCCCCCAACATAGCGGCCTATCGTGCGGCTTGGCGTGCCGCCGGTCATCCCGGCGACGGAAAGGTGTTCTTGCGTCTGCCGCTCTACATCGCCGACACCTATGAGCGCGCGCGCGACGAGGCTGAGGACAGCATCATGCATTTTTATCGCTGGCTCGGAGATCAGCTCGAGGCCTCGGCCGCGCAGGCTGGCGCCCGAGCGATCGAGCAGCGCGCCGAGCGCGGACAGCGCCTGCAAACCATGACTTATCAGGACGCGCTGCGCGACAAGGTCGTGGTAGGTTCGCCGCGACAGGTGAGCGATCGTCTGCGAGCGTTGCACGACGAGCTTGGTCTCGACGGCATCCTGGCCGAGATCAACTGCGGCAGCCTGATTTCGCACGACAAGGTGATGCGCTCGTTGAAGCTGTTGTGCCAGGAGGTGATGCCCGCTTTCCGCTAGCCAGCCTCGCTGCCCATCACTCCCCGGAGCCTGCACCAACTGCCGAAAGGTCGCAACCATGTCGGATTGCGGGCACGCAGCAACTGATCGGGGGACGAGTTCACGCCCGCGATCGCTATGGCAGGCTTGCGTCGAGACCGGTCTCGACCAGGGCGGGCTGCGCTGTCCCGATTGTCCCCTTCGGGGTCTGTGCCAAAGCGAGCTGCGGTGGCTGGTCAAGACCCTCCGAGAGCCGGTGTACCGCTGCTAGCGTCAACCTCGTTGAGTTGGCGGGCTTTCGTGCCCCGGCGCGCGCAGTGCCCGCGCCGGGCCGACGCGCAGATGTTTCGCGGCCAAATGCCGCGTCCGGGGATTGCGCGCTTTACCGGCCGCTTGCGCTGTGAATCAATCTCGCTGCGAGTGAGCCGGACTCGGGAGGCGCGGCATGGGATAGAGGGTCCGCCGAGGAAGCCGTCCGAGGGCGAGGCCTGTAACGGTTGCGGGTTGTGCTGCGCGGTGCAGCTCTGCGCCCTTGCTGCCGAATTCCTCGATGCTGCGGAGGCGCCGTGCCCGGCGATGGAATTCGCCGACGGACGGTTCTGGTGCGGATTGGTGCGACGCCCCAGCCGCTACTTTGGCACGCCGGCCGTCAGCAATCGGCTGATCGTCCCAATGGTCCATGACGCGCTGAACATCGGAGAAGGCTGCGACGCGGCCGACTAAGCCCGCTCAGCGCGTCATGGAGTATCGGGGGCCTAGCGACGCTCGTCAGCTTCGATAACAGCTAGCTCCGCTTCGTCCGCGCCAAGCTGGCGCAAATATTCCGCCGCGAACATCGCATCGACACCCTCGCGGAGATAGCGCCGGTAAAGCGCGATCCTGCGGCGAAGAAGGCTGGCACGATCTTCCATTAATAAAAATAGAGCGCACCCAACGCAACACCGCCTTGATCCAGATCATATGCCGGCGCGCCGGAAGATCGCGCCGAGGGAGGCGGATCGCGGGCCGGCGGCCAGGCGCCCCCTAACGCCGCGCCTCAGCCGCCCGACTATGTGCCACGCGGTCATAAAGGACCGGTTCGGGTCGACAGCACGCGCCGGCCGACCACCATGCGAGCGGCAGATCATCGATCACGAAGCGGCCACTTGGTTGTCAGGCTGGGATCGGCTGGACGGGGTGGAGGCTGTGTGAGAACGGGTGTTGGGCTTGGCGAAGTTTTTTCGCGTGCTCAGAGCAGCCGCGCAGGCTGATCGCCTCTCATCCCCGGATCGCCGCCAACAGTGCGGGAGTACCGAGCACCGCAACAGCCCGCTTCAGGTTGTAGGCGAGGACGTGGAGGCTCATCTCGGTTCGGATCACTTCTTTCGGAAGCGGCGGCCGGACGACTGACGGGCTCAGGGCGTGCCCGCGGGGCTTCAAGATCCGCGATCTCTTTTTTTAACCGAGCCACGGCTTCCCAGTCGTTGCGCTGAGCGGCTTCGGACAAGGCTATGTAGCCGCGGGCGAGCTCAGCCCGGGGGGAGTTGGAATCCGGCGCTGGCGGGGTGGATTGGTGTAGCGGTGCCGGTTGAGCCGGAGCGGGATGCGGGATGTAGGCGTATCGCGTACGGTTACGGGCTCGAATTTCCGCATACTGTTGGCCGGTCATTGCCGGTAGACGGTCGAACTCGACGAGTGGGAGCTTTGCGCTGATCGCTTCGCGCATGTTGGGTCCAAAATAAGCGAACTGATACTGCGGGAGTGTGGTGATGAATTGCGGTTCCGTTGCGCCCATGGACCGGCAGAGATTGAAGATGTCGCCCGTCGTGCGTGCGACGAATTTAAGTGCGGTATTGGTGTAGAGGGAATTGCGCACGTGATCGTTGTCTATCTGGCTCATGTGGTGTGCGGCGACGCAGCCTTCGCCAATCCCGAGACATACGAGTTTCTCGAAGCCGAGGGCCGGATACGCGATCCGGCTGCCGGCCAACAGCGTATTGCAGAAGAGGATCGGTCACGTGCTGAAGTGCGCGGTCGGGCGACCGCCGCACGAAGTACGCCGCTACTTCGCCAGCTTCAGCTATCAGGCGCAGAGCTGGAAGAAGCCTCGCCGTGTCGTAGCCAAGGTCGAATGGTACCCCGCCGAGCTTTACCCGCGTGTCGGCTTTATCGTGACCAACCTGGCGCGGCCCGCCGAGCGCGTCGTCGGCTTCTACAACCAGCGTGGCACGGCGGAGCAGTGGATCAAGGAAGGCAAGGGCGCGATCAAATGGACGCGGCTGTCATGCCGCACCCTTCGGCTCCAATGCCGTCCGCCTCCAGCTCCACGTCCTCGCGTATAACTTTGGCAATTTCATGCGGACGCTGGCGCTGCCCAGGCGGCGGAGCCGTGGTCGCTGACCAGCCTGCGCGAGAAGCTGATCAATATCGGCGCGAAGGTCGTCAGCCACGGTCGCTACGTCACTTTCCAGTTCGCCGAGGTCGCAGTGTCGCGGCAGATGTTTGCCGACATCCTGTCGCTGATCGCCCGGCTGCGTGCACCGCCCGCACCGGCATGACGGCCGGCGGATGAGATGCGAGAGGACGATGCGAGAGGTGCGCCTCAATGCCGGCAAAGCAGTAAGATTCCACGCCTCGCGCGGTCGATTGGCCGGTCGAGCGTCACCGTGAAGAAGAAGCGCAGGGCCGAGACCGCGCTATTGATACTCGGCGGCTGCAGGCCGCTCTGCGTCTGGTGCAGCTGGAAGAGGCGCAGCTCTTCCGCCGTCGCCGTGTCGGGCGACCGGCCGATGAAGGCCGCGAAGGCGCGCACGTGGCGGACATAATCGCGCCGCGTGTCCTCCTTGAAGCCGCGCATGCTCATGTCTTCGATCATGCGCGCTCGCAGCGGGCTGATGGGCCGGGGTGAAGTATCGACGGTCATTGGGGCTCTCCCGAGCTGAAGGTTGCTGGACCTTCGATGCTCGGGATCGGATGCCCCGACCGTCACGCCCTACCGCACGTCACCTCGCCAAAAACGCACCGGCCGCGATGTGCTCCCCTCCCGCGCGAGCGGGTTCGTTCCCCGGCGCATCTCGCCCGCTGCCGCGCGTCTCGGCGAAGGTCTCCTCATCGAGGCCGAGAGCGGACGTTCGCCCTTCCGTGGGGACCCCTCTCAATGTATTTACGGACCTCAATCGAGAGCGCGGGTGCTTTTGTTGAGCGATCTCTTCAGGCAGGCCTTGCGAGCGTTGGATGAGCGGGTTTCTTCAGGCGCCGCCATCGGGCCTCTCATCGGCCATATGTTGTACCGCCGCGCGCCGCCGCCCGCGCACGTGCCTGCGCCAACTGCTTGGCAAAGCTTACCGACTGCACCTGGAAGACCGGCAAAGTGTGTCGCGGACGCTGGAGCGGGTACGGCAAGCCTCAACGCTTGCCGTGTAACCACCCGAGGTAGGTGCCGGATGCGGGAAACCCGCTCGTCCGGATCTGTGCGGGGGCGTCCCGAGACGGGCGTCCCCGCTGCGCACGCCGACCCGCCGTTGACCCACCGTACCGTCGGCGGACAGGTACCGCGCCGATTGAGCCCGTCAGCAACGACGGTTCAACGATCGAAAATCGACCTTCGCCATCGACCCCACTCGGCTTCCGACGGCGGAGAGCGAGAGCAGGTATTTGCCCGTCACGAGCGTCTCGGGTGACGGTTCTTACGGAGATGAGTGAGCTGTCGCTGCTGCGATAGCCGCCAACAAGATATCGGCACCAGGTGCCCCAAGCTCCTGAGCCCGTTCGTACCAGTAAGCAGCGACTGCGGCATTTGCCCAAGCCCCAATGAACCGGGTCCGGGCCAGGGCCAGGAAAGCTTGATCATAGGTTTCGCCCAATTGGAGCGCCGCGTTAGCGTCTCCCGCGTCCGCCGCTCGTTCGTAAAACAGCCGGGCAGACGTAATGTCGCCGCCCCTCAACAGCAGATCGCCTCGCGCCCGCAGCGCTGCGACCTCTTCTGCCGGAACGCCTGCGCTTGCGGGCCCTGCCGCCGGGGGAGGAGCATATCCCTCAGTACTTGGTTCCGGTTGTTTCGAAGTGGGTGCCGCCGAAATGATTGGCGGCGACTCCGGGGCCCTTTCTGGGATGGTGAGGGTGTCAGTCATCGCCGGGCGTGTGGGCAACCTCAAAGGCGTCACGGCGTCGGAGGGCGCTAGATCGGTTGGCGGGACGCTCGTGCCGGCTAAGGCTGCCTGTGGCTCTCCACCCGGCTCCGCTGGCCCCGCGGTTGGCGCCGTGTCAGCCAAAGACACGCCCGGGCTTCCAGACGCGACGGACCCAAGCCGGTCAGGCAGCGGCTCGGATCCCACTGGCGCGGCCGGAGCCGTCGTGACCTCGATGCCTGAGGCATTGGTGACATGCGTCTGCGTCGTCAGGTTCGTTGGCATCTCGACCGCATCGAGTACGCTGGGGGAAGGCGGGTTCGATTGCAGCGCGATGGTTGGATCGGTCTGCCCAGACGTATTCCCGAAAATAACAAATCCGACGGCGGTCATCGCCGCGACGCCGCAGATGGCAAGGCCGAAGCAAATTATCGGACCAAACCGCCGATCTCTCACGTTGTTGATTGATACCGAATTCGATCGCCCTGTTTCAGCCGTCACCGGTGCGGGTACCGGCTCAGCTTTTCGGGGCAGCGGCTTCACCATCAGTGCATCCCCATGCCACACCGTTTCGAGAGCCGTCCTCGCGACCGGAACAGCATCGCCACCCCGATAGAGCGGGTCCGAGATGACGATCTCTTCAGTGCCTTCGGGTCCATTTTCGATTACGGCAACGACATTGCGGTTTGTCAGGAGGAGGAGGACCGTCTCCGTCGCCGCTGCCGTTTGCAGCTGCTGCCAATCGAATTGAACAGGTTGAACATTGAGGCCCCGCTGGGCGGCGAACTCGATCAGCTGGTCAAGAAGCAGGAGGTTGTCGTCCGGAGCATTCGGCGAGTGGACTGGTGCAGTCTCGGCCTGTACCCGAACCGCTCCGCTCAGCCGTTCCAAGCATAAGAGCGCTGCATTTCGGGCGACCGCGGCCACCACAGGCGTCCGTCTCAAATCTTCCCCGGTATCCGCTGCCCTCCATCGGAGTGCCGCGGCATGACCGCCTGGGCGACTCGATTGGCTATTAACAGCGTTGTCAGAGGCCGCTCCGGCGATGGCCCCGAGAACGGGCGGATCGAGATCGGTTGCCTGAGGCGCTGCAGCCGCGCGATGAACCGCATCGGTCGCGTCCTCGGAAATCTCCGGCTCTGCTTTGTTCTTTAGCGGTGCCGACCAAACCAGAACTGGGCCGCGGCGCGCATTTTCGTCGGCATCGTTGCTCGTTGTGCACAGGTCCTGTGCCGGCAATCGCAGCTTTCTGCGCACCAGCAGCATGCCCGAAAGTTTTGCGCGAGGCATGATTACCTACGCCGCTACAGGCATGCTGGCGCGCGGATATAAGTACTTCCACAAATCCGTAATTTCCTGCGCCGAACGTCCGCTAGGTGCCGTCTCCATGACGGTGCGGCCATTGATCATCGAGACGGCGTATTCAGTGCGCTGGTGGAGAATGACGGGGGCCACCCGCCCATGTTCCGAGAGCGCTGCGACGGCTTCTGCGGTAATGTGGGCGCGCGCTGCCGCTCCATTCATGACGAAGAAGAATGGCTTTCCCGTCCTCCGCGCAATGTCGACTGTTGCGCCAATGGCACGCAGATCGTGCGGGCTTGGTCGCGCCGGAATAAGGACTAAGTCGGCGATGGCAATCACTCGCTCGATCGATGCGGTGAGTGCCGGCGGTGTGTCGATGATCGCGAACGCAGCTTTGCCGCTCCACAGCTCCGCGGGATTGGCGGCAAGGTCGGCCAGGTTCGCCATCGCAAGCGCCGGCGCGTCGTCCTTGCGCTCGCTCCGCCACTCGGCGAGCGAGCCTTGCGGATCGGTGTCGACAAGAACAACGGGGCCATGACCTGCCCTACCGGCCTGGACGGCCAGGTGCGCTGCAATCGTCGTCTTGCCGGCGCCCCCCTTCTGACACGCTACGACGATGACATACGTTTGCGTAAATCCTTTGGTAAGCGCGTGAACCGTCCCGACGTCGGTCCCACGTCGGGCCACCAACCGTTGAACCTTCTCCAAGGTTGACAATGTCTTGCTTTCGTTCTCGACCAACTGCTCGCGGGAGACAGGGGTCGCATTCCGTTTGAACCAAGCGCGCATTGCATGTCACCTGAGTTGATTGACAGGCAGTCAGAGATCCTGGTTAATGACTTATGAATCTTAACGAGAAGTAAATAAATTTTGAGTTTTCAGTCCATTGTTTCCTGCTTTTTTGTAAAATTGTATTTATACCAAAGATTCTTCGCGCAAATGTCAAATGATCAGAATAAAAATTAAAATCTATTCAGACTGCCATGCATGCACAACAATTACAATGAATTTATTCGAGCGAGCAGCAAATGTCTGTTCTTGACGGAACTCGCGGGTGTGATCGCGGTCGTGCGGATGACCGCTGTCGGCGCCGAGCGAGCCTGCGATCCCGATCGGTCAGGAGTTGCCCCGAAGCAGGCCTCCACGTTCACAGTGAAAGATCGGCGCAGTCGGATGGTTAACCGTCGTTCGCGAAGCCTGGGGTAGTCATATATCTGGGGATGCGATGCTCGCCATCGCCATGCACGGGTAATCCCCGACCTTATTGCACTAGAACTGGTGGAACAGCCACCGACCGACCCACAGGATGAAAATTAACCATGCAATAAGGATCCCGAGCACCAAGCATACGCTCAGGAAGTCGACGATCTTCGAGCCAATCGCCTGCCAATTATGCTTAATGGGTGGTGCTTCCATACGGCTTTCGTCCATTGTCCGCTTACAGCGCCAACGGCTTCAATAAAATAAATGCTTAATACTCTACAGACGCAATTCGCCAGCGGGGCGCGTGAACCGGCATAGCACCCGGATTTCCGAAATTTCAGCCGCCGGTCGGAGGTCGAGCCCGGCTGCGGACACCGCCGGCGCCAGCATGAGGGGCCTCGTCGTCGGATGCCACGAAGCTACGACCGGGGACCAGCGCGCGCAGAATCCGGCGCGGCTGACACTCCTTGATCGACACGCTCATCCGCTGGCGTGGCCACGAACGAGCGGCGCGCTCGCCAGCAGGTGCTTGCTCTTCAACGAAGGCCGCTTACGGCGCGACCTCGCCGCTGACCATCGCCTTGACGAACGACCGCTTACCGCTCGCCCCGCTTTGCTCGCCAACGCCTCCGAATGACCGCTGAGGGCAGCAAAACGGGCCTATTCTGCTGCCCCCTAATCGACCCTTTCAGTCTCTAAAGGTTTGATATAAAAAGGCACACAGCCACCTGATGATCTCGGGCGCGGCGATCCCGACCGAGCGCGCCTTTGTCATGAACGGCATCGTTTTCGCCGCGATTCTGATCGACCGGTTGCGGCTGTCGATGCGGATCTGCGCGCTCGCCGCCCTCATCGTCTTGTTGCTCGAGCCGGCGAGCCTCGTCGGGGTCAGCTTCCAGATGTCGTTCGGCGCGGTTGTCGCCCTCATCGCGATCTATGAGACTTGGGGCGCGCGGCTCGGTTATCTCTTCCACAGCGGCTCGTTCGCCAAGAACGTGCTCGGGTACGCCGGCGCGGTCGCCGTGACCACCGTGATCGCGACTATCGGCACCCAGCCGTTCGCGATCTACCACTTCCATCACCTCGTACTCTATTCGCCGCTCGCCAACGTCATCGCCGTGCCGATCTCGGCCTTGTGGACCCTGCCCTGGGGTGTCGTCGCCTGCCTCCTGATGCCGTTCGGCTTCGAGAAGCTGGCGCTGGTGCCGATGGGCTGGGGGATCGACGTGACGATTCTGGTCGCGCACTGGGTCGCGGCGATGCCGGGCAATGTCTGGGTGATGCCGCGCCTGCCGACACCGATACGACCGAGAAGCTGACCCGCTCTCTCCTGACCAGTGAGACCGGGGCGAGCCTGTTGCCTTGGCCCGCTGTCGGGTCCGCGGAGGGGGCGCTCGATTGCCCCTCCCCGGGGCGGTGCCTCTATGCCGCCCACGGCAGGCGGGCGGCGGTGGTGACGAGCGCGGCGGGACTCCCAGTCGATTGCGATGCGGTCGATGCGATCGTCGCGCAGGTGCCGGCCGGGTTCCAATGCCGCTCGCAAATCCCGGTGGCCGACCGCATAGACAGCTGGCGCGAGGGCTCGGTTGCGCTCTGGCTCGAACCGGGCGGCGTCGCAATCGAACGCGCCAATCAGAGCCGCGGCGACCGCCCCTGGGTGCCGCACCCGGTCTCGGCAAAGGAACGCGCCCGGCGGGCGGCCGAAGGCCGGTGAACCGAGGTCACATCCCGATCGGGAAACCCTCTGAAATGAGGCAATGTTCGAGAATGCCACGGCCGCGATCGGGCAGATTGCGGGCGCCCGCGAAGCGCTCCAGCGCCGCGGTGATCGCCGCCGGTTGGCGCTCGCCGCCGGTCGGCAGATACTGGATCAAATTGTCGCGAAAGCCGCGCCGGGTCACGAAATAGGTATCGAGATCGCGGGCGCGGGCGGTTGCGGTCAAGGCCTCGGTGATCGGCCGCACCCCCTTGTTGGTGGCGAAATCGGCCCAGTTGGCGGCGAGGCATCCGCCCGGGGTCAGCGCATCGACCGCGCGCGCCCAGAATGCTTCGTCGAGCCGCGCCGGCCCGCGCGCATCGTAGAGATCGACGAGGACGACATCGAAATGCCGCGTATTGCCGGCGAGAAACCGCTCCGCGGTGTCGATCACGACCGGCTGGCTCAAATAAAACCAGCGCCGCGCGATGGCCATCACGTTCTCGTCGGCGTCAACGAGGGTGGGGGCGCATTCCGGCAGATAGCCGCGCATGAAGCGCCACATCGCGGCGCCGCCAACCCCGAGGAGGAGCGCCGTCACCGGCCGCTCAACGAGGGCAAAGGCAAGCGACATCAGCCGCTCGTAGTGAAAGACCAGCTGCGCCGGATAGAGGAGGTCCATGCTCGACTGCTCGGTGACCTGCAGCTCCTCGGGATGTGCCGTGCCGAAGGTCGGGCCGAACGAGCCGAGGGTGCGGTAGTGCCGCGCCCCCCGGTCGAAATCGACAACGAACACCGGAGCGCCGAAGGCCGATGTCGCGCGCAGCTGCCGCAGCCGCGAGCTAGCGCCGAAATAATCGGCGACCAAGTGGCGCGCGCGCTCGTCCTCGATCCCGGATGCCATCACGCGGCCGCGCGCTCGGCGGTGATATCGCCGGCCCGGGCGGCGCTCGGATATTTCGGGGTGCGGCTCATCACGAGCCGATCAGGAAGCCCAATTTGGCGCCGCTGCCAAGCCTCTTTTGTCACGCGGCGCGCCCGCCACTCTACTCTCGGTGCCATCCGGCAACCGGCGTGCGCCCGACAAGCGTGATTCGGCCTCGTCTCATGGTCTACAAGTTTGGGGCAATCCATGCCCATCTTGTCATCCCGGCGAAAGCCGGTATCCACGGCAGACATGGGTCCCCGCTTTCGCCGGGATGACAGCCCGAGGAGGCATCCATGATCTGGGCAAGTTCTGATACGCCGCAGTAAGGAGCCGTTCCAATGCGCGCGCAACTCCTGACAGCGGTCGGACATCCTCTCGTCGCGACCGATGTGCCCGCGCCGCGTCCAGGTCCGGGGCAGCTGCTGATCCAGGTGCGCGCCTGCGCGGTCTGCCGCACCGATCTGCACGTCATCGATGGCGAGCTGCCCGACCCGAAACTGCCGCTCGTCCCCGGCCACGAGATCGTCGGCACCGTCATTGAAAAGGGCTCGCATGTCGATCGTTTCAGGGTCGGCGACCGGGTCGGCGTGCCGTGGCTCGGCTGGACCTGCGGAGAGTGCGCGTATTGCCGCGCCGGCCATGAAAACCTCTGCGACCGGGCCCGCTTCACCGGCTACCAGATCGATGGCGGCTATGCCGAGCTGACCGTCGCCGATCAGCGCTATTGCTTCGCGATCGACCCACGTTACGGCGATGTCGACGCCGCGCCATTGCTATGCGCCGGCCTCATCGGCTCCCGCACGCTGAGACTCGCCGGCGAGGGGGAACGAATCGGCATCTACGGCTTCGGCGCGGCCGCGCACATCGTCGCACAGCTCGCGCGCTATCAGGGTCGACAGGTTTTTGCCTTTACCCGCCCGGGCGATCGCGCGGCCCAGGATTTCGCCTGCGGCCTCGGCGCGGTCTGGGCCGGCG
>JBARKH010000028.1:0-1601 GCA_049801295.1 Allostellaceae bacterium | reverse complement strand
GCCGACACGCATCCGGCGGCGATGGAGCGGCGGTCGAGCGCGGGGAGCCGCGACACCCCTGCTTCGTCGATCCCGATCCCGGCATCGTTGTAGAAGGCGGCGCGCACATCGTATTTGAGCGCGGTCTCCGGCCGCCCGCCAAGGAGCCCGCCATGCGAGCCGGTGAGGACGATCGCGTCGTGGTGCTCCGGCGCGACGAGCGAAGCAGAATCGATCCCCCAGACCTGCGGCGCGTCGCTGACCAGCAGAAACTCGCCTTCGATCGCCTCTGGCGGCGCGCGCCGCACCGGCTCGGCCTGCGCCAAGGCCGCAGCGGCGTTGCGGCACGCCATCCCCACGCGAACGCCAAGCGCCACGGCTAGCGGATTGGCATGGCTGACGATCCCGCGCGCCAGCATGTCGGCGCCGTCGCCGATCCGCGCCGTATCATGGCCGACCGTCGCGGCGGGAATGCCCAAATCCTGCAGGTAATCGAGCCCGCCGATCCCGGCCCGGTCGCGCCCCACCCCGGCGTCGTTGAAGATCGCCGCGGCGACCCCGAGCTTCGCCGCGAGATAGGCGGCATAGACCCCACCGTGCGATGCGTTGACGACGACCGCGCCCCGCGCCCCCTCGGCGATCCGGGTGATGCTGTCGGCGGTGACGATCGGCGCGGTCGGCATGGCGTCACCTCCCTATAAGAGATCGCGGAGCATCGCGACGAGCGGCTTGTCGGCGGGCGGCATCGGATAATCGGAGAGCTGCTGCGGGCGCACCCATTTGAGGCGCTGGCCTTCGCGAGGGCTCACGATCTCCGACCATTTGCGGCAAACGTAAAGCGGCATCAGCAGATGGAATTCGGGGTAGGCGTGGGAGGCGAAGGTGAACGGCGCCAGGCAGCTCGCCACGACATCGATGCCGAGCTCCTCGGCGAGTTCGCGAATGAGCGCGGCCTCCGGCGTCTCCTCGGGCTGGACCTTGCCGCCGGGAAATTCCCACATCCCGGCAAGGTGTTTGCCCGGCGGGCGCTCCGCCAACAGCACGCGGCCATCGGTATCAATGAGCGCGACCGCCGCGACGAGGACGATCGGGCGCACCCCCACCCTTCCCTCCCCCGCATGCGGGGGAGGGTTAGGGAGGGGGCGCTTTTCGTTCTCCAGGCGCCGGGCGACTTCTTCTTTTGCTTCCGCGATCGTCATGCCGTCGAGAAACCGCGAATTGATCATCCGGCCATCGCCGTCATAGGCGGTGTCGGTAATGACGAAAGTCGCCGGGTCCACGTCGGGCGGGCAAACCACCGGGGTGTTGCCGAGCCCGTATTTGTTGACGAAATCGAGATCGCGCTGGTCGTGCGCCGGGCAGCCGAAAATGGCGCCGGTGCCGTAGTCCATCAAAATAAAGTTCGCTACATAGACCGGCACCTTCCAGTTCGGATCGAACGGATGCAGCGCGCGGATGCCGGTATCGAAGCCGAGCTTCTCGGCGGTGTCGATATCGGCTTGCGCGGTGCCGCGATGCCGGCACTCGTCGATGAAAGCGGCAAGCTTCGGATTTTTCTTCGCCGCCGCCGCGGCGAGCGGATGATCAGGCGCCACCGCCATGAACTTGGCGCCAAACAAGGT
>JBARKH010000027.1:0-2440 GCA_049801295.1 Allostellaceae bacterium | reverse complement strand
CACCAGGCCGGCCGCGCCGAGACTCCACGTCGCCGAACCCGAAGTCGCGATGTTCGCCCAGCGGGCCCAGGAGCCGGCGCACCCCCGGCAGCCGGAACAACCGGAGCGCCGGGTTGTCGGCTTTGGCGACGATCTCCCGGCGTTTCTCGCGCGCGCTCCCCGGGTTGCCGCCCGCGCCTGAGGCGCCCGCCAAAACCGTCATCCCCGAGACAAGCCCGGCCATGACGGATAAATAAAAGGCATACTGAAGCTGAAAAAGTCGGGGATAAGCGGATGAGTGACGACACCGGCTGGGTCAAGGCCGCCAACCGGGGCGATCTCGCCGAGGGCGAAGTATTGGGGGTCCTCGTCGCCGGCAAGGAGATCGCGCTCTACGATCTCGACGGCGCGCTCCATGCCACCGACGACATCTGCACCCACGCCTATGCCAAATTGTCCGACGGTTGGCTGGACAAGGGCGAGATCGAATGCCCGCTGCATGCCGGCCGCTTCGACATCCAAACCGGCAAGGCCACCGCGCCGCCCTGCACAGATGACCTCAAGACCTATCCCGTCCGCCTTCAGGGCAACGAGATCCAGGTCAAACTGGATTGATCACAATGAGGCGGTGAGACAACGAGAACATTTTTCTTCTCACCGCCTCGTCGTCTCATTGTGAAAATTTTTTCTATGCGTACACCCGCTGATAGAGTTCGATGATTTCCTCGCTCGTCGGCACCCGCGGGTTGTTGGCGGGGGAGCCGGAGGCCAGCGCCTGGCTCGCCATCACCGGCAAGAGCTCGTCATAGCGGGTGCGCTCGATGCCATAGGCCTTGGGGCTCGGCACCTGCAAATCCGCGTTGAGCCGGCGCAATTCATCGAGGAGACGCGCGACCGCTGCCTGGCTGCCTTCGCCCTCTTCGGCGACGCCCATCGCGCGGGCGCAATCGGCGTAGCGTTCGAGCGCGGAGGGGGCCGAGAAGGCGGTGATCTCGGGCAGCAGCATCGCGTTTGAGAGGCCGTGCGGCACATGGAAAAAGGCGCCGATCGGCCGGCTCATGCCGTGCACCAGCGCCACGCTCGCATTGGAAAACGCCATCCCCGCCTTCATCGCGCCGAGCATCATGGCTTCGCGCGCCGCGCGGTTTTGCGGCTCGGCGCAGGCGGTGCGGATATTCTTGGCGATGAGGCCCATCGCGGTTGTCGCCAAGCCATCGGTGAAGGGGCTGGCGCGGCGGCTGACATAAGCTTCGATCGCGTGGGTCAGGCTGTCGATCCCGGTATCGGCGGTGAGGCGCAGCGGCATTGAGAGCGTCAGCTCAAAGTCGACGACCGCCGCCGTGGGGCAGCAGGCGAGTCCCGCGATCAGCATCTTCTCGTCGGTCTTGGTATCGGTGACGACGGTGAACCGGGTGACTTCCGACCCGGTGCCCGCCGTCGTCGGGATCGCGATGATGGGCGGCCCGGACAGCGGGATCTCGTTCGGCACCTTGTAGTCGCGCATCGCGCCGCCATTGGCGACGAGCACCGACATCCCCTTGGCGGTGTCGATCGAGCTGCCCCCGCCGATCGCGACGAGGCTGTCAAAGTCGCCCGCCCGGAGGCGCGCGGTGCCAATCTCGATGACCTCGGTCGTCGGGTCCGGGACGGTGTCGGAAAAGATCGACCAGGGGATCCCCGCGCCATCGAGAAGCGCGGTCGCGCGGTCGAGGATGCCGCTCCCGGCGATATAGGGGTCGGTGACGATCAGCGGCCGTGCGAGGCGGAGCCGCGCCAGCAATCCGGCCAATTCCGCCAGCGCCCCGCCGCCGATCGCCATCAGCCGCGGTGCCGTGATCAACGCCGCCATCGCGCTCCTCCCTCAGCCGGGCTTTTTCAAACGGAACCGCAGGATGCCGCCCGGCTGTTCGCTTGCGTCAATGAGCTCGCACCCGGTGGTGTGGCAAAAATGCTCGAAATCCTTGGTCGCGCCGGGGTCGGTCGCGAGGACTTCGAGGATGCCGCCGGGCGCCACCGCCTTCAGCGCGCGGCGTGCCTTCAACACCGGCAACGGGCACAAGAGCCCGGTCGCGTCGAGCGTGCTGTCGGGCCGCACCGTCGCCCCGCTTTCTGCGTGCGCCATCATGCTCCTCAAGGATCGCGGCTATCGGCCGCGCACCATGGTCCCGCTTTCTACCGGTCGAGCCCGCGCTCGGCAACCCGCCGCGACACCGGGACATGGCTCTCGGGTTCAGAGACGATGCTAGAATAGAGCACGGACAGATTCACAAAACACCACCGAACCGGAGTAGGAGATCCAGAGGTGCTCGATCCCATCCTCCCGGCTGACGGCGCGGCCCCGGTCGATCCGGTCGGCGCCGGCGATGTGCCAGCCACCGGTATTTCGGTCGAGCCGATTGTCCTGGGTGCCTCGAGCGCGGATGCCGGCGCGGGATTTACCGTCGGCGACCCCGGTCTTGCC
>JBARKH010000026.1:0-4316 GCA_049801295.1 Allostellaceae bacterium | reverse complement strand
CGCCAGCCCTGCGCCAGGCGCGGCCGTCGCTACGCGGGTTATCGTTCGTGGCGCTGGTGCTGACGCCGATCGCCGTTGCCGCCGCCTATTATTTCGCCGTCGCGGCCGACCAGTACCTCGCCGAGTTCCGCTTTACACTCAACACCGTCGAGCCGGTGCGCGTCGATCCGCTGTTGCGCTTCGCCGGCAACGAGACTCGCTCGCCGGCGGCAGTGGAGTCGCAGATCCTCGTTCAGTACATCACCAGCCGGGCGATCGTCGATGAGCTCGATGGCGCGCTCGACCTGCGCCGGCTGTTCTCGCCGCCCGAGGCCGATTGGTGGGCGCGGCTGCCGCGGTCGGCCTCGATCGAAGAGCTGGTGCATTACTGGAAGGGCCAGGTCGATCCGTCCTACGATCCGGCCGACGGGACCGTCACGGTCCGGGTGCGCGGCTTCGCACCGGCCGATGCGCTGCGCCTGTCGCAGGCGATCGTCGCCGGTTGCGAAAAGCTGATCAACGAACTGTCGCTGCGGGCGCGGCGCGACACGCTGGTTCATGCCAAGGCGGATGTGGCGCGAGCTGAACGCCGGCTCAACGCCGTGCAGGGCGACATCCGCGCCTTCCGCAACCGCGAGGGGCTGCTCGACCCGGCGCGGACCGCCGAGGCAACCGGGGCGCTGGCGACCCGGCTGCGTGACGAACTGCTGAACGCAAACGCCGAGCTGTCGACGCTCAAGACCTACATGACCGACAAGGCTCCGACGGTAAAATTATTAAAGGCGCGCATCCTCTCGCTCGAAGCCCAGCAGCGCTCGCTCGCGCATGAAATGACCGACCCGGACAATTCACGTTCCGACACGCTGTCGCGCGCGCTCGGCTCCTTGAGCAGCTGGAGAGCGAGCACAAATTCGCCGAGGCGGCCTATCAGCACGCGCTGCAGAGCCTCGACGAGGCGCGCGCCAACGCCGATCGCCAGCAGGTCTTTATCGCCAGTTTCATTCCGCCGAGTCTGCCGGAAGAAGCGCTCTATCCGCGCCGCTGGCGCTCACTCGGAACAATTGCGCTGCTGGCGCTTGCGGTGTGGGGCATCGGCGGTTTGTCCGTGCAGTCGATCCGCGATCACCTGGTGTGACCGCCGCGCGCTGTTACACGCATCTTCAAGGAGAGCCGCCATGGCGATGCCCGCGTTCCGCTCCCCCGTCTCGCTGCACCCGATCGGATTCGGTCAACTCGCCGCGCCACCGGTGCGCAAGGAACGCCTTGCGATCGTCGCGACCGGCAGCAGGCTTTGCGGCATCGGCGCCTATACGGCTGCGTTGCGGCGCCAGCTCGACGATGGCTTCGACATCACCGTGTTCGATCTCGATCAGTACCTCTTACGCAGCCTGCATCGCCGGGTTCGCAAGCTCGCAGACCGGCACATCAAGGAGATCTGCGCCGCGATCCGGCGCTTCGACGCCGTCAATCTGCAGCTCGAATATGGCACGCTCGGCCGCTATGGCAGGGACATCTACCGGCGGTTCTGCTGGCTCACCGCGGCGGCGCCGCGCTTGTCGGTGACCTTCCACACTCTCTTGATGCCGCCGAGTTTCGGCGCCAAAGACTTTTTTAAGGCCCTGGCGATGGGCAGGCTGAAGACCGCCGCCCGCATGCAGGCCGACTTCACTCGGACGCATCTCTTGTCCTACGGGATCGCCCGCCAGCTGCGCTGGACGCAGCGCACCAAGCAGGTCAGCGCGATCGTTCACAACCGTCGGGACGGCTACGACGTAAGGTGCCTCTATGGCATCAGCAATGTCTTCAACCATCCATTGTCGTTTCTCGGGCCTGCCGAGGTCGACGCCATCCGCAGCATCGCCTCGCGGCGTCAATTCGCGATGCTCGACGATTTGCCGCCCGACGCGACGCTGATCGGGGTGTTTGGCTTTCTCAACGAATACAAGGGGATCGGAACGGCGATCCAGGCGCTGCACTACCTGCCGAACAATCATCATCTGCTGATCTTCGGCGGCATTCACCCGAACGAGATCATGCCCCGCCAGGCGCGCCACCCGTACATCGCCTCGCTGTTCGCCCATGCCAACATCGATACGACGCTGTACGACCGGCTCCGCGCCACCGGGGCGGCGAACGCTCCACAGCTCGTCGTCAACGCCGACCAGGGCCTGCGCGAGCTGACAGGGGCGCATCCGCGCGATCTTTCGGGGCGCATCCACTTCATGGGGGCGCTCGGCGAACAGGATTTTCTGAGCGGCATGGCGATCTGCGATGCGGTCGTGTTTCCCTATCTCGAAGTCGGGCAATCATCATCGGGACCGATCAGCCAAGCCCTGGAGCTGGGCTGCCGGATCATCGCCTCGCGGACCCATACGTTTTTGGAATTTGCCGAATACCACGAGAACGCGGTCGAGTTCTTCGACATCGGCAACCATCTCGAATTGGCCGAGCGCCTCAACGCCCGTCGGCAGTTCAGCCCACGCCGCGGACTTCCCGAGTTCAACATCGCAACCAACAAGGCGACGTATCTGCTCGCCAACGGCAGAATCACCGGCGCGCCGGCCGGGTTCGACGGATCCGGCCGCCGGCTCAACGAGCGCCGGGTGGCGCGGGCCGCGAGTTGACCACGGGGTCATTCACGCGATCGCGGCCCATCGCGGACTGACCGGGCGACACGGGCGACGCGACACGGCGTAACCGCCGCCGGCGGACGCTTCCATCTACCGAACAATACGGCGGCGTCGACACCGAATTCGTGTGCTGGTGTTTTCGACCAGCGGTGTTTGATAATAAATTTACCTAAATTATGAATTAACTTTGGCTTTTCATGGATTGACGAAGCTCAAGGTAAATGATGGATTAATCCGGCGTTGAGCTGAGGGCTGACCAGAGGTTGTCTGATCACCATATTCCACACGGCACGGCGCGCTCGTGACTGCACTGGGTTGAGCAGTAAATTAACCTTGAGGATCGGTGGAGTGTTCAGATGTGGGATTGTCTAAAGAAAACCGACATCGCGCAGGCACAACAGGATCTCAAACTTCGCCGCCGCGAGATTCTTGTGAGGCAAGCAGAAGAGAGCCAAAGCTTGGACGCCGAGCGGGCCGAACTGGAAACGCTGAACCAGTTAATCGATATTTTCACACAGAAGTTCCCGGCATCCGTGGTAGTCGCGCGTGAACCCGTGGCCGCGCCGGTTGCAAAGCAGAATATCGCCGATAAACCCGCGCCGGCAGCCGGAAATCATCATCAGCGGGGCTATCATGTGAACAATTTTGCCGTGTACACGCGCGCCATGGCGCGGGCGTAGTCTCCTCGATCGCGGCCCCAGACGATACGCGCGGCGAGATTTCGCTCCCTGTCGCTCGGCGCTTAGCGCTAAGCGGGCGGCGCCCAGGCTTCCGGAGCGCGCGGTTCGAGATCGGTAACGACGTCGACGAGAACCGGCTCGTCGGCGGCGAGCGCCTGGGAGAGCGCCGGCGCGATGTCCTGGGGTTGCTCGACCCGGATGCCGCGCACCCCGAAGCTGCGCGCGACCGCGGTGAAATCGGTCGGCCCGAAGCGGATCAGCTCTTCGCCGCGCCCCGGCCGGTTGCCTGACACCCGGCGCACCCCGGTGAGGTTCTGGCCAAAGCCGGAATTATTGTTGACGATGACGGTGACCGGGATGTTGCACCGGCGGGCCGTCTCCAATTCGGCGAGGTGATAGTAGAACCCGCCATCGCCGGTGAAGCAGACGACCTTGCGCGCGCCGGCCGCGCAGGTTGCCCCGAGCGAGGCGGGGAAGGCCCAGCCGAGCGAACCGGCGGCGCGCTGATAGATTTGCCCGGCGCCGTTCAAATCGATCATCGTGCCGGTCCAGATCCCGGAATAGCCGGTGTCGGCGACGAGGATGCCGTCGGCCGGCAGGGCGCGGGTGACTTCGACGCAGAGCCGCTCAACGCTTATGGGCGCGGTGTTCTTCTCGATCAGAGGCGCCATGCTGGCGCGCCAATCGGCGACGATCCGCGCCGCCTCCTCGGCAAATCCCTGGTCGCGCACCGGCCGGCCGACAATCTGGTTGAGCTGGGCGAGCGTCGCCTTGGGGTCGCCTACGAGCCCGGTCGTGTTCGGATAGCTGCGCCCGATCTCCAAGGGATCGGGCTCGATCTGCACGATCTTCGTGGCGATCGAGGGCACCCGCCAATTGAGCGTCACCTGGTCGCCGGTGTCGCAGCCGACGAAGAGGACAAGATCGGCGCCGCAGACAATGCGGTTGGCCGGGGGCGCGGAATAGCTGCCGGAGACCCCGGCGCAGAGGCGGTGCCGGGTCGGGATCAGCCCACGCGCGCCCAGCG
>JBARKH010000025.1:0-5875 GCA_049801295.1 Allostellaceae bacterium | reverse complement strand
CCAACGGGCCGCGGCCGTGGAACTGGTCGAGCGGCGCCAGAGCCTCCACCGTGACCGGCGCGTTTTCGCCCTGCGCCGCGCGCAAGGCGGCCAGCACCCGCGCCGCGATCCCCGCGGTGCCGTAATGCCGCGCGACCTCCTCTTCGATACTCATCACGCGCTCCCTTGGCATCCGGCCGCGGCAATGCTAACCGGGGGCGGCAGCCGAGTGAACCCTATCGGGAGACGAGCCATGCCGTTAGTGATCGAGCGCAAGCAGCCCCCTGGCATGAATGTCAGGATGCAGCAGGGCAAGCCCGCCTACTCGCACGTCGTCACGGTCAACGGCCCGGGCAAGACGATCTATGTCGCCGGGCAGCTGGCGCGCGACGCCGATGGTAATATCGTCGGCAAGGGCGACATGCGGGCGCAGATGGAACAGACCTTCAAGAACCTCGACGCCTGCCTCAAAGCCGCCGGCGCGAGCTGGGCCGACGTCGTCAAGAGCAACACCTACGTCACCGACTATGAGGCGTTCTCCAAGTGCAGCGACATCCGCATGCGGTTTTTCGGGGTCGCCTCCCCGACCAGCACGACAATCCAGATCAGCCGCCTCGCCCAGCCCGACGCGATGGTCGAAATCGAGATGATCGCCGTCGTCGCCTAGCTCAGCGGATCGCCTCGAACAGCCGCTCGTCGTAGAGCGCGCCCTCGAACGGTACCAGCTTGGCGCGGAACTGCCGCGAGTGCTCCTCTAGCGCATGCGCCTCGCGGGCGCCGCGATTGCTCCATGCCTCGATCAGGTGGAAGTGGTTGGGGCGGGCGTCCTGGACCAGCGCATCGAAGCGCAGCGCGCCACCGTCCTTGCGGCTGTCGGCGACCTGCTGGACGATCAACGCCGCGACCTGGTCCTTGCCGGCGGGGAAGACGTCGACATGGGTCAGCACGTAGATCGCCTTCGCTAGGTCGGCGTCCGCGGCCGGCGCGGCCACCGACAAAGTCCCGAACTGGCGCGCATCGAAGGGGCTGGCGAAGGCTGCCTGCAATTTATCGCCGAGCGCCTTCATCGCCGCGCCGTGGGCGTCGAGCGCCGCCTTGTCCTGCCAGGCTTCAACGATTGCGAAGCGGCCGGGCCGGGTCATCTCGTGCAGTGCGAGGAATTCGACATTGCCGGCTTCCTTGCGGGAAGCGGCGGCGAACTGGCGCAGCTCGCCCGTGGTCTTGCGCGACGCGGCGGGGGCGACCTCGAAATAGGTGACGGCATAGGCCGGGCCGCTCGGCGGCGGCGCCGGCTGACTGGGCGGGGTAGCCGGAGCCTGCGCATGTGCCGGGGTAATGACGGCCATCGCCGCGAACGCGGCCCCAAAGACAAACCAATGACGCAGCGACATCGCGTAGCCCCCCTGATTGAGTTGGATTATCGATGCCTAGCGTTTGGCTATTTGAAACGCGGCATCACCTCTTCGCACAACAGCTGTAAGGAACGCATCATCATCTCGGCCGGGATCGCCGCGCCGAAATTGAGTTCGAAGAGGATGCCGTCGATGCCGAGTTCCTCCTCGAGCTCTTTCAAGCGTTTGGTCACCCGCTCCGGTCCGCCGACGACGACCTTGTCGCGCAGCACAGTGTCGTAAGTGACCGTGCGGATCTCTTCCAGTTCGGCGCGGCGGCGGATGTTGGGTGAACCCTCGAGCCGGGTGATCAACGAGCGGTACCCGGCCATGATGCTCGGCTCGCCCTCTTCGATCGCCTGCTTGTCAGTGTCGCCGACATGCATCGAGAGGCGCAGATAGACTTCGCCGTGGCCGGGGTGTCCGGCTTCGACATAGGCCTGGCGATAGGCCTTGAGATCGGGGGCAAGCCCGGACAGGGAGGCGCTCCTCACCGAGACGAACAGCGGATAGCCTAGCCGACCCAAGGTCGGAAACGTGTCTTCGCTGGCGCCGGCGATGCGGATCGGCGGGTGCGGCTTCTGGTAGGGCCGCGGCACCGCGCGCGCCTCGTTGAACGAGTAGAACTTGCCTTCGTGCGAAAAACTGTCCTGCGTCCACGCCTTCTTCAGGATATCGAGCGTGTCGAAAAACCGCTCGCGGCTCTCCGTGTACGGCACCCCATAGGCCGCGTAACCGCGCGGGTTGCCGCTGCGCCCGGCGCCGAGAATAAATCGGCCGCCGCTCACCACATCAACCGTCGCGGTCTCCTCGGCGAGGCGCAACGGATGGGTCAGGGGCAGGACGTGGACGGCGGTGCCGATCTTGATCCGCTTGGTGCGCGCGGCGATCTGGCCGGCAACATTCATCGGCGCCGACAAAACCGAGCGGCGCGCCTGCTGGTGGATTTCCGCCAGCCAGAACACATCGAGTCCCCAGCGGTCGGCGGCCTCGACCTGCTCGAAGCCCTGCGCAAACGCATCGGCGTCGCTCTGGCCTTCGACCTGGCGATGAAACTCGTGATACCAGCCGAATTCCATGGCAACTCCCTCGACGCTCGCTGCTGAAGCGGTTCGGGCACCCTAGGCCGGCCGCCGCAATCGCACAAATGCCGATGTTTGATGGCTGCATGGCGTCCGAGGACGGCGGCGCGCAGCATCCTCACCCGGATCGGCTCAGGGAGCGTCGATCAGGCTCACATGCGCGGCGACGATGCGCCAGCCTTCGGGAAAGCGGACCCAACTCTGCATCTGCCGGCCGACCTTCGCGGCAGCACTGTCGCGATGAAACAAGGTGGAGGCAGTCGCAAAATCGTGTCCAAACGTGGTGATCACGGTCCGCGACAACCGACGGGCCAGCCCGGCCGGGGAGCGGGCCGCCCGAAAGCCGCCGATCTCATCGTGGCCGTACAGATTCTCGGCGATGCCATAGCGGATCGTTTGCGGACTGCGCCAGAACAACAGCTGCAATTCGGCGACGTCATTGCTCATCAGTGCGGCTTCATACCGGGCAAACGCCGCCTGCACCTCCGCCAATACGGTCGAATTGTTGATTTCCATAACAGTCCACCCCGTAATACCGCTCACCCTCTGGAGGTCATTACGCCTCATCCGCGGTCGGTTGAGGAGGGGTTAAGACCAGCTACCTGCCGCTAGAATATGGCAGCGCTAGATAACCGGTATTTGGAAGATTGCCGGGCGGCGCATACTCTGCCCGGAGACGCATCGGGAGCACGCAAACATGCAGTTCGGTCTGTTCGGCAGCGCGGCGGCGCGACGGCCCACCAGCGCTGATAACGACGATTTCGACTGCAGCGAGGGCTACCGCGACTTCATCGAGTACAATGTCGAAGCCGAGGCGCTGGGGTTTCGCAGCACCTTTGTCGTCGAGCATCATTTCACCGGCTATGGCCAGGTGTCGGCCACGATCAACCTGTTGACTTGGCTCGGCGCCCGCACCTCGACCCTGCGCCTCGGCACTGCGGTCATGGTGCTGCCCTGGCACAATCCCGTCCTCCTCGCCGAGCAGGCTGCGACCCTCGATCTCCTCTCCGGCGGGCGGCTCGATTTCGGCGTCGGCAACGGCTACCGCTACAACGAATTCGCCGGGTTCTGCGTGCCGATGGCGGAAGCGAACGCGCGCTTCGACGAGTGCCTCGGCGTCATTTTGAAGGCGTGGACCTCGAACGAGCCGTTCTCGCACCGCGGGCACTATTGGCAGTTCGACCGGGTCGTCGTCGAGCCGCCGACCGCGCAGCGCCCGCATCCGCCCATATGGATGGGCGCGGGCGGCGAAAGCTCGGTGCGCCGGGTTGCCGAGCGCGGCTACAACCTCCTCCTCGGACAATATGCCTCGCCTGCCGATGTCGGCCGCTCAGTCGCCGCCTATAAGGCCGCGGTGGAAGCCAGCGGGCGACGCTTCGATCCGCTTTCCATCGGGGTGACCCGGGCGTTTTTTGTCGCCGATACGAAGGCCGAGAAGGAGGGCGCGCTCGAACGCCGCCTCGCCAACCGGGTGCGCCAATTGAAGCTCGCGACGCAGCCCGACGGCACCGTGCTCGGCGGGCCGGACCGCGCCACCGGCGACCCCGACACGGTCAACCGCGGCAGCGCGATCTATGGCAGCCCGGACGAGATCGGCGAAAAGCTCGATGAGTTGCGGCGCGCCGGGGTTGGCTACGTGCTGATCAATGGCGGCGGGTCGGGCGGAGGGCAGCGCGGCCGCACCAGCCTGCGCCGCTTCGCCGCCGAGGTGATGCCGTTATTTGCCGATGAGGCGCCGGCCCAAGCGGCCGAATAAGGGAGTAACGCGATGAAGATCCACAATCTCTATACCGACGCCAATGGAGAATCGCATTTCCGCGATATCGAGGTCGAATGGACTGAAACCCGGCGCGGCAGCAAATTGTCGAAAAAGCTCCCGGCGACCGGGGTGATTTTTCGACAGACCGAGGCCGAGCACAATGTCGACTGGCACCCGGCGCCGCGCCGGCAATATATCGTCAACCTCGATGCCGGGGTGAAGATCACCGCGAGCGACGGCGAAAGCCGCTTCATCGCCGCGGGCGAGGTAATCCTGGTCGAGGACACGAGCGGCAAGGGCCACCTCTCCGACCACATCGAGGGCAAGATCCGCCACTCGATCTTCATCCCGATCGAATAGCCCGATGGCCGCAGGTTCGATCGAGGACCGGCTGGCGATCAATGACCTGTTCGTGCGCTATACGAATGCGCTCGACCGGGGCGATGTCGCGACCGTCGTCGATTGCTTCACGAGCGACGCCACGCTTGAAAGCCCGGTCATCGGGGTCATCGCTGGCACGCAGGCGATCCGCGCCTTTGCCGAGCGCTTCGCGGCGCAGCTTGCGGCGGGCCAGCAGTTCCGCCAAATGATCACGAATATCGCCGCCGAGATCGCGGCCGGGGGAAATCGGGCGCGGGCGAGCGCCTACCTCCTGGTGTTTATCACCCGGGACGGCAAGAGCCGCCGGCTACCGCCAGGCCGCTACGAATGCGAATTGGTAAAGGAGCGGGATGCGTGGCGCTTCAGCCGCCGCACCGTCTTCCACGACCACGACTACACGCTCGAGGGGATCTAGCGGGTATTCGGACGCAGATGGGACCAGCCGAAAACTCGAATCGGATGAATCAGTTAAGTCGCGATCTACCGCGCGCAACGGCTCAGATCGGGGTCGGCGACGATGCGTGATCGGTTTCGCATCCGGCATATATCGCGCGCGCGGCATGCGTCACGCTCTATCCCTCCCGCGCCCCCTCAGCGTCCGAGGAGCAGGTAGAGGACCAGCACGACGAGCAGGATGCCTCCGATCCCGAACCCGCCGCGGGGGCCATAGGCGTAGTAGCCACCTCCGCCACCGAAGATCAGGACCAGCACGATGATGATTAGGATCAAATCCATCGGTTTCCCCTAAGCCCGCTTGGGCATACATCTGCATAATTGTTCATCACACCGTATCGGATCGTGCGATGACGGTCGATCGCTTAATCGGTGCACAGGCGCTAAAATCGGCCTGTCCCATCTGGCCCGAATACCGAGTTTAGCTCCGGCCGAACCCCCTCTCCCCCATCGGCGGAGAGGGTTGGGGTGCGGCAGCAATCCGCGGCGATCTCACGCCAATCGCGGCAGGATCTTTTCTGTCAGCATGACGAAAGTCTGGTGGCTGAGGGGCGCGCAGAGGAGATAATCGAGGCCGATTTCCTCGCGCAGCCGGAGGATCCGGTCGAGCACCGCCTCGGGCGTGCCGTGAAGGATGACCTCGTCGAGATAGCGCTGCACCGGATCGGCGCCCGGCGTATTGGGGTCGACGATGCCGACCGGGCGGTGGGTTGCGCCGAAATAGGAATCGACGATCCATTGCGCGCCGCGCCGCGCCACCTCGGTGCCCTTGCCGGGAGTCTCGCTGATCGCCAACAGCCGCGCCACCGGGAGATCGCGGCCCGCGGCGG
>JBARKH010000024.1:0-7519 GCA_049801295.1 Allostellaceae bacterium | reverse complement strand
GGCCCGTGCCGCCGAGCTCGGGCTCGTCGTCAATGCCGGGCACGACCTCAACCTCGACAACCTGCCCGCTCTGGTCGCCGCGCTGCCCGCGCTCGCCGAAGCCTCGATCGGCCACGAGCTGACAGCGGACGCGCTGGTCATCGGCTTCGCCGCCGCGGTCCGAGCCTACAAGGCGGCGCTGGCAGGAGGCTGAGCTTATTCGAGCCGCGCCGGGTCGATCGCGAAGACCAGCGGGAAAAACGGCGTGACGAGCGCGGCGAAGAAATTATCGTAACTATGCCGCGCGCCTGCTTCGGAGACGGCCCAGAGGAGGCCGGTCTGATCAAACGCGATGCCTTCGATGCCGGCGGTGACGGGGTAGCGGCGCTCGACCTTGCCGGTCGCGATATCGAGCCGGTCGAGTTCGCCCCAGCGCGTGTCGCTGCGCGCGACCCATAATCTGCCCGCGCGGTCGATCGCGGCGCCCTGGGCGTAACTCGGAATGGCGAGTTGCGCCGAGGCATCGGCGGCGGTCAGCGTCGCGCCGTCGGGCAATCCCGAGAGGGTCTCGGTCCTGAAACGGGAGAGTTCGCCCTCGCGGTCCTCGCGGTAGGTGCCGGTCCAGATCGCGCCCGGGGTCGAGAGGGCCAGAGCGCCGACGAGGCCGGGGCCGAGCGGGATCTCGCGGATCGGCAGCGCGTTGGCGTCGAACGCCTGGCGCAGGAAGATCTCGAACAAGGCATGCGTGTCGGCGACATAGAGCAGCGCGCCGCCGGGATAGGCGAGGCCGCCGGCATGGCCGCAGGGCGAGGGAATGTCGGCGTGGCCGGTCTCGCGTCCGCGCTCGGGCTCGAGGCGAAACACCCGGCAGGGACCGCGGCTGGCGCCGGATTGGGTGGCGCGGTAGGCGGAAATGAGCACCGCGCCGGGGATCACGGCGAGGCCTTGCGGGGTGTATCCGGCATCGAGGCCGGGCACCCAGAAGCGGCGCACGATCGCCTGTTCATTGGGCACCGCGGCGACGCGTTCGGGGCCGTAATCCGGGCGCGCGCCGTGGATCAGTTCACCGAGCACCCCGGAGGGAGCCGGCGAATTCACCAGGCGCCCGGCCGCGATCGCAAGGAGGGTGACGGCGATCGCCGCAGCGGTGAGAAAGCGCCGCGGGGTCACCGCACCGGCGAGCGGACCGGGCTCAGCGCGCGCGGATACCCAATCGCGACGACCAGCGTCAGGACGGCGATCAGCGCCGCGACGAGAACCGCGCTATGCACCGAGAGCGCGACCGCCTCGCTCAGCCGGGCGATCTCCGCGGCCCCGAGTCCCTGGCGAGACGTCAGATGGAGCAGCTGGTTGACCGCGTCATCGGCGCCGGGCAGGCGCCGGTGCACGCCAAAATTGACGATCGCCCCCAACACCGCCGCGCCCAATGACATTGCGATCATCCGCATGAACATCTGCGAGCCGGTCGCCGCCCCGCGCTCGTGCCAGGCGACGGCGCCCTGGATCGACACGATAAAGGTCGTGTTGCAAAAACCCATACCGATCCCGATCAGGAACGACCCGGATGCCGGCAGGAGGGCGCCCCCCGCCGGCTGCATCATCAGGAGGACCGTGCAGCCGGCCATCAGGCTCACCGCGCCGATCGTGGCGGTGAGCCGGTATGAGGTGCGGATCATCAGCCGGCCGGCGGCGAAGGAGGCGAACATCCAGCTGACCGAGGCGGTGCCGACGACAAACCCGGCGACCCCCGGGCTCCTCCCCATCACGCCCTGCACATAGGTTGGCAAGAGGACGCTCACCGCCATGTTGGTCGCGACCGCGCCAAAGCTGCCGAGATTGGCGAGCGTCACGACGCGGCGGCGCCACAGCGCCAGCGGCAGCATCGGCTCTCTCGTGTGCAGCTCGTGAACGAAGAGCCAGGCGAGGGCGAGGATACCGAGCGCGACGAGCGCGGTGGTCGTCAGGGGATCGAAATTCATCGCTTCGACGAGCGCCAGCATCAGCGCGCCGATGCCGACGACCAGGAGCGCGCCGCCGAGATAATCGACGCGGTGCTCGCGGCGCTCAACGTGCTCATTCAGAAACAGCATGAACATCGCGATGCTGACAACGCCCACCGGGATATTGACCCAGAACACCACCGACCAGTGCACATACTCGACAAGAAAGGCGCTGAGCGCCGGTCCGACGACGGCGGCAAACCCCCACACGGCCGAACTGAAGCCCTGGATGCGAGCGCGCTCGGCCGGGGTATAGATGTCGCCGATGATCGTCAGCGCGATCAGCTGGATGGCGCCGGCGCCGACGCCCTGGAGCCCACGAAAGAGGATCAGCACGACCATCGAGCGGGCAAAGCCGCACAGCGTGGTGCCGATGAGAAAGATCACGGTCCCGACAATGAACACCCGTTTTCGGCCATGGAGGTCGGCGAGGCGGCCGTAGAGCGGGATCGTCACGGCTTGCGTCAACAGCGGCACCGCGAAGACCCAGCTGAACAGGTGGAAGCCGCCGAGGTCGCCGATGATCGTCGGGAGCGCGGTCGCGACAATCGAACTCTCGACCGCCGGCATGAAGATCGCCATCAGCGCCGCCGCGAGCACCCAGCCGCGGCGCGGCACGATCACGGCCGTGCCCACCTCCTCGACGACCGCCTGATCCACACCGCGCTCCGAACCGCACCGCGAAGCCCGAAACTCTAGGGCGATCAGCAACGGCGAACAATTGGGACGCTGTTGCGCCACCGCAAGATGTAAAATCCAGAAGGCTGAAGTGTCGCGATATTTTACATCTGTCTCAAACGCAGCGAACCAGAGCACCTCTAGTCAATTGATTATAAAAGATACTCAATTAATGGCACGGTCCTTGCCGCACCGCAGGTTGTAAGTGAACGCGATCCGCCCTTGTTGGCGCTGCGCAGCTTACATACCGTTTTCGGGAGCGCTCGATGAAAAAGATCCTCCTCTCTACCGCGGCCGTCGTCGCACTCGCCTTGATATCTGGGAGCGCGCGGGCGGATTACGCGTTCACCGGCGCCGGCACTTCCGGCAACTTCGTCGGCCAGGCCAGCGAGCCGTGGAGCTTTAACCACGATGGCGGCGCCTCATCGTCGCTCGGCCTGAACGACTGGGGCAGCCCGGGCGTCGGTGCCGGGATCACGCCTTATCTCGAAACAGACTCGGCATTCGGGATGATCATCACGTTTACCGGTGGCGGGACGATTGACAGCGGGTCGATCACCACTGGAAACGGCGCAGCGTGCGTTGGCTCGACTTTCGGCGGGACGACGTTCTGCACGATCTCTCCCACCGACATCTGGGAAGCCTTCCAGACCGGCCCGGACACGATGGAATTTCTGGCGCAGAATGCGAGCTTCGACTTGGTTACGGGGCAGGACTATTTCGTCAATATTTTCTTCGACGGCGCCACCCCGACCGCGTTCACCGGAGCATGGCTCACCGAGTTCTCGCCGACGCCTTCAGTGCCGGAGCCGGCGAGCTTGTCGCTCCTTGGCATGGCGCTTGCCGGGATGGGCTTCGGTTTGATGCGTCGCCGCAGAGCACGTCCAACCGCGTAAGCATAATCCCCCTCTATCCTATTTGACGGCCCTCCAGACGACCAGGCAGCGCACGCCCGGCTCACCTGCGAGCCGGGCAAAGGTCAGAATCAGCGCGCCATCGTAGGCGTCGTTGACCTGCGGCCGGTCGAGCGTGACCGAAGCGACGCCGCGGCGGTCGATCGCGCAAAGGACCGGTTCGTCCGCCATCAGGCTTGCCGGGCCTCGGCCGCCCGCCACACCTGGATTTCCCGGATCAGCGCCTCGACCGCGCCGCAGGCGAAGCCGAGCGAGGTTTCATCAGTGAGGCGACCGCCCTGGATCTTGGTTTCGGTCGCGGAGATGATGACCTCGCGCGCCAGCGCGATCCGCGCCAGGCACGAATCGAGCGCGACCCGCATGTGCTCGAGGCAGCGCGCCCCACCCAAGGGCCCCCGCGAAGTTGCCATGATCGCGACGTGCTTATAGGCGAGGACCGACTGGAACGAGGGGCGCGAGGCCCAGTCGATCGCGTTTTTGAGGACGCCCGGGATGCTGTGGTTGAATTCCGGCGCGCACAGTACGAGCCCATCGGCTTCGGCGATGTCGGCGAGCAGCTTTTTGACGGTTCCTGGCCGCTTTTCGCCCTCGAAATCCTGGTTGTAGGCCGGGATCGGCGCGAGATCGTAGAGCACGAGATCGGCGCGGCCGGCGAATTTCTCGCGCATCGTCTCCAGCACCGCGTTCGAATAGGAGCCGGTGCGCAGGCTGCCGGACATGCCGATCAGGCGGATCGGCTTATTGTCGTCGGACATGAAGCGGGTTCCTGGTGCGGGGCTGGGGGCGAGAATGGGCGCCCCTCATAGCGAAAGCATCCGGCCCCTGGCAACAATCTCCCGCGCCCTTCAGGCATAATATGCGAACATGTGGGCCATGCCGCTCACTCCTTCCGCCCGCGGGCTCGTCCCGCCGTTCATCGCGATGGATGTGCTGCGCGATGCTTCCGCGCGCGAAGCGGCCGGCCAGTCGGTCATTCATCTCGAAGTCGGCCAGCCCGGCAGCCCGGCACCACAAGCGGTGCTCGAGGCGGCGCGCGCGGCGCTGGCCCACGACCGCCTCGGCTATACCGACGCGCTCGGCATCCCGGCGCTGCGCGAGGCGATCGCCTCGCATTACCGGGATCAATACGGCGTTGTTGTCGACCCCGCCGAGATTGTCGTCACCACCGGCTCGTCGGCCGCCTTCCAATTAGCCTTTCTTGCCGCCTTCGAGCCGGGCGAGCGGGTCGCGCTCGCCGCTCCCGGCTATCCCGCCTATCGCAACATCCTTTCGGCGCTCGGGCTCGAACCGGTGCTGATCGAGGTCGGCCCGAACGCGCATTATCAGCCCAATCCCGAACTCCTCGCGCAAGCGGGGGAACTCGCCGGCCTCATCATCGCCAGCCCCGCCAACCCGACCGGCACGATGATCCCGGAGGGCGAATTGGCGCGGCTCGCCCTCTATTGCCGCGAGCGCGGCATCCGGCTCATCTCAGACGAGATCTACCACGGCATCACCTATGAGGAGGCACCGCAGACCGCACGCGCCTTTGGCTCCGAGGCGATCATCGTCAACTCGTTCTCGAAATATTACAGCATGACCGGCTGGCGCCTCGGCTGGATGGTGCTGCCCTCAGACCTCGCCCGCTCGGTCGAATGCCTGGCGCAGAATTTCTACGTGTCGCCCCCAGCCTTGTCGCAGCTTGCCGCGCTCGCCGCGTTCGGCTGCCGGGCCGAGCTCGACGCCCACGTCGCGCGCTACCGCGCCAACCGCGACCTTCTGATCGGCGCGCTTAAAGCTGCCCGCCTCAGCCGCTTTGCACCGGCCGAGGGCGCCTTCTACCTCTATGTCGATGTCTCGGCGCTGACCAGGGACAGCCAGGAATTCTGCCGGCGCATGCTGGCTGAGACTGGGGTCGCGACGACGCCGGGGCGCGATTTCGACCCGATCCACGGCGACAGCTGGGTGCGCCTTTCCTTCGCCGGCTCGACCGAGGATATCGCCGAAGCGGCGCGCCGGCTGGGCGAATGGCTGCCGCGAGCCGGGTGAAATTCAGCGAGCGCTCAAGGGGCCGTTTCTAGCCACGGCGAGCGGCCACTCGCTCATATTCTCGCGCCAGAGCCATCAAGGTGTCGTGAAGCGAACCTATCGGCTCCGCCTCGGCCAACGCTCGTAGCTGGTCGGCATATTCGCGGTAGTGTTCGGCCTCGTCGCGCTCCGCCTGCGGTCTTTGCCGAACCGCCGCTTGGCCCCGCTCTGGCATGTTGCGTCGACCGTTAGTGAAAGGATATGGAGAACGCCAATAAGGCGAATTTGGTTCCCTTTTCCGAGTTGGTCCGAAATTGATTTGACGCCAGCGATATGCTCAAGGTGAAGCCATTGGCGACGAGGGGGCCATGCAACGAATGACGTGTGCGGCGCTGACCGCCTTGTGCCTGGCCGCGGCGACCCCGGCATACCCCGCCGATCCTCTGGCATTGCAATTGAAATGGCTGCCGGATGCGCAGTTCGCCGGCTATTTCGTTGCGCAAGCCAAGGGCTTCTACCGCGCTGCCGGGCTCGACGTGACGATCAAGCCGGGCGGGCCGGACATCAACCCCTCGAAGGTTCTCGCCGCGGGCGGGGCCGACGTCGCGGTCGACTGGCTGGCCGCAGCCCTCGCGGCGCGCGACCAGGGCGTGCCGGAAGTAAATATCGCGCAGATCTTCCAGCATTCCGGGATGCAATTGACCTGCCGCCGCGACAGCGGGGTGCGGCGCCCCGCCGATCTGAAGGGCAAGACGCTCGGCGTGTGGTTTGCCGGAAACCAGTATCCGTTCCTCGCCTGGATGGCGAAGCTCGGGCTGACGACCGCCGGCGATACGCCGGACGTGACGGTGTTGCGGCAAGGCGCCGGCGTCGAATTGTTGGTGGAGGGCCGCGCCGCCTGCATCTCGACGATGAGCTACAACGAATATGGGCAGGTGATCGATTCCGGCCTGAAGCCGTCGCAGCTGGTCGTCTTCCGCTACGACGACGAGGGCGTGGCGACGCTGGAGGATGGTCTCTACACCCTGCCGACGAAACTCGCCGACCCGGCGACGGAGGACCGGTTGGGGCGCTTTGTGCGCGCCACGATAGAGGGCTGGCGGTTTGCCATCGCGCCGGCGCACCAGGCCGAGGCGGTCCGCATCGTTCTGCCGACCCGAGGGTCGCCGCCCGGATGCTGCGCGAAGTCGCCAAACTGGTCGCCAACAAGCGCCACGGCCTCGGCTATCTGGAGCCGGCCGCCTATGAACGCACCGTCGATGTGCTCCTGTCTGCGGCGGTGGACCCGGTGATCCGAAAGAGGCCCGAAGGGGCATGGACCCACGCGGTCTGGGACCGCGCCTTCTCGCGGTGAGCGAAGATGGTCGGCGGACCGCGCTTTAAAATTCCCTGCTGGAAGGGAATTGCCGACGCCTAGAATGGCGCCGTACTCGGCAATCCCAGGAGGAGACAGCATGGCGCCGCGTGCCGATCCGATCGCATCCGACGAAGCTCTCCCGCCCCGCGCCGAAATCGTCATCATCGGTGGCGGCATCATCGGCACGAGCACGGCCCTCTTCCTCGCGCAACAGGGCATCTCGACGGTGCTCGTCGAGAAGGGGCACATCGCCGGCGAGCAGTCGAGCCGCAACTGGGGCTGGTGCCGCAAGATGGTGCGCGACCCGCGCGAGATACCGCTCATCATCGAAAGCTTGCGCCTGTGGCAGGGGATGAACCGGATGGTCGAGGCCGAGACCGGGTTCCGCACCTGCGGGATCATGTATCTCGCCGAGAGCCCGGCGGATCTGACGCGGCTCGAAACCTGGCTCGACTACGCGCGCGAGTACCAGCTCGACACCCGGGTCGTCGACGGCGCCGAGGTGGCCCGGCGGCTGCCCGGTTCGCAGAAGCCCTGGGCCGGCGCGCTCTATACCCCGAGCGACGGCAAGGCCGAGCCGCAGA
>JBARKH010000023.1:0-11705 GCA_049801295.1 Allostellaceae bacterium | reverse complement strand
GCCGACAGCCCCGCGCCGGAGACCTCCGGCGGCCGCCGCGTCGCCCCCGGCACGACCCCGAGCCCGGCCAGGTGCCAGGCCATCGTGCCGTCCTTCAGCGACATGATCTTGTTGGGAAACCCGGCGTTGATCAAGGATTGCGCGCCGATGATGCTGCGGGTGCGGCCGCCGCAATTGACGATGACCGTCGTCTGCGGCGATGGCGTCAGATCGGTAAAGCGATAGACCAGCTCGGCTCCCGGCACGCTGATCGCGGTCGGGATGCTGTTGTTGTGGTATTCCTCGTAAGAGCGGCTGTCGAAGATCCTGATATCGGCGCCGCTGTCGATCAACTTTTGCAGGTCGGGGGCGGAAATCCACGGCGTCCCGGCCTCGTGCTCGACGACCTCGGCGAAGGCCTTGCTCGGCACATGCACGCCGCTATAGAGGCGGTAGCCGGCGGCTTCCCAGGCGGCGATGCCGCCGTCCAAGACCGCGACATCCCGGTAGCCGAGCCCACTCATCCGCGCGGCGGCGCGCTCGGCCAGCCCTTCCCCATCGTCGCACCACACGACCCGCGCGGCGCGGCGCGGCACCAGATCGTCGACCAGCAATTCCAGCCGGCTCAAGGGCACGCACGACGCCATCAGCAAATGTCGCCGGCTGAACGGTCCCTCCTCGCGCGCGTCGAGGAGCGCGATCTCGCCGCCATCGTGCAGTTGCGCCTTCAATTGCCGCGCGCCAATGCGCCTCGCTGCGTCGCTCAATTGCTATCTCCCGCGATGCCGTTGCCGCGTCGGTCCACGCAAATTCTCTCTGGCCTCTCGGCCTATATGTCGCCGACGAGGACGTTGAGCGGGAAGACCATGTTGTTACCGTACCCCCTTCCGTCCCACGGGTTGGGAAACTCCATCGGCTGCGTCTCGCCATTCGCGTTGGTTGCGCGGCACATCACGGTATATTTTCCAGGCGCGGGCGGCTTCCAGTAACGCTCCCAGCGATGCCAGGAATAACCGGTGCGGGGATGCAGGACGTCGACCGGGCGCCAACTCTTGCCGCCGTCAGTGCTGATGTCGACCTTCGCGATATCCTCTTCACCCGACCAGGCGGCGCCGGCCAGGTTGTAGCCGCTGGTGGGGATAATCTCGCCGGGTGCCGGGTTGGTGATGATCGATTTGACGAGCAACCTGGTGTAGGAGCGGTACGGCACCGGGCTGCCGGGCTCATTCATCGTCACGTACCGCTGGGTCATATAGAAGCCGTCGAATTTGCGGTTCAGGACGTGAATACCCACCAGCCATTTGACCGAGTTCATGCCGTACCAGCCCGACACCAAAAGCCGCAGCGGAAAGCCGTGCGGCACCGGCAGGGGCTCGCCGTTCATCTCGTAGGCCAACAGCGTATCGGGGTGCAGCGCCTTGGCGAGCGGCAAGCTGCGCTCGTAGGTGACCTCAGCCGGGTCGCCCACCACTTCGTCGGGACCGTGGTCGGCGCCCTCGAACATCACCTCGACGGCTGCGGCCTTGACCCCGGCCTGTTCCAGTACGTCCCGCAACGAGACCCCGGCCCATTCGGCGTTGCCCATGATGCCGTGGCCCTTGATCTGCTCCATGACCGAGCTGATGCGCAGGGACTTGGTGTAGTACTCGGGCACCGGGCTGTTGCCGCAGCACTCGAAGGTCACCTGGAAACGCTTTTGCGGCAGCTTTTTCAGGTCGGCGTATGAGAGCGACAGGGTGCGCTCCGGGTTCAGCTGTGATCACGCGGCGTGCAATGGCCATGCGGCCCTCCTGAGCTTCGTCGATCAATTCGAGATAATCGGCTATTCGAGATAATCGGTTTCCAGTGTCGCCGACGGGTAGGTGATCAACAGCGTCGCCGGGGTCCACAAATGGTTGATCAGCTTGTGCGGCACGCCGGGCGGGGCCAACAGCGTGGTGCCGGCCCGCACGGTCCGCACCTCATCGCCGATGATCGCCTGAATGGCCCCCGACATCACCTGCATGGAGACATCCACTGGGTGGGTGTGCAGGCGGCTTTCCCAGCGCGGCGCGATCTCCACTTCCTTGATCGTCAATGATGCTGCCCCCTGCGCCCGCGAGACCAGAGTGCGCTCGCGCACCCGTGCCGCGACAGGAGCCCAACCCAAATCGGCGTGATCGATGATCGGCATGGTGACCTCCAGACGCTCGGTCCCCTATTGATCGGGCGGCTTACGCCACCGTGACCCAGTAGCCTACAATGGCGCTGAAGTTCTTGCGCATGTTGTTGTAGCGCGGCTCGTGCGACTGCACCCGGCCGACCTCGTCGGTGGCCCGCGACATCAAGTGGTACTTGCCCTTTTGGCGCGCGTCCCAGCGGTACGACCAGCGCACCCACATGAAACGGTCGCGCGGTTGTTCGATGTGGGCGGAGTGCCAGGTTTCCCCGCCATCGACGCTCACATCCACCTGGTCGATGGCGCCGGCGCCGCTCCAGGCATAGCCCCGGATCATGTGAACGCCGGGCGGCATCGTCTCGGTGTCGTCGTTCGGCTGGGTGATGATGGATTTGACGCCGATCGTCGTGATCAGCTCTTTGTTGGGATCGTCGGGCGAATTGCCATAGTAGTAGAACTGGTAGTGGTACCAGCAGTCCGGCTCCATCTCCATCAGCTCAAGCCTGTTGAGCCATTTGACCGACCAGTTGCCCGACCAGCCCGGCACCAATAGGCGCACCGGGGCGCCGTGCAGGTGCTCCAAGAGCTGGCCGTTCTGCGCCCAGGCCAGGATGGTGTCGGGGTGGAGCGCCTTTTCGATCGGCAGGCCCTTGTCGTAGTAGAACGGCTGGGTGCCCGGCTTGGCGGTGGCCGGCACGCCCTGGTCGTTGCCCTCGGCCCGCACATAGAGCGATTTGGCCGTGAGGCCGGCTTCCTGCAGCAATGCGGCCAGCGGCACGCCGGTCCACTCGCTGGCGCTGAGGATCATCGCCTCCTTGGTGCGAGAGGGTTTGTCGCCCTCGCCCTCGAAGTATTCGAAATACGTGGCGTCGCTGCCGGAACACTCCATGACGGTGCGCACGCTGCGGCCGGGGAAGCGCCGCAACTGGTCGAAATTGAGGGTCAGCGGCGTCTTGACCTCGCCGACAATCTGCAGCTTCCAGTTCTTGGTCTCCACGACCGGCGGCACGGCGAAATGCTGGACGGTATAGTGCAGGTTGGTGGGCGTGATGAGCCCCTCCAGATCCATTACCGGCGTCCGGATCCGAACCGTCCGCCCCTCGTTGTCCTTCAGCGTGACCGGGTTGATGTCTTTGGTTGGCCAACCGTGCCAATTACCGGTTTTCCTGGCGTTCGCCGGGTCCGAACTGACCGGCTGGTCCATCCGCAGAAAATCGGGGACCGCGCCTTCTTCTTTCGTCGTAGCCATGCTCTTCCCCCATACGGTTTTATCTGGGCCGCGGCGGAATTCCGGCGGGCCAACGATCAGGACAATTACCGATCGCCCTCGTTAGCCGCGCAATCGCGGGCAGAGGCGCATCGCGTTCTCACCAAGGATCTTCTTTCGAGCACTCTCGGTGAGGCGCGGGCGATCGGCGGTCTGCTGGACGCTTTCCGGCCACGCGCTGTCGCCATGCGGCCAGTCCGAAGCGAACAGCCACATATCCTCGCCCAATTCCTCGACGCAGAATTCCAGCGAGCGCTCCCAGCTGTCGATGCCGTGGAAATAGCGGCCCTCGGCCAAGACCTCGCGCGGCATGCGCTTCAGATTGGGCACGTGGCCGGGAGACATCAGGTAGTGTGTGTCCAGCCGGTCGAGCGCCGCCGGGACCCACCCGCCGGCAGTTTCGATGATCGCCGCCCGGATGCGCGGGAACAACTCGAAGATGCCGCCGCCGATCAGCGCGCCCATCGCCGCCATGCCGGCCCACGGGTTCGAAAAGCCGTGCAACAGGAACCAGGCGCCGTCAAGGTCGAAGGTGCCAGGGCCGTAGGGCGGCCGCGCCGTGCCGCCATGTGCGAGGAGCGGGAGGTCAAGGCTCTGCGCCGCGTCGTAAAGCGGGTAGAGGTCGGGGTTGTCGAGCAATTTGCCATTCGGCGCCTGCGGCGAGATGTAGACGCCGACGAGGTTGGGGTCGCGCTCGGCCCAGTATTTGATCTCGGCAACACCAGCGGCGACGTCGCGCATATTGGCAACCACGGTCCACTTCAGCCGGGTCGGCGCCTGGGCGCAGAAATCGGCGACCCAGCGGTGATAGGCTCGGTAGAGCGCGTTCTCGAACCCGCCGTCGCGCAGCGCGCAATAGCTCGAGACATGGGTCGGAAAGAGGACGCCGATATCGACCGAGGCCTTGTCCATGTCCTCGATGCGCGCCTTGATGTCCCAGTTGACCTCCTGGCGGATCGGCGGCAGCGGGTCCTTGCGTCCCGGCGGAAAGGCGATGCGGCCGTGTTCCATCTCCGAGCGTCCCGACAGCCCGAAGGTGTCGCGCACGCCGAGCGCACGCCCGGTTTCGAGCTGCTCGACGATCGCGGTGCGGCTGCCGAAGAGTGCATAGCGGTCGCCCTTCTTCTCCTGCCTGGCGACCGCCTCGCAAAGCAGCTGGTATGGGGCCCGATAGGCCGGATCGATGTAGTCGAGAAAAAACCGGTCGGCACGCTCGCGGATATGCGCATCCATGTCGACGACGATATGCCCGTTCCAGCTCATCCCATCCTCCTCTACCGGGGCCGTATCCAGGCCGCGCCGCCCAGGTGCGCGCCGTCACCCATCATACCCGCAGCCCCGCCTGGTGCATCAGGGGCAAGACCGCCTCGCCGAAGAACTCGAGATCCGGCGCGAAGTCGAAGAACGCGACCTGTATCCCGTCGCAGCCGGCCCGCTTGAGCCCGACCAGCTTGTCAACGACGTGTTCGGGGCTGCCGATGATCTGGATATTGCCGCCGAGGGCCCGGTGCGTGTCGCCGTGGGCCTTCCAGGCGACCGCGTCGCCGCTGCGCTGATGCGAGACAAAGCCTTCGACCGCGCCGTGGTCGGCCGCATCGAGGATCGCCGCATGGTATTGCCGCGCCTCGCGGTCGGTCTCGCGGCACACGATCATCGGGTTGATGATGGTGCGCAGCTCACGGCCGCGGGCGGCCCCGGCGGCTTTTATGATGGCATTGTGCGCTGGCAGAGCGGCCAGCGCCGCATCAATCTCGTGTCCGGCCGGGCTGGTGATGAAGACGAGGTCGGAATGCGCAGCGGCATAGTCGATGCCGGCCGGGGAGCCCGTCGCATTGACCAGGATCGGACGCCCGTACCGCGACTTCGGCGTAACGAAGGCCTTCTCCACGGACCAGAACTTGCCCTGCAGAGTCAGATCCTCGCTCTCGCCCCAAAGGCGGTTGAGGATGTCGGTGAACTCTGCGGCCATCTCGTAGCGGCGGTCGTGCTCGATCTGCTCGCCGCCGAACATATGCGCCTCGCTCGGCGCATAGCCGGTGACGACATTGATCCCCCAGCGTCCGCCGGAGATATGGTCGAGCGTCGCCCCGAATTTTGCGAGGTGGAGAGGATGCCATGGGCCGAACAGCACGTGGACGGTCGAGATCAGCAGGATGCGGTCGGTGATCGCGCTGAGAGCGGCGACGGCGATGAAGGGATCGAGCGAGTCCTCGCGGTACTTGGAAATGCCGCCATAGCCTCCCTTGCTGGTCCACTGGGCGAGACCGAAGACGAGGTCGAACCCCAGCCGTTCGGCGCGCCTGGTCAGGGCCGCGTTGTAGTCGAACCGCCAATCCGTCGTGCGCGGCAAGAGCGAGGCCGACCAGCCGCCGTTCTGCACCGGCAGGAAGAGCCCGAGGATGAGCGGCTGGCGGAGAACGCGAGAAAGCGGGCTATCAGAGAACTCGGCAGGTGATACCGCCGTACGCTCGCCAAGGCCGTCAGGCATCTCCAAAGGCCCTCCCCGCTACCCCGGGTCTCGGCTTGAGCTTCGCGACTACTCCGCCGCCAGCATCCGCAGCTCCTCTGCGGCAGACAGGATCGGAAGGCCCTCGATAGACCGGGAGGGCTTGCCATCGACACCGACGAGCGGCTCGCCGACTAGCGTAATTCGATAGAGCTGGCGGTCGAAATCGGATTCAAAGATGTCGCGCGGCGCGAGGTGCACGGTCGAGCGATTGTCCCAGAAGGCGATGTCGCCTTCGTTCCATTTGAAGCGCACCGTGTATTCGGGGCGCGTCACATGCTCCCACAAGATCTCGAGGATCTTCTGGCTTTCGCGCGGCGTCAGCCCGACGATCGACTTCAGGAAGGACGGGCTGACGAAGAGGACCCGCTCCCCGGTCTCGGCATGGATCGTCACGAGCGGATGCTCGCTCGCCAAGGCGCGGCGTTTGACGCGCTCGTTGTATTCGCTGCCCGGCTTGGCGCTTTCGCGTGGCGCAAATTTGTGAATGCCGCGCAGCCCATCGACGAACCCGCGCATCGTTTGCGACAGGCCGGTATAAGCGGCTGCCAGGTTGGTCCAGAACGTGTCGCCGCCGTATGGCGGTATCGTCACGCCGCGCAGGATCGATGCCAAGGGCGGGTTGACCGCCGCGGTGATGTCGGCGTGCCAGCCCGACCATGGGGTGACCATCATCTCCGTGCGGTTCTCGTTGGCGGTCCGGTTCTTGGCGACCGAGTAGATTTCGGGGTGGCCTTCGACGTGGCCGAAAACGGCGTGGCCGATGGTCGGCTCGCCAAACTGGCGCGCCATGGCCACGTGCTGCGCGTGATCGAGATGCTGCCCCCGGAAGAAGACGACCTTCCATTTCAGGAACGCGTCCCGCACCTCCTTCAATTGATCGGGCGGCAACGGCTTGGTGAGGTCCACACCGCCGATTTCCGCACCGATGTGAAGGGTGAGGGGCGCTACATCGATGGTCTGCTGCAGCGTCGCACCGGCAGTCCGCTTAGGGGATGACACCATTTGGCTGCTTCCTCCGCTTCCTATCGAAATGACCGTGACCCGCCGCTAATTGGCTGTCAATGCCATGATCCACCCGAGGTGACAGCCTTGCTCATGGACGACGGCCACTCTCCACTCGTGATCAACGCACCGCCGCCACCCCCGCGACGGGAACGCCAGCGGCACCCGGCCGCCGCGCGCCGAGCAGGCGCTGCGCCTCCTCCGGGCGATCGGCGTTGAGATAAGCCTTCAACAACGTGAATTCGATCAGGTCGTGTTGCGCGCGGCTGCCGCCGATGCGTTCGTTTTCCCCGGCAAGCGGGGCGAGCGCCGCGATCGCCGCGGGATAATCCCCGCGTTCGAACGCCGCGAAGCCGCGCGACAGCGCCGGCAGGTAAGAGCCGGACGGGTAACGCTCCACCCGGGCCAGATCCTCGATCTGGCGGGCGCGGGTGTCGAGCGCGGCCGCATCGCCCATGACGGCCTGTGCCAGGATGACGTGCAGGTCGGCGAGCGCGCTGCCCGGCGACGGCAGCGCGCTATCCGCGTAGTCGCGCATCGCGCGCCAGGCGGCGGCATCGCGGGGATGGCCAGCGAGTTCGGAACGCCACAAAAACGCCGCCCCATCCGACATTCTTTGTTGTGGTCCGCCGCTATGCCGGTCGAGCGCGATGGCGTCCTGATACAGCGACAATGCCTGCGCCCAATTACCCGCCTGGATTTCACAGAGCGAGAGATGCCAGCTCAGATGGCCGTGGAAAAACCCATCGCGTGGATAAGTGGCGAGCCAGGAGGAGAGGTAGGCGCGGGCCGTGTCCGGCTCGCCGCTCTCGTAACAGACATGCGCGAACCCGTGCGCACCATGCGCGTTGTTTGGGTTCATCTCCACGGATCGCTCGATCTTCGGCCGGGCGGCGGCAAGCTGCCCATCTTCGGACAGCGCCATGGCATGGTGCGCCAGGAACCACCAATCGTCGCCGTAATGCGGGGCGAGGCTGTCCATCATCACCGCGATCTGGTGCTTCTGCCCGATGCGGCCAGAAGCGCCGATCAGGCCGTTAGGGTTGGCGGCAGTGGCGAGCACCAGGGCGTCGCGCGGCCATTCGGCCAGATGCGCGTATAATGCATCGATCGCGGCGTCGGTCCGGCCCGCGAAGGCGAGGTCGAAATACGCTATGTGACTGGCCTCGCGCGCCGACAAACCGGCCGCCACGTCCTTGGCCGCCGCCAGGGCGGCACGCGCCGCCGCGACATTGCCTTCGCGCATCAGCACCTGAGCCTTACCGGCATGGGCGAGCGCGAAACCGGGGTCGGCGGCGATGGCGCGGTCAAAGGCCTCGATCGCGCCGGGGTAAAGGGTCAGCGCCAGATCGCAGCCCTCGACATAGGCCTCGCGCGCGGCGGACGCGGTGATGGACAACGCGAGGTCGTATCGATCCGCCAACATGATGCTTCCCCCTCAACTGCGTCGGTGGATACCATACGGTGCTGTTAGGCCTGCGCGAAAGGGGTCTAACCGCGCGCGAAAGGCGGCCGCCCGCCGGAAGGGTGGTCGGGAGCAGCGAATTTCCTGGTTTGAATTTCGGTTTACGACCCGCGACGGCCGCAGGTTGCGGCTGACGCTTTGACTGAATAATGCCCAACGCGGGCCTTCCCCAGCGGTTTTGAAGGGGCGCGAACGCCGGAGACGACCGCAGTAGGGACGCCGTGCTTTTATATCCTCAACCGCGACGAATGACCCGGGCCATCCAGCTAGTTGATCTCTGGAGGGTCGCGGTCGCGGTCAACATGGGACATACGCCAGACACAGGCCGCGACATAACCGGCGACGGCGATCACAGCGAAGATCGCGGCAAAGATGGCATTTCCCCACTCGATAGATACGATTGATCCAACTCCGCCGACGAGTGAGACGCCGATCGCCACGAGGTAATTCATGGTCTGTCTTTAGCACAATGGCAGCATTGACGCAGCGACGATGCCCCTGATGCCCGCCATTGCGAAGTTTCAAACCGCGGCACTACCCAAGCGCCGCTTCATTGACTGAAGCTGTGACGGTCGCTGGCCCCTGGATTCCCGCTTGCGCGGGAATGACGACGGCGGGGTGGGGGCGGGGGCGCGCGTCGAGGCATTTTGTGAATTCTAGCGGCGCGGCAGGGCGCTGACATCGTCGGGGTTGATGAGGTCGGGGACGGTCCAGCCGTCGAGGTCGTATTCGGCCATGCAGGTTTCGGCGAAGGCTTTCCAGCGCGCGGCCTCGCCCGAGGCGATGGCGCCGAGGATGGCGAAGCGGCGGATCTCCTCGTGGCTGCCGGAGTAATTAACTTCGTAGAGCTCGTGGCGGGCGCCGAATTCGGTGCCGATCGCGTCCCACAGGAGCTTCATCAGCTTGACCCGCTCGACCGCGGTGACGCCGCCCGAGCCGCGGACATAGAGGTCGAGGTATTTGCGCAATTCCGGCGTCTTGAAATCGCGGGCGTGCGAATTGAGGTAGATGAGGCTGCTGGCGATCGTTTTCTCGATCTGGTGTTTGACGTGGACATAGGCGTCGGGCGCCAGGACGTGATAGGCCGCGCCCGCGTCGTGACCGGGGAGGACAAAGCCGCCGGCCCAGGGGTCGGGGCTTTTCGCCATGGCGTCGGATAGCGCCCACATGCAGTGGCGCCAGGTGATGACCTCGCCGACATTGGCTTCGACCCCGCGGAAGCCGCTGGTGCCGGCGGTCTCGGTGGCCTTGATCATGAGGCCGCAGATGAAGTCGAGCTTGACCGCGAGGCGGGTGCAGCCATGCAGCTGAAAGCGCGGGACAAACCCGCTGCGCGGGAAAAAGGTGTTGGCCTTCTCGATGTCGCCGTAGACGAAGACGTCCTCCCAGGGAACGAAGACCTCGTCCATGATGAAAATGGCGTCGTTCTCGTCGAGCCGGCTCGATAGGGGATAGTCGAACGGGCTACCGAGGACGGCGGCGCGCTGCTCGTTGGAGACCCGGCAGATGAACTTGACGCCCTTGGCGTTGGTCGGCACGAGAAACACCAGCGCGAATTTCGGGTCCTGGATCGGCAACAGCCCGACATGCGCGACAAAGGTGAAGTGGGTTAAGGCCGATCCGGTGGCGACGACCTTGGCCCCGGTGACGTAGATCCCGGCATCGGTCTCCCTTGTCACATGGGCGTAGATGTCGGTGGGGCCGCCCGCCGCGCCCGGCGCCATGTTGCGGTCAACGGGCGGATGGACGATCGCATGGTTGACATAGGGCACCCGCTCTTGCGCATAGCGATACCAGCGCCGCGCGTTCGCTTCATAGGGGGCATAGAATTCGGCATTGGCCCCGAGCGTCGCAAGGAAGGCCGCCTTGTAATCGGGCGAGCGGCCGAGCCAGCCCCAGGTGAGGCGCGCCCACTCCGCGATCGCGTCGCGTCCCTTGACGAGCTCGTCGGAATCGCGCGGCGCGACGAAATAGCGGTGGGTGAAGCCGCCCCACTCGGTCGGGCAGGTGAGGATTCCCTTCCCCTCGGCGTGGTCCTTGTGCAAGGCGTCGTAGAGCCGGGCGATCATCCGCGCGGTGTTGCGGAAGGCCGGGTGCTCGGCGATGTTGCGGACGCGCTCGCCGTAGATCCAGACCTCGCGGCCGTCATCAAGGCTCTCGAGGAATTCCTTGCCGGTGTAGGGCAGCGCCGGCGCGCCATCCGACGCGGAGATGGTCATTTTTTCGTTCTCCCTGGGCTGCGCGGGCGCTCATCGTAGTGCCCAACTGAAAAATCCGCCAGGGCATGGCACCCGCCTCGTGCGTCCTTCGAGACGCGCCCCTCGGGCGCTCTCAGGATGAGGAAGTTATTGATCGCATTAAGCAAGCACCTCATCCTGAGGAGCCCGCGCGGCGGGCGTCTCGAAGGACGCACAGGTGGCGATCCAGGCATTCGTGGGGAGACATTCGTGGCTGATCGCGACCTTGCAGGCATCCGGGCTTGCGTCTTCGATGCCTATGGCACGCTCTTCGACTTTGCCTCGGCCGCCTCCGGCTGCGCCGATGTGCTCGGCGATCGGGCGGCTACGCTCACCGCCTTATGGCGCGACAAGCAGCTGCAATACACCTGGCTGCGCGCGGTTCAGGGGCGTCACGCCGATTTTTGGGCCGTGACGGGGGACGCGCTCGATTTCGCGCTGGAGGCGTTGCAACTCCGCGAACCCGGGCTGCGCGAGCGGCTGATGAGCCTCTATCTGACGCTATCCGCCTTCCCCGAGGTGAGGGAGGCGTTGCGCCGCTTGAAGGCGGCCGGGTTGGGGACCGCGATCCTGTCGAACGGGACGCCGGCGATGCTGAAGGCGGCAGTCGAGCATGCCGGGCTTGGTGAACTGCTCGATTGCGTACTCTCGGTCGAGGAGGTCGGGGTCTACAAGCCAAACCCAAAGGTCTACCAACTCGCGGTCGATCGGTTGGCGCTGGCGCCGGCGGCGATCCTCTTCGTGTCGTCGAATGCGTGGGACGTTCATGCCGCCTCGGCCTTCGGGCTGCGCACGGTGTGGTGCAACCGCTATGGCCAGGTTCGCGAGCGCCTGCCGGGCACCTCCGACCGGGAGATCGGCTCATTGGCCGAATTGCCCGGTCTGGTCGGCGCCTGAGGGGAGTGCCGCCCAACCCAGGCGATCGACGACGCGCAGCTGATCGAGCTGTCGTATTACCTGGCGCGTATGCTGAACGGCGCGGTGTCTGCCGTCATAACAGCTCTACATCGAAACCCATGACCGTTGCGCCGCCGAGGATGGCCGGGAGGTAGGCGGGCGCGCAGGCGAGGTAATGCTCGGCGTAGCAG
>JBARKH010000022.1:0-18400 GCA_049801295.1 Allostellaceae bacterium | reverse complement strand
GAATAGCTCTGCCCCTGCCGCCAAGCCATCGCCGTCCCCCACATCTTGCGGTCGGACCAGCGAATCACACTTTCCCTCGTTTGGGAATCCCTCTCAGCGATTCCACCCAACCCGGCTATGCTCTAGGAGCACGTCACCGAGCGTCGTGTTCATTAGTTTCGCAACGTCGGTATTGTCGTCCGGTTCAGGACCGGCTTTGACTTGCGCCGGAGCGGCGACCTTGGCGTCAGGCTGAGGCGCTGCTTTGGCCTCGGGGGCCGGCTCGCGTTTGGTTTCTGGCGGCGGGACGGGATTGGCTTCCGGCTTAGTCTCGGCCTTAGCCCCGGGCCGAGGCTCGGTTTTGGCTTCGGCCTTAGGTTCGGCTTTGGCGAGCTGCGGGCTCGCATCAACCGCTTTCACGGCCACGGCGTTGGGAACGCGCCATTTGATCATCGCGACCTTCAACACGTCGTTCAGAACCAGGCAAGAGACGAGCGCGTAACCGAATATCCCGAGCATCTGCCACCAGGGCAAAGGCGATAGCCCCTTGAGCCCCACGAACGTCAGCACGGTGCCCACGATGGCGTCCGCAGCCAGGGCTGACATGAAGATCTTGCTCGGCAGGGTCGCCCAGAACCAGCCGCGCTCCCGCGCCGACACGACGGAGAATACGGCGAAGTATAGGAGCATGAGAAAGCTGAACGTGTAGAGGGCATCGTTGTTGGTCGCCAAATCGAATTTCGTCCAGCCGATCCATAACAGGAAAAGCGTTTCGGCAACCATAGCAATGCCGAGAAAGACGGACACGACGATGAAGCCGCCAATGTTCCATGTCTCCGGATTCCTCGATGGTTTAACATTGTCGGTGGAGAGGGAGACTTTCGCGAAGTCCGTCAGGAACACCAGCAGCAGCATCGCGAAGGCAGAGACCACGAACCTGCCCGTCACAACGAATGCGATGGCCACGAAGGCAGCCTTCAGGATGGTCCGGCTGATCTTGTTGATGATCCACGTGAGGATGCGCTGATAGATCGTTCGTCCCTGCTCGACCAGCGTGACGATGTTGGTCAGCCCGGCCTCGGTCAAAACGACGCTCGCAGCGCCTTTGGCGACGTCGGTCGCGGTGCTAACGGCTATCCCCACCTCGGCCTGGCGGAGGGCCGGCGCATCATTGACGCCGTCACCCGTCATGCCGGTTACATGCCCCGCGGCCTGCAGATGCTTCACCACGATATATTTGTCTTCCGGGTACACCTCGGCAAAGCCGTCGGCGCCGGTGAAAAGATCAGCCGTTTCGGCACCCTTTTGTGCGCTCGCAGCTTTTAAATCCGCGACGCGCCGGATCTTGGGGAGTCCGACGCCTTGGCCGATCTCGAGCGCCACCGGGAGCGCGTCGCCGGTGAGCATCTTTACCTGTACGCCCAGCTCATGGAGTGTCGCGATGAGCTGCTTGGCGTCCGGTCGCGGCGGATCGTACAGCGCCACTAGTCCAAGCAAGACAGGAGTGGCGTTCTCGGCGCCGCGCGCCACCGCCAGCGTGCGATAGCCCTTTGCAGCCGACGCGCTGGCGCGCGCATCCAGCGCGTCGATGGCGGGGGGCTGGAGTCCACAGGCTTCGGCGATCGTGCGCACGGCGCCTTTCATCACGCGCAGCCGCTGTCCGTTCTGCTCGACAACGGCTTCCGTCCGACGGGTTTTCGCATCGAACGGCGCGAAGGAAACGGGTGTGACGGCGGCAAGGCCGTCGAAGACATGATGAGCTTTCGCCGCGGCGAGAAAGGCGAGGTCTATCGGATCTTGGTTGGATTCCTACGACGCGAGCGCGCCTGCGACTAAGACATCGGCTTCCGTAGCGTGTTCCAAGGGAATCACGCCCGTGACCGCCAGTTGGTTCATCGTGATCGTGCCGGTCTTGTCCACGCAAAGCACGTCCATCGTCGCAGCGTCTTCCGCGGCGCTCAGCCGGGTGACCAACACCCCACGCCGGGCCAGTTCCTTAGACCCGAAGGCCATGCTGACGGTGAACATGACGGGAAGGGCGACTGGCACCGCGCTCATCAGAAGAACGAGCAGGAGCGGGATCATTTCGAGCAGCGGCGCGCCGCGGATCAGGGAAAGCACGAGCACCACGCCGAGCAGTGCGCCGACAATGACGAACAGCCAGCGCACGATCTTGGCCACGACCGCTTCGATATGAAGTTTCGGACGCGCCTCCTGCACCAGTTCCGTCGTCCGGCCGAAATAGGTTTGCGCGCCCGTCAAAATCACCACGCCATTCCCTTCGCCGCGCCGGACGATGCTTCCCGATGAGAGGACCTCGCCCGGTCCTTTGTCCGCCTCTTTCGACTCGCCGGTGAGCGCTGATTGGTCCACGCTCATGGCGCCGGTGAGGAGTTTCACGTCCGCAGGAATGATGTCGCCTGGACGAACACGGACGATGTCGCCTGGCACCAACTCTCGGGCGGGAACCACTTGCCAGCGTGAATCACGAAGGGCGCGAGCGTTGACCTGCAGGCGCTTGCGCAGGGCCTCTACGACACCAGCGGCTCGCTGTTCCTGAGTAAAGCTCAGTACGGCGTTGATAATCAGCAGCGCGCTTACGACCGCGAGGTCGGTATAATTCCCGAGCACGGCGGATAGAACCATGATCAGTTCGAGCATCCACGCCGAGATTCCCCAGAACTTTTTCAAGAATTTTAGGGCCGGATGCCCCTTCTTTTCGGCGACTTCGTTGTAGCCATGTTCCTTCCGGCCGGTGTCCACCTCCGCGTGCGTGAGCCCGGTGTCAGGGTTTACGTGGAGCGCCGCGAGCGTGTCGGGAACCGACGCGGTGGCGATATCTGGGGCTTTGGCGTTTGCTGGCTTGGCGGGTGCCGGCTTGGCCGCTGATTTCTTAAGGGTCATTCTCATAGCGGATATCCTCTGCGGCGCGTAGGCGGTTAACGCCAGTTTGCCCGCGCTGGTCGCACCCCACTGTCGATGAAGATTTCCGGCGAGAACAGGGATTTCAACCGACAGCTTGGCCGGTGCCCTTTCGCCGGCCAGGGCAGGGAATATGCCTCACCAGAGCCATCTCCGAATATCCCGATCAAGATTAGCTTTTGCGACCGAATTTCGCGCAACCCGAAGGCCCGTTTGCCACCCCACCCGGCGGTCCACCGCGGCGGCCCCGAACGCCGGGTTTGCGCCGGACTGCTGTCGTTCGCTTGACGACTACGGGGCAACCGCGTTCGACCCACAGCAGACCCTCAGCCTTCGCCCTGGGAACCGCTCTTCATACCCCCTAAGCGGACCAAGAAGGCATCGCGGTGATAAGTATCAACTTGGCTACGGCTGCGGACCAGGCGCTGCGGGGCAAGCCTGCGCGCTATCCTGCGCGGCGATGTCCGTGTTTTCTCGCGGGTCGGGGTCGATAATACTGCAGGAACATCCGAACCGTCTCTTCGATTATGTCCTCGCTGGGAATGGGTACGCGATCGCGGCCCATCATCCAGGGCCACAACGAAAACTCGTTGAGAAGCCCCATGAACTGGTGCGCCGCCAGCAACGGATTGCGGCAGTCCAGCACGCCTATCGCGGTCAGGTGCGCGAGATAGCGAGCCAGCCGCTCCGTTTGCGGCTCCATGACCGCCGCGAATTCCTCGGCGATCCAGGGAAACTGGCGGGCGTCGGCCACGACCATGCGAAGGAAGCCGAGATACCCTGGATTCTCGTGCAGCTTGAGGATCATCCGCGCGATCAGGCGAAGTACCTCTTCGACATCCCCTTGAGTCTCGATGCCGGGCGGAAAGGCGCGCTCAAGCTGACCTGACACGCTGAGCAGCATCTCTCGGAAGATTTCCTCCTTGCTGGCAAACTGATTGTACAGCGTCCGCCGGGCTACGCCGGCGGCCTCAGCCAGCTCATCCATGCTTACCGAACCGAAGCCGCGTTCGAGGAACAGCCGCTCGGCGGCGTCGATAATTGCCGACCGCGACTCGCCCCGCCGAGGATTGGGGGCTGCGACATTTTGGCCGTTCGGGAAATCCATGCGAATCTCTATTGCACTTATAAGTGCATATTCATATATTGCATCGTACAGTGCATGTCAAGCGCAACATCGGAACGATGCGGCGCGGCGCTCATCCGGCGCATCCCGCCGGAACATTTCGGGCGATCGTCCCAGCGGAAGGGAAAGCCAATGTCCAAGTGTTCGATCCCAATAGCGGTCTTGCTCGTCGCGGCGGCAGTCTCGGGTTGCGACAAACCGCCGGCGCCCGCCTCTCAGGCCCGGCCTGTCCGAACGGTTACTGTAGAGCAACGTGCCGGAGGCGAGATCGTGTCGTTGACCGGTCAGGTCCGCGCCAAGGACCAGGCCAGCCTCGCCTTCCGGCTCGACGGACGCATGATCGAGCGGCCCGTCAATGTGGGCGATATCGTCGTCGCAGGCCAAGTCGTCGCTCGGCTCGACCCGCAGATTCAGCAGAGCGCGCTGCGCTCGGCGCAAGCCAACCTCTCTTCGGTCGAGGCGCAGCTGAACGAGGCGCGTATCACTTTCTGGCGACAGCAGGAGCTCTTGAAGGACGGTTGGACATCCCGTGCCAACTTCGACAAAGCCCAGCACAATTTCGAGACGCTTCAGGCCCAGGTCGACGCCGCGCGGGCACAGGTGCGCATCGCGCAGGATCAGCTGAGCTATACGGTCTTGTCAGCCGATGCTCCGGGTGCGGTGACCGCGGTCGGGGCCGAACCGGGCGAAGTGGTCCGTGCCGGGGGGATGATTGTCCAGGTCGCGCGTCAGGGCGGGCGCGACGCCGTCTTCGATGTCCCCGAACAGCTGATGCGGACCGGCCCGCGCGATCCAGTGGTCGAGATCGCGCTGACCAACGACCCCCAGGTGACGGCGACCGGCCGCGTGCGGGAGGTGGCGCCGCAGGCCGATGCCGCTACCCGGACGTTCCAGGTCAAGGTCGGCATCACCGATCCGCCAGACGCCATGCGGCTGGGAGCCACCGTCACCGGCCGCATCACGCTGTCTGCGCCTCCCGGCGTGGAGGTCCCGGCGAGCGCGCTCACCAAAACAAACGGAGGCCCGGCCGTGTGGGTGGTCGATCCGCATAGCCAGACGGTGAGGCTGCGCAGCGTCGATGTCCTGCGCTACGACCCGGCTACCGTCGTGATCTCGCAGGGTTTGGAAACGGGCGATGTCGTCGTCACTGCCGGGGCGCAGACGCTGCGTCCGGGTCAGAAAGTCCAGCTGGTGGGAGGCGCCTGATGAACCGCTTCAACCTCTCCGAATGGGCCATCCGACACCGTTCCTTGGTGACCTATTTCATGCTCATCATCATGGTCGCGGGCGTCTGGTCGTACCTGCGGCTCGGGCGGAGCGAGGACCCGGACTTCACCGTCAAGACGATGGTGGTGCAAGTCGGATGGCCGGGCGCCACGGTCGCCGACACACTTGAGCAGATCACGGACCGTGTCGAACGCAAGCTCCAGGAGACGCCGAACCTGGACTATCTGAAGAGCTACACGACCGCGGGCAAGGCGACGATCTTCGTCTACCTGAAGGACTCGACGCCGCCAAAGCAGGTGCCGGACATCTGGTACCAGGTGCGCAAGAAGGTCGGTGACATCCGCAATACGCTGCCGCAGGACATTGTCGGCCCCGGCTTCAACGACGAGTTCGGCGATACCTACGGCATTGTCTACGGCTTCACCGCCGACGGGTTCACCCACCGGGAGCTGAGGGATCACGTCGAGGAAGTCCGCAAGCAGCTCCTGCAACTGCCGGACATTTCGAAGATCGACATGCTCGGGGCTCAGGACGAGCGCGTCTACGTCGAGTTCTCGACCGAGCAGCTGGCAGGCCTCGGCATCGACCGCCCCGCGCTGATCGCGGCGCTGCAGGCGCAGAACGCCGTCACCCCCGCGGGGGTTGTGGAGACCGGGAACGAGAAGATCCTCGTCCGTGTTTCTGGCGCGTTCCGCTCCGAGAAGGACATCCTGGCCGTCAACTTCGTTGCAAACGGCCGGATCATCCGCCTGGCTGACATCGCCCATGTGACACGCGGGCCGGCCGATCCCGCCGAGCCGATGTTCCGCGTCAACGGAAAAGAGGCGATCGGGCTCGCCATCGCCATGCGCACGGGCGGCGACGTCCTGGCCCTCGGGCACAACGTCGCGCGAGCCATGAGGGAGATCACGGCGAAGCTGCCGATCGGGATCGAGCCGACACTCGTCGCCGATCAAGCCAAGACGGTCGAGCATGCGGTCGACGATTTCATGGAGGCCCTATGGGAGGCCGTCGCAATCGTTCTCGGCGTCAGCCTAGTCAGCCTCGGCCTGCGCGCGGGGGCGGTAGTGGCGATCTCGATCCCGCTCGTCCTCGCCGCCGTGTTCGTGGCAATGATGTTCTTCGGGATCGACCTGCAGCGGATTTCGCTCGGCGCCCTGATCATCGCCCTCGGGCTGCTGGTCGACGACGCCATGATCACAGTGGAGTCGATGGTCACGCGCCTTGACCATGGCGACGACAAAGCACGCGCGGCCACGTTCGCCTACAGCTCGACCGCGCTTCCGAGGCTTGCCGGCACGCTGGTCACCGTCGCGGGGTTCGTGCCGATCGGTTTCGCGCGCAGCGCCGCCGGCGAGTACACATTTTCGATCTTTGCAGTCGTCGCCATCGCACTGATCGCGTCCTGGATCGTCGCGGCCGTCTTTGACCCTCTGCTCGGAGTTTGGGTCCTAAAGAAGCCCACGGTGCCGCATTCGGGAGTGCCCGGTGCGATCCTGCGCAGATTCCGCCCGATCCTCGAACTGGCGATGCGGGCACGCTGGGTCACGATACTCGTCACATTGGGCTTGTTCGGGGCAGCGCTGTACGGTGTGCGGTTCGTGCCGCAGCAGTTCTTCCCGGCATCCGACCGGCCCGAGCTGCTCGTGGACCTGCAGCTGCCCGAAAACGCTTCGATCTACGCAACCGAGAAGGTCTCGGCCCGGCTGGACAAGCTCCTGAAGGGCGACCAGGACGTGGATCACTGGGGCACCTATGTCGGGCAGGGCGCCGTGCGGTTCTATCTGCCCCTCAATGTTCAGCTTCCCAACGACTTTTTTGCTCAGGCGGTGGTCGTCACCAAGGGACTGGAGCAGCGGGAACGCGTGAAGGCGAAGCTGGAGCACGCGCTGGCGACCGAATTCCCGAACGTCGTCGGACGTATCTACCCGCTGGAACTCGGCCCCCCGGTCGGATGGCCGATCCAATACCGGGTGAGCGGCCTGGAGCCGGACCAGTTGCGCGCGATCGCGTTCAAAGTTGCCCAGGAGATAGGCTCAGCCCCGGGCGCCGAGAACGTCAACTACAACTGGATGGAGCCGGCACGCACGATCAGGATCCGGGTAGACCAGGACCAGGCTCGCCTGCTGGGTCTCAGCTCGCAACAGCTGGCCCTGTCGCTGAACGCCGTCGTCTCGGGCGTCACGGCGACCCAGATGCGCAGCGGGATCTATCTCGTCGACGTGCTGGTCCGGGCCTCCGCCGAAGAGCGCATGTCGCTGTCGACGATCCGTACGCTTCAGGTGCCGCTGCCGAACGGGCGGACGGTTCCCCTGAGCCAGATCGCGTCGGTCGATTATGACCAGGAGTATCCGATAGTCTGGCGCCGCGACCGGCGGCCGACCGTGACGGTGCAGGCCGATGTCGTCCCGGGCGTACAGGCTGCCACGGTCGTGCAGGCGCTGGCGCCGAAGATCGCGGCGCTCAATGACACGCTGCCGAGCGGGTACCACATCGATGTCGGCGGGACAGTCGAGGAGAGCAGCAAGGCGCAGAATTCGGTCGCCGCCGTCCTGCCGATGATGCTGATCCTGATCCTCACGGTGCTGATGATCCAGCTCCAGAGCTTCAGCCGCCTGTTCCTGGTGCTCAGCGTGGCCCCGCTCGGTCTCCTCGGGGTCGTTGCGGCCCTCCTGCTCTCGGGCAAGCCGCTGGGCTTCGTGGCGATACTCGGCGTGCTCGCGCTGACCGGCATGATCGCTCGGAACTCAGTGATCCTGATCGATCAGGTGGAGAAGGAAAAGGCGCAGGGGCGCGAGCCGTGGGATGCCGTCGTCGAGGCCACGATGCATCGCTTTCGTCCAATCCTGCTGACCGCTTCCGCCGCAATCCTCGGCATCGTCCCGATCGCGCCGACCGTTTTCTGGGGGCCGATGGCCTACGCGATCATGGGCGGTCTGGCGGTCGCGACGCTGCTGACCCTCATCTTCCTCCCGGCGCTCTACGTGGCGTGGTTCCGGATCAAGAGCCCACGCCCGTTGGCACTCCCGGAAGCCGCTGTCGCCACCGACGCCGTTCCCATTCATTGACGTCGAGGGAGGCAATTATGGCCATCGACCCAACTCTCCTCAGCCCGTTGTCGGCGCTCTTGGGAGCGCTTGTTGGAGGTTTTGCCTCGCTTCTCGGCGCCATTTACTCGCAACGTTTGCAGGGTCGCGTTCAGCGGATCGCATCCGAGATCACGAAACGGGAGACCGTTTATGCCGAATTCGTGATGAGCGCGTCGAATCTGCTGCTCAACGCGTACACCAGCGACGAGCTGCGACTCGGCGGCGATGAGCAACACATGATCGGGCTTATCAACCGAATGAGGCTTTTTGCTCCGGCAGAGATTGTCGATGGGGCTGAGGCGGTGCTCAGAGCCATCGTCGAGATCTTGCTGAAGCCGAGTATCGAAGTCCGCCAGCTGGCGAAGCAGGCATTGTCCAAGAGCCTCGATCCCGATCCGTTGCTGACGTTCAGTGAGATCTGCCGCGCTGATCTCGACAACGTGCGGTGAAGCGCGGCGTGCGGCGATTGCATTTGCCCCCGATCTGACGCGGCTCGGGTGGCTGCCCGCGGAAAATCCAACGGCAATTCACAGTGTCGTTTGGTCCACGGAGACAGTGACAGAATTCATCATGCTCGACGATGTTCAGCTCGATAACCGCCCGCAGACCAGGTTGAGACATCAGCGGCCGTGCTGCCGACCGCCCTTCGAATGCATTGCCCTGTTGCTCCAAGGCGGCGGAGCGCTCGGCGCATATCAAGGCGGCGTTTACGAAGCCCTCGCCGAGGCGCGTATCCACCCGGACTGGACCGCCGGCATTTCCATCGGCGCCATCAACGCTGCCCTCATTGCCGGCAATCCGCCCGAGGAGCGAGTCGACAAGCTCCGGCGATACTTTGGGGCGAGGCGATGACCCAGGGCTTCGCCTGCTGGATCTGGATGAGTTCGCTGCCCGCGAGGGCAAGCGGCGCGTCGAGGGCTTCCGCCAGCGGAGCGGGGCGGCGTTCTCACGTTTGCGCGGATCTACAATATTGGACTTTTACCTTTGCTTAATGTACAGGTCGACAATACCCAATACGATCAACCCGACGGCCATTAGGAACCCGATCTCAATATTACCCATTGCCACACGTACGTGATTTGACGCTTGATCCCAGACTACCAAAACGATGTGACGGTCATGTGTCAGCGCTAGGGGATAAAACCTGACGAAAGACTCCTGAGGCGGAGTCCCGCCGGGTCGTGGATGTGCGAATCTGCGGGATGCGCACAGGATTCAGCGTTGGTGTGAATGCCGCACATCAGGCTCGGTTGGAGGCGATCGTCGCGGACCGGAACGCTCGACGATGCGCATCGCCGCTGCTCGACCCCTACGATCGCGCTCGCGCTCTTAGCTCAGTTTAGCCGCGACCGAATAAGCGCTGAAAGGCGCTCGGCCGCGAGCACAATAACGAAAGTGACGATGAGAAGCAGCGAGACCTCCCGGTACTGAAAAAGGTTCATTGCCGTCAGCAGCTGGAAACCGATGCCGCCGGCGCCGACAAAGCCAAGCACCAGCGACGAGCGAATATTTTCGTCGAGCCGATAAAGGCTGATTCCCAGCAGCGAGGGTAGCACCGAGGGAATGACCCCATGGGCAAAAATCTGGACGCGGCGAGCGCCGGTGAGGGCGAGCGCATCGATCGGCGCCATGTCCATTTGTTCGATCGTCTCGGCAAAAAGCCGACCGAGCATCCCGATTGAGTGAACAGAGAGGGCGAGTGCGCCGGGGAACGGCCCCAGCCCGACGGCTGTGACGAAAAGCAACGCCCAAACCAGGTCGGGAACGGCCCGTGCGAAGCCAATAATCCCCCGCGACAGATAATAGAACAGCCGCGACGGTGTGACGTTGGTAGCGGCGAGAATAGCGAGCGGTACGGCCAAAATCACGCCGCCAAGCGTACCAAAAATCGCGATGTCGATCGTTTCAAGTGCCGGCCACCACACCGACCCGACCTGGCTGAAATCCGGCGGCATACTGCGCCGGATAATGTCGGCCATGCCGTAGGCGCCGGTGATCAAATCCTGCGGCCGCGCTTGGACCACGATCAGCGATTGTACGACGATCAGCACCAGCACGAGCGCCAGCACCAGCCGTAGTGCCATCCCGAAAGCGCCAGGCCAACCGCGCGCTGCCAGCGGCGGCGACGTCGCGTCGAGGCTCAAGCCGCCTCGCTCAGGTAGAGCTGGCGCACCGCGTCGCGCGATACATTGCGACACGGAAGATCGAAGGCGATCCTTCCGTCGCGAATGCCTACGACCCGGTCGGCATACGCGTAGGCAAATTCCACCTGATGCAATACACACAGCACAGCGAGGTTTTCGTCAACTGCGAGGCGGCGCAGCAGGCGCATGATGTCGTCGGCGGCTTCGGGGTCGAGGCTGGCGATCGGCTCGTCGGCGAGCAGCACCCGCGGACGCTGGGCGAGCGCGCGGGCAATGGCCACACGCTGAGCTTGGCCGCCGGACAAGGTGCCAGCCCGTTGCCCGGCAAGGGCGGCCAAGCCTACCTCGTCAAGATAACCGTAGGCGGCTTTACGTTCCGCCCCCGGCAGCCCACCGAGCGCCGTCCACGGCCCGCGGTAGCGGCCGAGCGCACCGCTGGCGACATTGCTCAACACGCTGCGGCGGCGCACCAGGCTGGCATGCTGCCAGATCATCGCCAGCGGCAGGCGGGCCCGCCGCAACCGCTCGCCCGACAGCGGCGCAAGGTTGGTGTCATCAAGCCAAATTGCGCCGGCGGTCGGCTTGAGCATGCGGGTGATGCAGCGCAACAGGGTTGTCTTGCCGCTGCCGTTGCCGCCGAGGACGACGACCAGTTCGCCGGCTTCGACGCTGAGATCGAAGTCGGCGAGCGCCAACTTGCCGTTCGGATACTGCATTGTGAGGCCACCAACCCGCAGCATCGCGCTCTCCGCCAAGCGGCTCAGCTCAGTTTTTCGAGGTCAATGTTGAGTGTCTTGACCAGGTCGCGAATGAGCTTGTAGGCGTCATCGGTCTGAGGCACCAATCGGGTGATGCCGGTGCCGACCATGATCTTGCGGTCCGCCGGATCGAGCGTTGAGAGATCGAGGGTTTGCAGGACCTCGGTGAGCCGCTTCTTAAACCCCGCCGGCAGATCACCGCGAACCGTGAACGGGTCCGTCGGGATCGGGTCGGATTTCCACAGGAAGATCAGGTCGCCGTCCTTGTAGTGGCCGCGCTGCGTTGCGGATTCCAGCTGTTCGCTGTTCAACTCGCCGGCATCGACCTTGTGATTGTAGAGCGCCTCGAACGATGCGGTATGACTACCGGCGTAGATTGCCTTGATGTCCTTGTCGGGGTCGATTCCTGCCTTGCGCAATCCGTAAGCCGGGAACAGGTGGCCCGAGGTCGAGGCCGGATCGGAGAAGGCAAAACTGTGGCCCTTGATCTCCGCGACTGTTTTGATGCCCGAGGCGGGATAGGTGACGAGGCTCGCCCAGTAGGAGTTGGGCTTACCGTCTACGGCACCGAAGGCGGCGACGGCCTCCGCTTTGGCGACTTGATGCGCCAGGACGTAGCCGAGCGGCCCAAACTCGGCGATCTCCAGCTTGCCGTTCCGCATTGCCTCGATCTCGGCGTTGTAGGTGGTGGTCACGAAAACCTCGACCTTGCAACCCAGCTTGTCGCCGATCAGCTTGCCGACGCGTTCATAGATGGGCACGAGGCGGGGTGCGGTGTCGTAAGGCTCGACCCCGAATCGGATGGTACCGCCATTCGGACAGTCGGTGGCCTCGGCGGCCAACGCCGGAGGTGCTGCCGCCAGTGCCAGAGCGATGCCGCCAGCCGCGGCCCATTGCTTGCCATGCATCGTTGTTTCTCCCTGTCATCGGCGTTCGGGGACAGCTCGCCGCAGGTGCAATCTTGGCTGCCGGGTGTGGTCGTTTAATGAATGCTCCGCTGCACTTTCGTGACAGAAGGGAGCACCTCAGCGCAGACCTAGGGCCAGATGCGGGCGGAAATGATCCAGGATCGTCGCGCCGCGCTCCTTCGCTCTGTCGTCCCAGCGGCCAGCCGGATCGCGTCGGCCGCGCCCGGCTTACCGGAAAAACGCCGCATTTCGTCCTGCGAGAACGGGCCTCCCTGCAATTCGAGGCTTGCCACGGATCCCCGCGAGAGCGTGGCGGCATATCCCGGATCGCCCGCGGTCAAATAGCGCTTGGCTGCGACATGCAGCCGCACCGGCAGCGATACCGCTTCGCTGAACCAGCGGCCAAGTTAGTCGGCGCCGATACGCTCGTGCTCGCCATCCTCGCGGCGCTGAGCCGCGGCGCGATCGTCCGGGGTTACCAGGTGGCCGATATCGTGCAATAGCGCCGCGGCGATCAGGGCTGGCGATGCGCCCTCGCGCTCGGCAAGGATGGCGCATTGGACCGCATGCTCGAACTGGGTCACGGCACCGTCGCCGTAATGTCCTTGCCCGGCATTGCGCAATATCTCGAAAATCGCGCCGATCGGGCTCAAAATCGTCGTCCCCGTCAAACGATGCGACGACGGCCTTCGGCCCAGACCGCGCAAACCACCGGACTCATCCGCGCCTGCGATCCGCGGAACCTTCGCGTCAGGTATCATGGCGGCGCAGTGGTGCGGCCAGGTAGCAGCCGAACTCCTTCGCGAAATCAACTGACACGCGCGCATGAACGCGGCCCTGTCGGTCCAATAATTCGGCATGGTCATCGAGCGGGACGATGGCGCCGTGCCAAACGTTCGGATGGAGGTAGAGGCCACGGCTGCCGTCACACCAGAAGGTGACGAACTGCTCCGGCGTCACGTCATCCCCGGGCAGGGCCAGCGGCACAACGAAGCTCTCGCCGTTCAACGGATAGAACAGTTGCCCCCCGTCGGGGTGGTAATTGGCGCGCCAGATCAGCGCGCGTTCGCGCCTATTGCCGGGGCCGCTGGTCGCGGCCTCTTCCGGCCAGGTACTCCAGGCGAAGAGATAACTATCTCCCACCGCGTTGTTTCGGGCGTAGAGGGTCTCGCCCTTCCACCAGAACTCGAACAGTCCTTCGGTCACGCCCCCCTGATCACCTGAGTTCTTGTCAACAGGGCGCCAGCCCTGGGCCGGCCAACGGACAATCTCGATCGGGAAGGTCGTCGGCGTGTCGACCAGGCACCCATAGCCCTCGAGCGTATCATCATTGGCGGCGACGATCGGCGTATCGTGGGCCCGCCGCCCGCCCATCGTCGGCACGTACGCGATTTGGGCCGGATCGAAATCCATGATAGCTCTCCTGTCAAGCGCGTCGGCCGACGCTGTCGAGCGCGTAGCCCACAGTGCGTATGGTGCGCACCAGGTCCTTCCCGCCGGCGGCATTGAGCGCTTTCCGTAGCCGCCGGATATGGACGTCGACAGTGCGCATCTCGACCTCCGAATCGCGGCTCCATACGCGATCGAGTAATTGTTCGCGCGAGAACACGCGGCCCGGGTTCTGCAGGAAATGGCGCAGCAGGCGGAATTCAGTCGGACCGAGATGGACCGGATTACCGGCACGAGAGGCGCGATACGCGACGAGATCCATGACGAGATCGTCGTATCGCAGGACTTCATCGGCGGTGCTCGGCTGGGTGCGTCGGATCACCGCGCGCAACCGCGCCACCAATTCGCTCGGGCTGAACGGCTTGACGACATAATCGTCGGCGCCGCTGTCGAGCCCGCGGACGCGGTCGCTCTCCTCGCCGCGCGCCGTCAGCATGATGACCGGCAGCGAGCGGGTCGCCGACGCCCGGCGGATCTGACGGCATACTTCGAGGCCCGAGACCAGCGGCAGCATCCAATCGAGCAGTACCGCGTCGGGCCGGCGCTCGGCAATGCGCAGCAATGCCTCTTCGCCGTCGGCGGCCTCATCGACCGCGAAACCCTCACGTTCGAGGTTGTAGCGAAGCATCGTGACGAGCGGCGCCTCGTCCTCGACGATCAGCACCAGGGGAACGCCGAGCTGCTTCATCGCGGCCCCGCCTGGCCAGTCGGGCGCTCCGGCGCGACGACTTCCAGGCTAGACTTGTCGCCCTTCGGTCGCGCCTGGGTGAGTGGCGTGCCGTGCACCAGGTAATACACGTTCTCGGCGACGTTTGTTGCGTGGTCGCCGATTCGCTCGATGTTCTTCGCCATGAACAGCACATGTGTACAGGGGCCGATGTTGCGTGGATCCTCCATCATATAGGTCAGGAACACGCGGAAGAGGCTGGCATACATCTCGTCAAGCTCTTCATCGCCTACCCACACGGCGAGGGCCTTGTCGGCGTCGCGCGCGACATAGGCGTCGATGACATCCTTGACGAGGCGCAAGGCGAGGGAAGCCATGCGCGGCAGCGCGTGCATCGACTGGATTGGCGGCGATTGCGCAAGGGCGATCGAGCGCTTGGCGACATTGGCGGCATAGTCGCCGATCCGCTCGAGGTCGCTGCCAATCTTCAACGCGACGACGATCTCGCGCAGATCGCGCGCCATCGGTTGGCGCAGCGCGAGGAGCCGGATCGCCAGATTGTCCATATCGCGTTCGAGCTGATCGACCTTCTCGTCGCCTTCGATCACCCGTGCCGCCAGTTCGCTGTCGCGCCTGGTCACCGCATCGATCGCGGCGGCGAGCTGGCTCTCGGCGAGACCGCCCATCTCGACCATCATCTTGCTGAGGCGGCTCAGCTCCTCGTCATAGCTCTTGATGATGTGCTCGGCGGCCATTGCTGCCTGTCCTGTCAGCCGAAGCGGCCAGTGATGTAATCTTCGGTGCGCTTTTTTTGCGGATGGGTGAATATCCGCTCTGTCTCGTCGAACTCGATCAGCTCGCCCAGATACATGAAGGCGGTGTAATCGGAGCTGCGCGCCGCCTGTTGCATGTTGTGCGTAACAATTGCGATGCAGTAGTCGGATTTCAGTTCGGCGATCAGTTCTTCGATGCGTTGGGTCGATAGAGGGTCGAGCGCGGAGGCCGGCTCGTCGAGCAATAGGATCTCCGGCTCGACGGCGATCGCGCGAGCAATGCACAGGCGTTGCTGCTGGCCACCCGACAAGCCGAGCCCGCTCTGTCGAAGCTTGTCCTTGACCTCATCCCACAGCGCCGCGCGGCGCAGCGCCGACTCGACGCGGTCGTCGAGCTCAGATTTATCCAGCCTTTCGTAGAGGCGGATGCCAAAGGCGACGTTGTCGTGGATCGACATCGGAAACGGCGTCGGCTTCTGGAACACCATGCCGATCCGCGACCGCGCCAGATTGAGATCGACCCCCGGGGCCAGGAAGTTCACGCCGTCGACCAGGACCTCGCCGGTCGCAACTTGCCCCGGATACAACTCGTAGATCCGGTTAAGGATGCGCAACAGAGTGGATTTTCCGCATCCCGATGGCCCGATGAATGCGGTTACCCGCCGGTCAAGCAACGGCAGCGAGACGTCCTTCAGGGCTTGGAATTTTCCGTAGTGAAAGCCGACATTGCGGATCTGTACCTTGACCGGGAACGGGCTTACCGTTGCGGTCGGCGCGGTTTCCGCCGGCACTTCCGGCGGCGAGGGGGATGATGTCGCCAAATGCAAGCTCATTTTTGGAGGCCGCTCCATGAAGCTAGAAGACGCGCACCGATGCTGAGGAAGAGGATCGTCGCCGTGATCAACAGCGCGCCGCCCCAGGCGAGCGTCTGCCAGTCGGCATAGGGGCTCATGGCAAACTGAAAGATGACGACCGGCAAATTGGCCATCGGAGCGTTGAGGTCCGGGCTCCAGAACTGGTTGTTGAGCGCGGTGAACAATAAGGGCGCGGTCTCGCCCGAGACCCGGGCGACGGCGAGCAGCACTCCGGTCAGCATGCCCTGCAGCGCGGCGCGATAGGCGACCGTCACGATCATTTTCCATTTCGGCGCGCCGAGCGCCGCGGCGGCCTCGCGCAGCGAATTGGGAACCAGGCGGAGCATGTCCTCGGTCGTGCGCACCACCACCGGGATCATGATGATCGCCAGCGCCATCGCCCCCGCCCAGGCCGAAAAATGGCCCATCGGCACGACGATCACCGAATAGACGAAGAGGCCGATGATGATTGACGGGGCACTCAACAGAATGTCGTTGACAAAGCGAACGACCTCGCCGAACCGGCTGCCGCGGGCGTATTCGGCCAGAAACGTGCCGGCGAGGATGCCGGTCGGGGTGCCGACCAGGGTGGCTATCGCGGTCATTGCGACGCTGCCGAAAATCGCGTTGATCAACCCGCCGCTGCTGCCCGGCGGCGGTGTCGTCTGGGTGAACAAGGTGGGTCTGATTGCGCTGATGCCATTGAAGAGGAGGGTCCATAGCACCAGGGCGAGGAACAACAGCCCAAAGGCGGTCGCGGCGAGCGACAGCCCGACGACCAGATAATTCACGGCGCGACGTCTTGTATAGATCTGCATCGGCGCTATGCCCCGGCTTGCTTCTGCAGGCGGATCAGCAGGAGCTTGGCGAGCGCCAGCACCACGAAGGTGATCAGGAACAGGATGAGGCCCAGCGCGATCAGCGAGGACTGGTAAAGAGGGCCAACCGCCTCGGTGAATTCGTTGGCCAGCGCCGCCGAGATCGTCGTGCCGGGCTGCAGGATCGAGGCGCGGATATGGTTGGAGTTGCCGATCACAAAGGTGACCGCCATGGTCTCACCAAGCGCGCGGCCCAGCCCCAACAGGACGCCGCCGAAGACGCCAATTCTTGTGAAGGGGAGCACTACCTGCCAGACCACTTCGGTCGTCGTCGCGCCGAGGGCGTACGTGCTCTCCTTCAGCACCGGCGGCACCGTCTCGAACACATCGCGCATGACCGAGGCGATGAAGGGCAGCACCATGATCGCGAGGATGAACCCGGCGGTCAGCACGCCGATACCGAGAGGCGGACCCTCAAACAGCATGCCGATGCCGGGAATCCGGCCGAGTGAATTGATCAGCGGCGGCTCGACATATTCCTGGATGAACGGCGCCAGCACAAAGAGACCCCAGATGCCATAGATGATGCTAGGGATCGCCGCCAGCAGCTCGATCGTCGTGCCGAGCGGGCGCTTAAGCCAGGGCGGGCACAGCTCGGTGATGAACAGCGCCACCCCGAACGCGACGGGGATGCCGATCAGCATCGCGATCAAAGACGTCATCAGCGTGCCGTAGATCGGCGCCAGGGCGCCAAACTTCTCGGTGACCGGGTTCCAGGCAGTGGCGACAAAGAAGCCGAAACCGAACTGCCGCAGCGCCGGCAATGCCCCGTCGACCAGAGATACGATGATGCCGCCGAGGATCAGCAGTACGAGCAGGGCGAAAGTAAAGGTCAGCGCCCGGAATATCGCGTCGCCGGCACCGCCCGTCGCGCGCCGGCCCGCCGGCGCGCGTGGAACCGCTGCAACCTCAGTCGCCACGATTCGTCTCCTGGAAGGGAAAGCGCCTTATGTGCCGACGGTGGGACGGGGGAGGCCCGACAGCCTCCCTGCCCCGCACCCTCACGACCCGGGGCCGTCCCACACCGGCTTACCGTCGGGACCTTTGATCTGCTGCCAACCCTGCTCGAAGACCGCCACGGCATTCGCCGGCATCGGGATGTAATCAAGCGATTCCGCCAATTGGCCGCCATTCTTATAGCCCCAGTCGAAGAACTTGAGGACCTCCTTCGCCCGGTCGGGCTTCGCCTGCTCTTTGTGCATCAGGATGAAGGTGGCGCCGGTGATCGGCCAGCTCTCCTTGCCCGGCTGGTCGGTCAGGATCAGGTAGAAATCCTTGGCCCCCTTCCAGTCGGCATTGGCGGCGGCGGCCTGGAATACCTTGCTGCCCGGCTCCAGGGCGACGCCGTCGTGGTTGATCAGCTTGGTGTGCACCATCTTGTTCTGGAGCGCATAGGCAAATTCGACATAACCGATGCCCCCGGCGGTCCGCGCGGTCAGCGCCGCGACGCCCTCATTCCCCTTGCCGCCGAGCCCGACCGGCCATTCGACCGAGGTGCCCTCGCTGACCTTGGACTTCCACTCCGGGCTCACTTTCGACAGGTAGTTGGTGAAAATGAAGGTCGTGCCCGACCCGTCCGACCGGTGCACCACCGCGATGCTGGTATCGGGCAGTTTCAGTCCTGGA
>JBARKH010000021.1:0-13895 GCA_049801295.1 Allostellaceae bacterium | reverse complement strand
AAGCCGGGCCAATCGAGCGCGAGGTTGCCTGGCGCCTCGGGCCAGATCTGCGGCGCCTCAGGCAGGCCCGCCGCGGTCACATCGCTGACTGGATCGCGCGGCTGATAATCGACGGCAACCCGCTCGGCGCCCTCGCGCGCGGCCGCCTCTGTTTCGGCAACCACCAGGGCTACCGCCTCCCCGACATGGCGCACGCACCCGCCGGCGAGCGCCGGCCGGTGCGGAACGGCGAGGCCGGGCCCATTCGGCACCGGGGTGACCAGCGTGACATTGCCGATGCCGGCCGTCTCCATATCGGCGGCGGTCAGCACCGCGAGGACGCCAGGCACCGCCCTCGCCGCGGTGCTGTCGATCGCGCGGATTTCGGCGAAGGCATGCGGAGAGCGGACGAAGACGCCATGAGCTTCGCCCGATGCCCGCGCGTCGTCGGCGAAGCGTCCCGCGCCCGTCAGCAGCCGCGCATCCTCATCGCGCGGCACGAATGGCAGGTTCATCGCTTGCCGCCTCCAATCACCTGCGTCATGTTGACCAGCTTAACAGCGCTCGCCGATGCTGGTCTAATGCGCCGGCTACTCGATCGGCGCTGCTGAGCGAGTTTGGCTGAGGGGGGGAGCCCGGCATGCTACCGATGCCTGCGCGCCGTTGGATCGCGCCACCGGTTGGGTTGCGCCCAGCTCCTCGGCGGCATCGCTAGCCCGCCGCCACCGCGATGGCCGTTTCCCTCGATCTCCTGATCAACGCGCTTGTCGCCGGCATCCTGCTCGGCGGCTTCTACGCGGCCGTGACGGTCGGCGTCACGATCTCCTTCGGCATGCTCGACATCGCCAATATCGCTCAGCCGGCCTTCATTCTGCTCGGCTCCTATGCGGCCTACATCGTCACCTCTTACGTCAAGATCGACCCGATCCTGGTCGGCTTCATCATGACCCCGGTGTTCTATGTGATCGGGATGGCGACCTATCGGCTTTATTACTATGCGTTCGAGAGCCGCGGGGAACAGGCGATCCAGGGCCTCGCGTTCTTCTTCGGTCTGTTGTTTGTCGCGGAGGTGTCGCTGGTGCTGGTCTTCGGCGTCGATTACCGCTTCGTCGAGGCACCCTATATCGGCCCGAGCGTCCATCTCGGGGTCTTCAACCTGCCACTGCGCATGCTGATCCCCTGCGTCGTCTCCTTGGTCATGGTCGGGGTGCTGCAGCTCTATCTGGCCCGCAGCTTTATCGGTCGGGCCATCCTCGCGGTGTCGCAGGATCCGCTGGCGCTCCAGTTGATGGCGGCGAGCCCGATGCGGATCAAGCAGATCGCCTTTGGCATCTCGGTCGCGACCTGCGCCCTGGCCGGCACATTTCTGATCATCATCCAACCGGTAGAGCCGTCGATCGGTCGCGACTATATCGGTCGCATCTTCGCGATCTGCGTGCTCGGCGGCATGACGAGCATTCCCGGCATGGTGGCCGCATCGATCCTCATCGGGATCGTCGAGAGCATTGCGGCGACATTTTATGGCCCGTCCTGGGCCCCGGCGGTCGCCTTCGGCTTTCTCCTGGCGACATTGGCCGTCCGCCCGTCGGGCCTCCTGGGACGCTAGCGATGCGCAACGCAAGCTTCTGGATCGCCGCCGCCGCGGTCGGAATCGTGTTCGTGGTGCTGAGCCGGGTGTTCTTCACCAACGAGTATTATTTCTTCGCCGCCTATGTCGTGCTGCAATACATCGTCTTGTCGACGGCGTGGAACATCCTCGGCGGGTACACCGGCTACATCAATTTCGGCACCGGCGCGTTCTTCGCGATCGGCGCCTACAGCTCGGCGGTATTGCACAAGATGCCGGCGCTGACACAGGCGTGGTTCGGGATGACGACCCCCGCGATCCCGCTGCCGGTGATGATCCTCATTGGCGGAATTGTATCCGGGGTGCTCGGCCTCGGCACCGGCTACCTGACGCTGCGGCTGCGCGGGGTGTTTTTCGCGATCGCAACGCTCGCGTTGACGGTCGTGGTGCAGACCCTCATTGTCAACTGGGACTATGTCGGCGGCTCGCGCGGCATCTACATCATCCGCCCGGCCGACGCGCCATTGGGCGGCGGCTACATTCAGTACCTCTATACATTGATGCTCGCGCTGTCGGTGATCTCGGTCGGCATCGCGCGAACGATCGAGCGCTCGAGGCTCGGGCTCGGCTTCGCCGCGATCCGCGACGACGAGCTGGCGGCGGAGGCGGGCGGGGTCCCGACACTGGGGCTGAAGCTGATCGCCACGACCCTCTCCGGGGCGTTGATGGGCATGGCCGGTGCGCCGCTCCCGTATTACGTCACCTATCTCGACCCGGCCTCGAGCTTCAACCTCGCCTACGCGGTCAACAGCGTCGCGATGCCGGTGGTCGGCGGCATGACCATGTGGGTCGGCCCGGTGATCGGCGCGATCATCCTCGGCACGATCCAGCAGCTCGGATCGGTGGGGTTTTTCCTGGACCTCAATATTCCCCCAACCTTCAACCTGCTGATCGTCGGCCTCCTGCTGATCCTTTTCGTCATCATCGCGCCCAATGGTATCGTCGGGCTGGTCCAGGCGCGGCGGAGGAAACGCGCGGGAGCCCGCGAAGCCCTCGCTGAGCGGAGGGCGGCGTGAGCGAGAGGCCGCTTCTCGCGGTCAGCGGGCTTGGCAAGCGGTTCGGCGGGTTCGTCGCGCTCGAAAACATCGAGCTCACCGTCGCCACCGGCGAGCGGCTCGGCCTCATCGGGCCGAACGGCTCGGGCAAGTCGACGCTCGTCAATTGTCTGTGCGGCACCCTCCACAACGAGACCGGCAGCGTCGTCTTCGACGGGCAAAAGCTCGACGGGCTGATCACCCACCAGCGCACCCGCCTCGGGCTGGCGCGCAGCTTTCAGCTGCCGAAGCCGTTCCACACCCTCAGCCTCGTCGACAATTTGCGGGTTCCGCTGACCTATACCGTCAACGCGCGCCCGGGCCAGCATCTGTCGCCGGCGCAGGTCGACGCCCGCTGTCACGAACTGCTGCGCGAGGTCGGGCTCGCCGACAAGGCGCGGCGTCTGCCGCGCGATCTGACCCAGGTCGAGATGCGGAAACTGGAGCTCGCCCGCGCCGTCGCCACCCAGCCGCGCCTCCTCTTTGCCGACGAGGCGATGGCCGGGCTCTCACACGCCGAAGTCGAGGAGATCATCGCCGTCCTGTTGCGGCTCAACGAGGAGGGCATCACGATCGTCCTGATCGAGCACATCATGCGCGCGGTGATGAGCTTTTCGACCCGGCTCGTCGTCCTCGTCGCCGGCCACAAGATCGCCGACGGTCTGCCGCAGGAGGTGATGCGCAACCCCGAGGTCGAAAGGGCCTATCTTGGCGAATAGCCTCTCGATCAGCCAACTGAACGCCGGCTATGGCGCGGTGCGGGTGCTGGAAGACATCTCGATCCTGGTGTCGCATGCCGAGACGGTGGTCCTGCTCGGCACCAACGGCAACGGCAAGTCGACCGTGATGAAATGCGTCATGGGCATGGTGCGCCCGAGTTCGGGCAGCATCGTCGCCGAGATCGACGGCGAGCGGTACGATCTGGTCGGGCGCGCCACCGAGAAAATCGTCGATCTCGGGATCGCTTTGGTCCCGGAGGGGCGGCGCCTCTTCCCTAAGCTCACGGTCGAGGAGAACCTGCTGCTCGGCGCGTTCCGCCCGACCGCGCGCAGCGCCATCGCCACCAACCTCGAAAGCTCCTACCTGACCTTCCCGGCGCTGCGCGAGCGCCGGCGTCAGCTCGCCGGGAGCCTCTCGGGCGGCGAACAGCAGATGTTGGCCTTGGCGCGAGCGCTGATGTCGGCCCCGCGCATTCTCCTCATCGACGAGCCGTCGGTCGGGCTCGCGCCCATTCTCGTCAGCCGCACGATCGACAAGATCAAGGAGCTGAAGGACCGCTTCCAATTGACCGTCTTGATGGCCGAGCAGAATTTCAATCAGGCGGTCCGCATCGCCGATCGCGGCTACGTCATCGTGCACGGCCAGATTGCCTTCGAGGGCCGCAGCGCCGACGAGCTCAACAACAACGAGCTGGTCCGCAAATTCTATCTAGGGCTGTGAGCGAAAGGAGAGCGCGGTGAGAAATCTCAGCAGACGTTCCGTGCTTGGCGGCTCCCTGGGTCTGGCGACGGCGGCGACGCTCGCCAGCCCCTACATCGCCAACGCCGCGGCAAAAACCGCGACGGTATGGTGGGTCCAAGGCTTTGCCCAGGAAGAGGACATCGCCTTCAAGAAGCTCGTCGCCGATTATGAAAAGGCGAGCGGCAATGTGATTGATGCCGCGGTCCTGCCTTATGCGCCAATGCGGCAGAAGATCGTCTCGGCGGTGACCAGCGGCGATGTGCCGGATCTCTTTCAAAACACCCCGTTCGAGATCATCGCGCTGTTCGCCTGGGACGATAAGCTGCTCGACGTCAGCGACGTCGTTGCGACACAACAGGAGGGGTTTGCCGAAACCGCGCTGTTGACCGTGCGTTGCTACAACAATGTCGAAAAACGGCGCGGCATCTACGGCGTGCCATTCACCGTCGATGTCTTCACCAACCATATCTGGCGCCCGCTCATAGAAAAGGCCGGCTATAAGGTCGACGATATCCCGAAGAATTGGGATGCGTTCTACGATTTCTTCAAGGGCGTACAAAAGAAGCTGCGCGAGCAAGGGGTGCGCAACGTCTATGGCCTCGGCTTCCAGCTGACCACGAACGGCGGCGACCCGAACTCGTTCTTCAACCAGTTCCTGATCGGCTATGGCGGCCAGAACATCGTGACCAAGGACGGCAAGCTCCACCTCGACGACCCGCAGGTGAAGGAAGCCGCGATCAAGGCGCTGACCTACCCGACCACCGCCTACAAGGAAGGCTTTGTCCCGGCCGGCGCGATCAACTGGAACGACGCCGATGACAATAACGCCTTTCACGCCAAGACCATCGTGATGGACCTCGACGGCTCGCTCTCGACCGAGGTCGCAATCATCAAGAACCAGCAGGATTACAACGACATCGTGACCTGGGGCCTGGCCCTCTCGAACGACGGTAAGCAGGTGCCGAGCCAGACGCAGTGCCTGTGCGGTCTCATACCGAAGGGCGCGAAGAACGTCGAGGTCGCCAAGGAATTTCTCAAATTCCTGATCCAGCCGAAAATCTGCAACGAATACCTGAAGACCGGCCTCGGCCGCCGTGTCCCGGCCATGCCGGCGATCGTCAGGGACGACAAGTGGCGGGTCGACCCGGCCGACCCGCACCGGGTTGCGTATACGACGCAGTCGCTGCTGGCCCCGACAGTGCCGAGTTTCTGGTGCTACAACCCGGCTTATGCCCTCGTCCAGAACGAGCACGTCTGGCAAACGGCCTGGGCGGAAATCATGAAGGGTGGAGCAACACCGCAGGCCGCCGCCGACAAGGCGTTCAAGCGGATCACCGAGATATTCGCGAAGTATCCGATCGCCGCCGGCTGAGCGCGCCCGCCATCATCCGGGCCGGCTAGAACTCCGACGAATACCCGCCATCGACGGGGATCGCGGCGCCGGTCACGAAATCCGAAGCCGAGGCGGCGAGAAACACGGCGATCCCGGCCAGATCCGCGGGGACGCCCCAGCGGCCGACCGGGGTGCGGTTCAGGACGCGCTCGTTGAGGCCGGGAACCTGCACCCGAGCGTCGCGGGTCAGTTCGGTGTCGATCCAGCCCGGCAACACCGCGTTGACCTGGATATTGTCCTTGGCCCAGGCGGTGGCGAGCGACTTGGTCAATTGCACCAGCCCGCCCTTGCTTGTCGAATAGGGCGCCGCATAGGCACTGCCGAAGATCGACATCATCGAGCCGATATTGATGATCTTGCCGCTGCCCTGCTGTTTCATCGGCGCGTAGGCCGCCTGGGCGCAGGCAAAGACGCCGGTCAGGTTGGTGTCGAGCACCCTCTGCCATTCGGCGATCGCATAATCCTGCGGCGGCTTCCTGATCGACATCCCGGCATTGTTGACGAGGATGTCGAGGCGGCCAAAACGGGCGATGGTCTCCTCGATCAGCGCGCAGCACGAGGCGGGATCGGCGACATCGAGCGCGATGAAGGCGCTGGCCGCTCCGAATTCCGCTAATGCTGCGACTGCCGCCTCGGATTTGTCGCGGTTGCGCGCCGCCACGACGATTGTCGCCCCGGCGGCGGCAAGCCCTTGCGCCATGCCGAGCCCGATCCCGCCATTGCCGCCGGTGACAGCCGCGACCCGGCCGGAAAGGTCGAAAAGGTTCATCTGAGCACCGCCAGCTGCACGACCGCACCCTCCGGAGTGCGGCCCTGGGCGCGGTATTGGCCGATTTTCTCGAAGAGCGGCCGGTCCGAGCACAGATAGAGCACGGCGTCGCCGGGGCCCTTGTTGATGTGGCGTCGCCATAGGAAATTGGGGACGACAAAGAGGTCGTTGGTTGCCCAATCGAGGGAGTGGCCGGCGATCTCGGTGGCGCCCTCTCCGTCGAGGACGATAATGAAGGCGTTGGCGGTCTCGCGCTTCCACCTGGTCGCTTCGCCCGGACGCAACAGCTGGGCCGAATAATCGAGGGTCGGGAATACCGATGCGCCGGTCGCCGGGTTGACGAAGCGCAGGGTGATCCCCTCGTAGGGATCGCCCGCCTCCCCGCGCATCCCGTCGAGGGCGGCACGGATCCCGGCGCCCCGGTAATGAAACACTGGCGACGTATCGTGGCCGATGCCGCGGGCATGCGAGACAAAGCCGGGCAACAGCCCGCCGGCGCCATAGAGGCTTGCCGAATAGCCATCGCTGTGGACCGGCTTCTGGGCGCGGGCATTGCCCTCGCGCTCGCCGGGGAAATCCTCGTCGATCCAGCTGCAATCGAGGAATTCCATGAGCGGAAAATCGAGAATGTCGGCCCAGACGACCGGGCTCGCCCCGTCATTGCCATGATCGTGCCAGGTGCCGTTCGGGGTGAGGATCAGATCGCCGCGCGCGGCCAGGCAGCGCTCGCCCTCGATCGTCGTGTAGCCGCCATTGTCGGAAAGGATCGTGCGGCTGGCGTTGGGCGTATGCATGTGCACCGGCGCGACGTCGCCCGGATTATAGATCGATACCGCGCAGCGGATCGTACTCGCCACCTGCAGCCGGCCGCCGAGACCGGGGTTGACCAGCAGGAACTGCTGGCGATCGGCGAACTCGATCGGCGAGACGTCGGCATTCTTAGCGATATCGGCGATGCGGTCGAGATAGGGGCCGATCTCGCGCCAGCGCCAGCGATGGGGCGCGGCTTTCATCTGGTTGGCGCCGACCCGACCCTGGGCGACCTGCCCGCCCGCGTCGAGCCCACCATCGTGGAACCACGGACGCTGCGAGGGCGCGTTGGCCTGGGTACGAAGCCAGATGTGGAGCCCCTCAGCCTCGCAATTGAGCCGTTCCATCGCCGCGCGCGCCGCAGAGGGGAACGCCGCACGGGCCACGGCCGGAGCGGGTTGTATGGGTTCGATGGCGACCTCCGCGTCTCCTCGGTGCCGTTTGCGCGGAAGCGTCTCTTTGCTACGCGCTCAGGCGAGGCGGACGGCGGTGGCCTCCGGTCCCTTGGGGCCTTCGGCGATATCGACGACGACGCGTTGGCCTTCGTCGAGCCCGTTGAGGCCGGCGCGCTGCAGCGCGGACGCATGCACGAACACGTCCTTGCCGCCGCCGTCGCGGACGATAAAGCCGAACCCCTTGGTGGCGTTGTACCACTTGACGGTGCCGGCTTCCTGCATCGTCGCTTCGAGGACCGGCCGGTCGGAGCGCGGCGCAAACCCCGGTCGCGGCGGGCGCGAGGCAAACGTGCTGGCGGTGCTGGTATCGACGCTCAATACCTCGGTAACCTGAGGCCCACGCTGGCCCTGGGCGACGCGCACCTCGAGGGTCTCGCCAGGCTGAACCGCGGCGACGCCGATCCGTCCGAGGACGGTGGCGTGCAGGAACGCGTCGCCCGTCCCGTCCGACAGCTCGACAAAGCCGAAGCCCTTGTCGGATTTGAACCACTTGACGACGGCGCTGACCGGTGGGCCGGAGGGCGCCTCGAATTGTGGCGTTCGGGCCCGCGGCGCCGCGCCGTAATCGCGCGGTGGCGGCTCGAATTCCGGTTCGTCAAAGCTGCGGCGGCGCCTTGGGCGAAAACTCCGATCCCTGTCCACGTCCGGTGTCCTGGTCCTGATCCAACTTGCTGGCGAGTCATCATGCCACAATTTTGCCGCGGGTGTGAACGGCGTTCACGTGTGCATCGCCGGCGCTTTACGCATCGGCGCCCTGCGTCCCCGTTCGGGCCGCCAGAACCGCGCATAGGGGCTTGTGTTTGCGCCCGCTCCGCGCGACTCTTATATCCAGTCAGCGATCCTGATAGATGGGGAGATTGGCCGTGAACGATGTCGTGACGGGGTTCAAATGGGTTGGCACGCGGCCGATACGTCCGGACGGGGTGCCGAAGGTCACGGGCCGCGCGATGTACGGTGCCGATCTGGCGATGGCCGGCGCGCTGGTCGGCCGGATCCTGCGCAGCCCCCACGCCCACGCGCGCATCCGCTCGATCGATACCTCGAAGGCCGCCGCACTCCCCGGCGTGAAGGCGGTGATGACCGCAAAGGATTTTCCCGACCAGAAATTCGAGTATGTCGGGCCCGAGCGGGTCGCGGTCAATTTCTGGCATGTGACGCGGAACGTCATGGCGCGCGAGAAGGTGCTCTATGAGGGCCATGCCGTCGCCGCCGTCGCCGCGACCGATGCTGCCACCGCCGAAGAGGCGCTCTCGCTGATCGCGGTCGATTACGAGGTATTGCCGCACGTCATCGATGTCGACGAGGCGATGAAGCCCGACGCGCCCTTGCTGTTCGAGGACATGATCACCCGCGGGGTCGAGCCGGCCCCGACCAAACCCTCCAACATCTCGAAGCGCCTCGAATTCTCGATCGGCGATCTCGACGCCGGGTTTGCTCAGGCCGATGTCGTCATCGAGAAGGAGTTCAAAACGGCGGCCGTACATCAGGGCTATATCGAGCCGCACGCCACGATCGCGCGGGTCGAGGCCGACGGCCAGGCCGAGATCTGGGCCTCCAGCCAGGGCCATTTCGTCGTGCGCGCGCTGACCGCCAAACTCCTCGGGATGAATGTCGGCGATCTGCGCGTGACTCCGGCCGAGATCGGCGGCGGGTTCGGCGGCAAGACCGTGGTCTATATCGAGCCGGTCGCCGCGCTCCTGTCGAAAATGACCGGGCGTCCGGTCAAGATCACGATGACCCGGGACGAGGTGTTCAAGGCCACGGGGCCAACCTCGGGCTCGTCGATGTGGGTCAAGATGGGCGTCACCAAGGACGGCAAGATCACCGCGGCCGACGGCATCTTCAGGTTCCAGGCCGGCGCCTTCCCGGGGTCGCCCGTGATGAACGCGTGCCTCTGCGCCTTTGCCCCCTATGCGATCGATAACGCGCGCGCGGTCGGCTATGACGTCGTATGCAACCGGCCGAAATCGGCCGCCTACCGCGCGCCCGGTTCGCCGATCTCCGCTTTTGCGGTCGAGAGCGTCATCGACATGCTGGCGAAAAAGATCGGCATGGACCCGCTCGAATTGCGCCGCAGGAACGCCGCCGGCATCGGTACAACGATGATCTATGGGCCAAAGCTCGCCCATGGCGGCTATCTGGAAACCGTCGAGGCGCTGCTCAACCATCCCGCCTGGAAGGCCCCGCTCGGCCCCAACCAGGGGCGCGGCGTCGCCTCGGGCTACTGGTTCAATGGCGGCGGCGAATCGAGCGCGAGCGTCCAGATCAACGCCGACGGCACGGTGCTGGTCGCCACCGGTAGCCCCGATATCGGGGGTTCCCGCGCCTCGATGGCACTGATGGCGGCGGAGACCTTCGGGGTCGATTACAGCCAGGTGCGGGCGATCGTCGCCGACACCGGCTCGATTGGCTACACCCATGTGACCGGCGGCTCGCGCGTCACCTTCGCCACCGGCATGGCGGTCGTCGACACCTGCAAGAAGCTGATCGACGATTTGCGCGGCCGGGCCGCGATGATCTGGGGCGTCGATGTCGAGGGCGTCGTCTGGGAGGATGGCCACGCCAAGCCGGCGAGCAGCAATGTTGGCGATTTCCCGCCGCTGTCCCTGAAGGAGATCGCCGGCAAGTCGGCACTGACCGGCGGCCCGTTAACGGCGGCTGCCTCGGTCAACGCGGGGGGCGTCGCGCCCGGCTTCGCCACCCAGTTCTGCGATGTCGAAGTTGATCCCGAGACCGGCAAGGTGACCGTGTTGCGCTTTGTCGCCGCCCAAGATGTCGGCCGCGCGATCCATCCGTCCTATGTCGAGGGCCAGATCCAGGGCGGCGTCACCCAGGGGATCGGCTGGGCGCTCAACGAGGAATACATCTACGACAAGCAAGGCCATCTCGATAACGCCGGGTTCCTCGATTACCGGTGCCCGGTCGCCTCGGATGTGCCGATGATCGAGGCGGTGATGATCGAGGTGCCGAACCCGGCCCATCCATTCGGCGCCAAGGGGGTGGGCGAGGTCAACATCGTGCCGCCGATGGCGGCGATCGCCAACGCGATCGAGAATGCGATCCACCGGCGCCTCACGGAATTGCCGATGTCGCCGCCCAAGGTGCGCGCCGCCCTCGATCACGGCCCGGACGCGTAACGCGATGGCCGTCACTCCCGCACGCATCGTTCTGTCGAGCGGCTTCAGCCGGAAATACACCGGCGGCGTGCGGGAGTTCGAGGTCGAGGCGAAGATCCTGCGTGACGTGATCAAGGAAATGGATCGGCGCTATCCCGGGCTCGGCGAGCATCTCGAGGAGGAAACCACGGTCGCGATCGACGGCGAGATCCATGAGGTCGCCTACTACCAGCCGATCCGCCAAGGGTGCGAAGTCTTCTTCATCCCCAAGCTCGAAGGCGGCTGAGCCGGGTTTCTCGACCAGCTGCCCGGCCGCCCGGTGCATCAGCCGCTCGTCGTCGGGACAAGGCCGTTGAACGAGGGGTCCGGGATGGGCAAGCTCGATGGCAAGGTAGCGATCGTAACCGGCGCGGCGCGGGGCCTCGGGCGGGCCTACGCGAAACGCCTCGCCGGGCTCGGGGCCAAGATCGCGGTCGCCGACCTCAACCTGCGCTCCTTTGAGGAATTCGAGGCCGAGGCGCGCGACATGACCGCCGAGACGACGGTCGCCGAGATCATCGCTTCCGGCGGAACCGCGTTGGGCCTCGAGGTCGACGCCACCGATCATGCGGCGGTTGACGCGATGGTCGCGCGGGTAATGGCGGAGTGGGGCCGCGTCGATGTGCTGGTCGCCAATGCCGGCGGCGGCCGCGGCCGGCCGATGGATACCAAGGCGAGCAACCTTGACCCGGCGCTGTTGCAGCTCGTCGTGGGCATGAACCTCTTTGGGACCGTCTACAGCGTCAACGCGGTCGCCCCGGTGATGAAGGCACAGCGGTCGGGGAAGATCATCACGGTCAGCTCGGTGGCCGGGCTCGCGCCGTCGGCTGATGGCGGCTACGCCCATTATGGCGCGGCGAAAGCGGCAATCGCGCATTACACGCGATATCTGGCCCAGGATCTGGGGCCCTTCGGGATCACCGCGAACTGCATCGCGCCGGGGGTGATCGCGACCGGGCGGATCATGGCGACCGTCATTCCCGGCAGCAGCAAGAGCAACCGCGATCGCTCGGAGCTCGTCGCGCTGCGGCGGCTGGGCACGGTCGAGGATTGCGCCAAGGTGGTCGAGTTTCTCGCGACCGACCTCTCCGATTATGTGACCGGCGCCGTCATCCCGATCGACGGCGGATTGGTGCGAGGGTAACCGACAGTCTCGGCAGAAGCCTTGACGTTGGTCTTGGTGCGGACGGCGGGAATCGAACCCGCACCCCCTTTCGGAGAGCAGATTTTAAGTCTGCTGCGTATACCATTTCGCCACGTCCGCGGTAGTGGGCCTAATCCTCGGCCAGTCCTTCCTGCGGGTCGCCGCCATGAGCGCGGATCAGCGCCTTCAGCTCATCGATTGCGGCGGCGATCCGCTCGCGTCCGGTGCCGCGCACCACTAGCGTCACGCCGAAATCGCTGCGCCGGAAATAGGGGTAGGAACCGATTTCCAAGTCGCCATAGCGTTCCTGCAGCGCGGCCAGATCCTGCGCTATTGTACCCTCGCCGAGGCTGCAGCTGACGCTGCGGCTCAACATCTTCGCGCCGCCCTTCAAGCGATGCTTCAATTCGTTGAAGATCGCCTGCATGATCTGCGGCACCCCGGGCAGGACGAAGACGTTGCCGATGCGGAACCCCGGCGCGCGCGAGATCGGATTGGGCAGGAGCGAGGCGCCGTCGGGCACCTGCGCCATGCGCAACCGCGCTTCGTTCAAGCCGCCCGGAGGGTAATGGCTTTCCAGGATCCGTTTCGCCTCGGGATGCACTATCAGCTCGACGCCAAAGGCCTCGGCGATCGAGGCCGAGGTGATATCGTCATGGGTCGGGCCGATCCCGCCGGTCGTGAAGACGTAATCGAACCTGGCCCGCGCCTCGTTGAGCGTGCCGATGATCGTCGCCGCGTCGTCGGGGATGACCCGGGCCTCGCGCAGCCGAATGCCTGCGTCGTTCAGGCCTTGCGCGAGAAAGGCCAAGTTCGCGTCCTGGGTGCGCCCAGAGAGGATCTCGTTGCCGATGATCAGCACGCAGGCCGAAACCGTCTCCGGCGCCGGGTCGTTCATCCTATCCTCCGAGTCGCAGCCGCTTGTCGCCATTGGCCGAGTCCCTTCATAGGCAATGCCGCCAACCGGCACAACCGGGGGGAGGATTGTCCCGGACCGGCCGGCTTCCCACCTTCCAATCGAAAACCGCGCGGCGATCGTTGCCCACCCGCCGGGATCGGATTATCACCTGAGGGCGCCGCCATTGCGGCGCCGTTGTAGAATAGAGAGCAGTCGGTCATGCAACAGGACCTGATGGCAGGCCTGGGCGTCGCAAGCGGCATGCCGCGCAGCGGGCAGATCAAGATCCACGGCCCCGACGCCTTCGAGGGAATGCGCCGGGCCGGGGCGCTCGGCGCGGCGACGCTCGATTACATCACCCCTTATGTCCGCCCCGGTGTGACGACGGGCGAACTCGACCTCTTATGCCACCGCTTCATCGTCGATCACGACGCGATCCCGGCGCCGCTCAACTACCGCGGCTTTCCGAAATCGGTATGCACCTCGGTCAACCACGTTGTCTGCCATGGCATTCCGGGCGACCGGCGGCTGGTAGATGGCGACATCCTCAATATCGACGTGACCGTGATCCTCGATGGCTGGCACGGCGACACCAGCCGGATGTTCTTCATCGGCGACAAGATTGGGGTCAAGGCGCGCAAGCTCGTCGACATCACCTATGAGGCGATGATGCGCGGCATCGCGGTCGTCCGCCCGGGGGTGCAGATCGGCGCGATCGGCGATGCGATCCAGCGCTATGCCGAAAGCCACCGCTTTTCGGTGGTGCGCGATTTCTGCGGGCATGGCGTCGGGCGGGTGTTCCACGACGCCCCCTCAATCCTGCATTACGGCCGGCCCGAAGATGGGGTGGCGATGCGCGAAGGCATGTTCTTCACCGTCGAACCGATGATCAACGCAGGGCGCTATGAAGTGAAGGTGCTGAGCGATGGCTGGACCGCGGTCACCAAGGACCGCTCATTGTCCGCCCAGTTCGAGCACACGATCGGCGTCACCGCGACGGGCTACGAGATCTTCACGATCTCCCCCTTTGGGCTGCACCGCCCGCCTTACGATCTCACCGATCGAGGCTAGCCGCTACGGCGCCAGCCGCACGGTGGCCCGCGCGCTGCGCCCCTTGGCGTCGATGACGGTCAGCCGGACGAAGCCTTTTTCGGCGGGCAGCCAATAGAG
>JBARKH010000020.1:0-3716 GCA_049801295.1 Allostellaceae bacterium | reverse complement strand
CGGCTGGCTTGCGCAACTGCGCGCCGGCTTGTCGCGCAGCTCGGCGCGCCTCGGCGAGGGGATCAACACGATCTTCCTGCGCCGCCGGCTCGACGATGCCGCGCTCGGCGAACTCGAGGATCTCTTGATCGCCAGCGACATGGGGGTGGGCGTCGCCGGCGAGGTCGTGGCGGCGCTCCGGCGCACCCGCTTCAACCAGGAAGTCTCGCCCGAGGAGGTCCGCGTCGCGCTCGCCGAGGAAATCATCCGGCTCGTTGAGCCGGTGATGAAGCCGCTGCGCGTCGATTCCGCAAAAAAGCCCTTTGTCGTCCTCGTCGTCGGGGTCAACGGCAGCGGCAAGACGACGACGATCGGCAAGCTGGCAAAACAGTACCGAGATGCGGGGAAACGGGTAATCCTCGCCGCCGGCGACACCTTCCGGGCCGCCGCGGTCGAGCAACTGCAAATCTGGGGCGATCGCGCCGAGTGCCCGGTGGTGACCCGCCCTACCGGCTCGGACGCGGCGGGGCTCGCTTATGATGCGCTCGTCAAGGCGCGCGAGGAGGGGGCCGACCTGTTGCTGATCGACACCGCCGGTCGCCTGCAAAACAAGGCCGATCTGATGGCCGAACTGCAGAAGATCGTGAGGGTTTTGCGAAAGCTCGATGCCGCAGCGCCGCACGCGGTGCTCTTGGTGCTCGACGCGACGGTCGGCCAGAACGCGCATGCCCAGGCCGAGATCTTCCGCGCGACGGTCGGGGTCACCGGCATCGTCATGACCAAGCTCGATGGCACCGCCAAGGGCGGCGTCCTCGTCTCCCTCGCGGAGAAATACGGCATCCCGATCCACCTGATCGGTATCGGCGAGGGGATCGAGGATCTGCGCCCCTTCGAGGCCCGCGCCTACGCCCGCAGCCTCTTGGGGCTTGACGCTTAATCAACCGTCATTCCCGCGAAAGCGGGAATCCACTGGGTCCCAGCTCCAGCATTTGCCCTGGACCCCCGCTTTCGCGGGGGCGACGTAAGGTGGAGAGCCAGCGCTACTCCCGCTGTGGCGCCGCAGGGTTCGTCGGCGGGGCGTAGCGGGTTGAGAAATCGCCGCTTGCCCGCGCCTCGCGTTCGTGGTGGAGCGCCCAGCGCACCGACGGGAAGGCGATATTGTCCCACGGGATCTCGTCCCAGCCGAAGAGTGCGACTTCGAGGCTTTCGGGGCCCGCCGCGACAGCGTCGTCAATGAGGCGCGCGCGGTAGATCAGCTGGACCTGGCTGATCCGCGGGATGTCGTAGATCGCCAGGAGCCCTTCGATCTCGATCTTCGCCTGGGCTTCTTCCCAGGCCTCGCGCTCGGCGCCGGTGCTGGTCCCCTCGTTGAGTTCGAGATAGCCGGCCGGCAACGTCCAATAGCCGCGGCGCGGATGAATTGCCCGCCGGCACATCAGGATCTTCTCGCCCCACCGCGCTACCGCGCCGACCACGATCTTGGGGTTGTCGTAGAGCACAAAGCCGCATTCGGCGCAGATCATGCGCTCGCGGTTGTCGCCTTCGGGGACCGCGCGCACCGAGGGACCGCGCAGCGGATCAGCCTCGGTCATGTCCCGAATGAGAAGGGTGGTGCCATCCCCGCGATAATAGGCAGCGCACCTTCCCGGAACAAGGCGGCGCCAGGGCGGGAACTAGCCCCTCACCCCAACCCTCTCCCCGCCCGCGGGGGGGGTATAGATATAACATCGAAACTGGGCCACCTTCGACAACTTTAGAGAGAGCCATGCGGACCGAGCCTCCGGTTACGAGAAATCGGCCCCGGCTCGGCCAGCATGTCTCAGATTGAAGGAATCCCGCCAGCGTCAGCCGATAACCGTGCTTCCGATCGGGCTTCCGGGCGGACCTGTCCCGGTTGTGGCGCAGTTCGCCGACGGTGCTGCCGGCGGGGTTGTCCCGGCTCACGGGTGGTAAAATTATCTTTGCAAACTGGGCCACCTACCCGACTCGCTCGGGCCACGCATAAGGCGAGCCGGCCAGTGGCGCCCGACCGTCTCCGCAGGGTCCTAACGGTTAGGAGCGGGCAACCACGGCCAGTTTCGAGCGGGGCGGGTCGAGCCTCCGGTTACGCGAACTGGGTATGGCTCGGCTCAGCATGTCGCAGAGCGAAGGAATTCCGCCAGCGTGTGAGCCAAATGTGTGGCGTCCGATCGGACATCTGGGTGTAACGTAGGACGGTATTAAGGGCGAGCCGGCCCCGTCGCGCACCCCTGCTCGGCCCGCCCGCTCCTAACCGTTAGGACCGGGCAACCAGGGCCAGTTGTGAGCGGACCGGAGGAGCCTCCCGTTACGCGAACCGGGGGCGGTCTGGGGGAGAATGGCGCAGTGATGAGGGTGTCGCCAGCGTGAGCTGACGCACCCCATGACCACTCCGGGGTGGATGGCGGGCGTTCCATAGCGAGCTTCGGACTGCCGAAGTTGCCCCTTATGAGCCCTTCCTGGCCTCACGAACGGGCGCGGTAAGGTCCACGGCAATAGGAAGAAAACTAACGATTGACTTGATTTCCGGCCCATTTGCATAGGAGCCCTGCATAAAACGCAATCTCTCGACTAAGAAAGAAAAGCGAATTTTTGAATATAGGTTGTATCTAATTCTTACACGATACTAAGTTCTCGTTCGGACTGGTGTAGGAAACCCACCTCGTTTGGAGGTAGAGTTGAACAATCGCGCAGAGAAAATCCAACCTTATCTCTGACGTAGCTCATCAAGTCCCGTTTGGTTCCAGCCTGTGACATTCCGCCGCATACATTAGTGGGTTCAAGTAATAAATTACATTTGATCGGTACTATGCCAAATATTCTATAATAACTCTGGAACAACAGCGGCTCCAGTTCGTATACCTGGAAGAGAGGAAGATATCGCAACTTGAGCCCGTCGTGGCTCAAATCAGCATGTGCAAGCTCATGAAGGGTTCTGTTTTCGGAAATCGGGTGCTCGTCGTCGATGATGAGCCGGCCTTCGGTCGTCTGATCAAACGAACCGCAGAGGGCATGGGGTTCGAGGCCGTCGTTACCGAGGACGCGCGCGGCTTCACGACAACGGCGCGATCCTGGCATCCCACCGTAATCGTGCTCGATCTGAACATGCCCGGCACCGACGGTATTCAGCTGTTGCGGTCGCTGGCGGCGGATCAATGCTCCGCGCATCTGGTGATCAGTAGCGGAGCTGACAGCAAGGTGCTCGAAGCGGCAATGCGGCTCGGCCGCCAGCGCGGCTTGAAGATGAGCGGCGTGCTGCCAAAGCCGATCCGGATCGCGACCCTGCGAGAGATGCTGGCCGGGTTCCGGGGAGTGCCGAAAGAGCGGCTCGCGGCCGACCTCGCCGAGGCGATAGAGGCTGACAGGCTTTTTCTCGAATTTCAGCCGAAATTCGATTGTACCCGCGGGCGTTTTACCGGGGTCGAGGCGCTGGCCCGGTGGCGGCATCACGACTACGGCGCGATACGGCCGGAGGAGTTCATACCGCTTGCCGAGAACACGGATCTCATCCATCGCGTGACCGATCGGGTCGTCCTCGGGGCAGCACGACAGGCGGCGCAGTGGCAGGCCGAGAAGCTAGATCTGGAAGTCGCTGTCAATATCTCGGCGAGAGATATCGAGTGCGGCGCGGCAAACAGGGTGAGAGGCGCGCGTCAATCTGGATGAGAAACTGTCGCCGGATGCGTGACGGCAGGAGGGCGTAGCCCGACTGACGTTGC
>JBARKH010000019.1:0-1797 GCA_049801295.1 Allostellaceae bacterium | reverse complement strand
TGGTAGGCGCCGCGAAACCACAAACCGCACAGATGCACGAGCGCGGCAAGCCAGATCACGCCCAGCCCGAGCGCCAGTGGCGGTGCTGCCGGAATGATTGATTTGAAATAAACGCCGAACGCCATGGCGGCAAGGGCGACCGGCGCCGCAAAACCGACAGTCGCCGAAAGCCAGCCGGCCACGAAGCCGAACGCCGGATGATAGATCCGCCGCAGAAAGTTGTATTCCCCGCTCGAGCGCGGAAACATCGTGGCCAGTTCCGCATAGCAGAACGCTCCGCATATCGCCACGATCCCGCCGACGACCCACAGCAAAAGCAGCGAAAATCCGGACCTTATGTCATTGACCTGAAATCCGAGGCTGGTGAAGACGCCGACGCCCACCATGTCGGCAACGACGATTGCCGTCGCGGTGACCAATGACACCGTGTCGGCGGACTGCCCGCTTGAAGTCGAATTGGTCATGAAATGATCTGCTTCGCGCTGCACGGCGGCATTACAGGGCGCAACCGTTTAAAATTCAAGAAGCGTTTTACTTTATCTGCGCTCAAACGCCTCACGCCGTCACAAAGCGACATCGGCCAGGAATTGGAACGCCAGGCCGGCGGGACTTTCCACCTGAGTCTCGACCGGCAGCCGAAGCTGAAACAGCGTGTAGAACAGCCGGCGTTTTGCGACCTCCAGCGCGCGCCATCGATCGAGATTCCTGGGCAAGGACAGGTCGGGAATCATGCGGTTGTGGCGGCACGCTGCGCAATAGGCGTCGGGCCGCGCCGCTGCAACGAGCCAGTTGCAGACGCCGTGATCGGCATTGCGGCAGTAGCGGTAGGTCTTGGCGTCCGCCAGCGCCCGCAACACCGTCGGCGCGGAGCCGCGCGCGCCGCCATCCGGTTGCAGCGCGGTGATCGTTTGCCGGTCCGGTAAATAGCCGAGCGCCAACCCGCAGCGTTCACACCGGGTGTTCTCGAAATAAAGCGGCTGGCCGCAGTTTTGGTACTGAAATAGCTTCATTGGCTCTCGGTCGGATGCCTCCGCCGCGGACGGGCCGGGGCCGTAAGTCGTTTAACCAGGATAGAGCGGGAAGGTTTGAACGAACGCGCCGAGTTGCGGCGTTTTCGATCTGTTATCGAGCGGTCATGGGCAGAAATACGGAGGCGCGAATCTCCTCTGCGTGTTTGGGTCGCAGGAATCGCGCGGACCGTTTACAACAGTCGCTGTGCCGACGCGGAACCGGAGGATTTAGTGGTCACGCCCACCAATGTCGCGGCGTACAGTAACGCTCTGGTCGTCCTCGGTACCGCCGGAGTCGTGGTTCCGATGGTACGGCGATGGGGATTGAGCTCGGTCCTGGGCTACCTCGGGGCCGGCGCCGTTTTGGGCCCGTTTGGACTCGGCTCGATCGGCAATGCCTTCCCAGGACTGTCGTGGTTCACGATCAGCGACGCCCAGGACGTGGCGGGCATCGCCCAGCTGGGGATTGTGTTTCTGCTTTTTCTGGTCGGTCTCGAGCTGTCGTTTCCCAGGCTGTCGGCCATGCGCCGTCTGGTCGTCGGCCTGGGCGGTTCGCAGGTTCTCCTCACCAGTGCGGTGATCGCCGGCGCCGCCGTGGTGGCGGGAAAGAGTCCGCCGGAGGCGATCGTGCTCGGGGCGAGCTTGTCGCTATCCTCGACGGCGATCGTACTCGAGCTCCTCTCCAATCAAGAGCGCCTGACAACCAGTGTCGGGCGCGCGAGCTTTTCCATCCTGCTCGCTCAGGATCTTGCCGTCATCCCCATTTTGTTGTTCGTCTCCATCCTGG
>JBARKH010000018.1:0-8152 GCA_049801295.1 Allostellaceae bacterium | reverse complement strand
CGATGCGCCAACGCGTGCCGCGCCGCGTCGCGTTCCGCCTGTCCTTATTGCCCGAGCTGTGGCGCTGCCACGCGGAATTGTCGACCGTGCGCGGCCTGGTGCTCGATCTGGTGGCCGCCGCCGCCGCCGGCCTCAAGGGCAAGGGCGACCTCGTCGTCGGCACCCGCAATATCGCCTTCGACGCCGCTGCGCTCGGCGACACGCCGGGCGCGCAGCTCGGCGACTATGTCAGGGTGACGGTCCGCGACAACGGCCCCGGGCTTTCGGACGAAGCGTTCGAGCGGATCTTCGACCGGGCGACGACGGCGCGGCCGGCGGTGGCTGCCGCAGCTGAGGCGATGCGCGCGCTCGGTGGCTTCGCGCGGGTCGAAAGCGCAGTCGGGATCGGCACCGCGGTCCACCTTTATTTCCCGCGGGCCGCCGAGCGCTATGTCGCGGAAGCAGCCGTCAGCGCAGGCAATCCGGCCGAAGCAATCGCATGATCAGCGGACGAAGCCGGCGCTGCGCGGGATCGCGAGCGAGAGTTCGGGCACGCAGATGATCAGCATCAGCCCGATGAGGAGCGCCAGGACATAGGGCCAGTAGCCCTTGGCGTGCTGGCCGACCGAGACTTCGGCAAAGCGCAGCGCCATCAGTAGCCCCACCCCCATCGGCGGCAGGAAGAGGCCGATGCCGACCGCGGCGGTCTGCACGATGTCGAAATGAATGGGGTTGATGCCGAGCCGGGTGGCGATCGGGAAGACGACCGGGATCAGCACTACCGCCGCCGGCAACCCCTCGAGCACCATGCCGAACACCATCGTGATCAGCGCCACCCCGGTGAGAAAGAGCCAATGCGCCGATTCGAGCGGGCGCAGGATCTCGCCGAGGAGGAGCGGCACCCCGGTCACGCCCATCAGGTATTGGAAGATCGTCGCAACCGCGAGGAGGAAGACGACGACCGCGGTCAATACCGCGCTGTCATAGGCGATGTGGAGGATCTCCATCCAGCTGAGGTTGCGATAATAGAGCCGCGCGGCGAGCAGCGAATAGAGCGCGACGATCGCCCCCGCTTCGGTTGCGGTGAAGGCGCCGAGGTAGAACCCGCCGAGGATGACGAGCGGGATCACGAGCGGCACCGCCGCCTGACGCAGCGAGTGCAAGAGGAAAGTGAGGCTGGGCCGGGTGTCCTTCGGCCAGCCGAGGAGATAGGCCTGGATTGCGACGAGCGTGCAGAGGCACACGCCAATGACCGCGGCGGGGACAAACCCGGCGAGGAAGAGCGCGACGACCGAGGTGTTGGTGACTTCCCCAATGACGATCATGAAGATGGCCGGCGGCACCAGCATCCCCATCGCCGTCCCGGCGGCGATCAAGGAGGCGCCGTCCTCGGGGCGATAGCCGGCGCGGCGCAACGGCGGCATCAGGGTCGAGCCGAGTGCCGAGACTTCGGCCATCTTCGAACCGCAAATGTCGGAAAAGAAATAGGAGACGACAATGACCGACATGCCGAGCCCGCCGCGCAGCCAGCCGACGAGCGCCCGCGCGAGGTCGACGAGCGCATTCGACATGCCGCAGCGCTCCATCACCGTGCCGGCGAAGATGAAGCTCGGGATCGCCAGGAGGACCCAGTTCTGCGACGCGCCGACGAGGCTGGAGGCGAGCATTTCAAGGGAGTAGCCGCCGAGCACCAGCCCGATGACGGCCGCGGTTCCAAGCGCGAAGACGATCGGCACCGAGAAGGCGACGAGGAACACAAAGACGATTCCGGTGGCCGCGAGCAGCATCGTCAATCGTTCCCGGCGGCGGCGACTTCGGCTTTGTCGAAGCTGTCGGCCGATGCCGCCGGCTCCCCCTCAAGGGCGGCGGCGAGGCTATAGAGGATTATGAGGGCGCCGCCGACCGCCGGCGCGACGTAGAGCCAGGCAAGGTTGATCTCGAGGGCCGGCGACGTCAGCAGGCTGTTCACGATCGCCAGCTGAATCCCGTACCAGACGATGAGCCCGCCAAACCCGGCGATCAAGAGATGGGTCGCCAGGTTGATCGCCCGCTGCGCCGTGGGGGCCAGGTGATGGGTCAAGACGCGCAGGGTGAAATGAGTGCGCTCCGCAATCCCGATCCCGGCGCCGACCATGGTCAGCCAGCACAGCGAGTATTCGCCGACTTCCTCGACCCAGAAAAAGTTGATCGGGTCGAGCTCGAGCCGGTCGGTGATCGCGGTCACGACATAGCGCATGACGACGCCGACCACCATGTCGCTGATCGCCAGAACGAGGAGCGCGGTCAACACGATCTTCGGCACCAGGAGCACAACATCGCGCACCCGCCAGCGGCCGGAGGGAGTTGAGGGATCGGTCGTCATCGGTCCACTGTGCCCGGAGGTGATGCGGCGTTTTCCAGTCCATAAACCGATGTCATCCCGGCGAAAGCCGGGATCCACGACAGCGATGGATCCCGGCTTTCGCCGGGATGACAACAACCTGGGAGCAATTACTTAGACCCGGAACACCGAGCGTCCGTTCAAACCTTGGTGGCGACGATCTGTTCCCACATCTCGGGGAAGAGCTTCTTGTAGGCAGGCCAGACCTTGTCCTGGGCGACCTTGCGGAAGGCCTCGACATCGGCGGCGTTGACCACCATGCCCTTGGGTTCCAAGAGCTCCTTGGCCTTGGCGAGATTGTCGACGCTCTCGGTCAGGTGGCGGACCGTCTGCTGCGCGGTGTGCGAGGCATCGGTGATCAATTGGCGCTGCGGCTCGGTGAGGCCGTGCCAGATGTCGAGATTGATGACGGCCGCGGTCGGCCCGTAATTGTGGAAGGTCATCGAGCAGTATTTCGAGACCTCATAGGCCTTCAGCGCCAGGATGTTGACGATCGGCAGGTCGGCCCCGTCGATGACGCCCGACTGCGCCGCCGGAATGACCTCGCCCCAGGCCATCGGCACGGCGATCCCGCCAAAGCCGTTGATCGTGTCGGCGAACACCTTCGCTGGCTGGACCCGCAATTTGAGCCCGCGCACATCCTTGGGCTCGTTGATCGGGCGCTTGCTGTTCCAGAAATGGCGGAAGCCGTAATCGTAGAAAAACAGGACCTTGAGCTTGTATTTTTCCTGGAATGTCTTGTCGAGCCGCTCGCCGACCTCCCCGTTGAACATCTTATAGGCCTGGTCGTAATTGGCGATCAGATAGGGCACGAGAAAGACACCCATCTCCGGGAACACCGTCGCCGCGGCGCCGCCCGGATCGCCCATCGCGATGTTGCCGGCCTTGACCGCGTTGATGATCTCCAATTCCTTGGTGAGGAGGGTCCCGCCCTGGAACTCCATCGCCAGCTCGCCCTTGGAGCGCTCGGTCACTTCCTTCGCCATCGCGGCGAACGCCACGGCCGAGGATTCGGGCTCCGGCGTCACATGCGCGAAGATCAGCTTTTTCGGGGTCGCCTGGGCGAAGGCCGGCGCCTTGGTTAGAGAGAGGATGCCAGCGGCGCCGGCAGCTTGCAGGACGCGGCGGCGGGTGGTTGCGGCGGTCATCGTCACAGGCGATCTCCCAGGGGTCGGTGTTCGGCTTGGCGCGACTATAGCAGGCGCGCGCAGCCCTACAACCGAAGCGCCGGCAAATCGACCCAGCGGTGCTCGCGGTGGCTCTGGTAGCAGGCCTCGGCAAGCTGGACGCTCTTGGCGCCTTCGAGCAAGGGCGCGGGGAATGGCGCCTCGTCGGCGACATGGCGGAGGTACAGTTCCCAGCCGGCGCGATAGCCGTTCTCGAATGGCTCGAGCTCGGGCAGTTCCTGCCACTGCTCGCCGAACACCATGGCTTGCGGCACTTCCGGACTGAAGAACGGGCGCGGCGTCGCGGCCGCGGGCTGGATGAAGCAGCGGTGGAGCCCGGCGACCGCCGAACCGAGCGTGCCGTCGACCTGGATCTGCAAGAGGTCGTCGCGTTTGACGCGGTTGGCCCAGGAGGAGCCGATCTGCGCCAGCGCCCCGCCTTCCAATTCGAAGATCGCGAAGGCGTGGTCTTCGACATCGACGTCGTAGCGCCGGCCCAATTCGTCGCGCCGCGTCGGGAGCGCCGTCATGTGGCGGCAGGAGACCGCGGTGATCGGCCCCAGGAGCCGGTCGAAGATGTAGCGCCAGTGCGCGAACATATCGAGGATGAGGCCGCCGCCCCCGGATTTCCGGTAGTTCCAGCTCGGGCGCTGTGCCGGGGTCACCTCGCCGTCGAACACCCACCAGCCGAATTCGAGGCGGACCGACAGGATCCGGCCGAAAAACTGCGAATCGTAGAGCCGGCGCAGCTTTTTGAGGCCCGGCAGGAACAATTTGTCCTGGACGACGCCGCCCTTCCGGCCGGCGCGCTCGGCGGCGCGGGCCAAGGACAGCGCCTCCTCCAAACTCCGGGCGATCGGCTTTTCGAGATAGACGTGCTTGCCCCTGGCAAAGGCGGCCAGGGCGCGCTCGGGCCGCCCGCCGGTGGCGCTCGCGTCGAAATAGATCGCGGTCGCGGGGTCGGCGAGGCAGGCATCGCGATCGGTGCTCCAGCGCAAGCCGCCGCTCTTCACGGCGAGCGCGGCGAGCTTCTCAGGATCGCGGCCGAGGAGCACGGGCTCAGGCACGAGGCGGTCGCCGTTGGCCAACGGCAATCCGCCCTCGCTAGCCATCGCGAGCAATGCCCGCAGATGTTGCGTCGTGCCCAGCCGCCCGGTCGCGCCGTCGATGACGATGCCGATCGTGCGGGTGGGCATCGGTCCCCTCCGATTAGTGTTGATTTCACCACGGAGACACGGAGGACAGAGCGGGCAAAAAAAGTGTCATCCCGGCGAAAGCCGGGATCCACTTGCCAGCATCTCAGTTGTTGATAGGTGGATCCCGGCTTTCGCCGGGATGACAATTGTTCTCAATCTTCTCCGTGTCTCCGTGGTAATTTTTACTTCGTGGCGGCGATGATCGACTCGCGCAGGATCTGCGGGATCTTGTCGAGGATCTCCTCCGGGGTCGACAAGGGCGGCGAGAGGCAGAGCGTGTCGCCCATGACCGGGTCGGCGCTGCCGGGCCGCGCCCGCACCAGGAGCCCCCGCGCCATCGCCTCGCGTGAAATCTTGACGCCGAGCCCCAAGGCCGGCGCCTTGGTGCTCTTGTCGGCGACCAGCTCGATCCCGCACATCATGCCGAGGCCTCGCACCTCGCCGACATTGGGCAGGTTGTAGAGCTCTTCGAGGGAAGCCAAGAGGCGCTTGCCCATCACCGCCGAGCGCTCGACGAGGTTTTCGTCCTCGATGATCTGGACGTTGCGCAGCCCGACCGCGCAGCACACCGGGTGGCCGCTGTAGGTGGCGGCGTGCATGTAGCGGCGGTCCATCGGCGCGGAAAGGATGGCGTCGTGGACGCGCTCCGAGAGGATGATCCCGCCCAACGGCAGATAGCCGCTCGTCACCCCCTTGGCGAAGGAGACGATGTCGGGCTCGATCCCCCAATGCCCGAGCGCGAACCATCGCCCGGTGCGGCCGAACCCGGTGATGACCTCGTCGGCGATGAGCAGCACCTCGTACTTGTCGCAGATCTCGCGCAGCCGCGGGAAATAGGTGTCCGGCGGCACGATGACGCCGCCCGCCCCCATCACCGGCTCGCAAATGACCGCCGCGACCGTGTCGGCGCCCTCGGCCAATATCGCCTTCTCGACCGCGTCGGCCGCGCCCACCCCCGGCTCCTCGTTGCCCTGCCAGCGATAGGCGTAGGGCGGCGCGACCTGGATGAACCCCGGCACCATCGGCCCGAACATCTTCTGGTAGATCGCCATGCCGGTGGCGCTCATCGCCGCCATCGTCACGCCGTGATAGGCGTGGATGCGCGAGATGATCTTGGTTTTGTTGGGCTTATCGTTGACCTTCCAGTAGAAGCGCGCGGTCTTGAACGCCGACTCGTTCGATTCCGCGCCAGCGGTCGTGTAGTAGACCCCCGAGCTGCTCGGGTAGGCATGGCCGACGATCTTCTCGGCGAGGCGCACCGCCGGCGCGTTGGTCGCGCCGACATAGGCCGAGGCGTAGGCGATCTTGCGCATCTGCGTCGCGGCGGCATCGGCGAGGACGCCCCTGCCATGCCCGACATTGACATTCCACAGGCCCGCCAAGCCATCAATGACCTGGCGCCCGTCGGCGAGGTGCAGCATCGCCCCCCTGCCCTCCTCGACGAGGAGCGGCGCCTTGTGCTCCTCGGGGTGGTGCAGCGGGTGAACCAGAAAGCGCCGGTCGCTCTCAAGGAGTTCGGTGGTGCCGTCCATCGGGTCCTCCGTGCGGAAACCCTGTCGCGTCATCCCGACGAAAGTCGGGGTCCATTTCCGCCATGGATACCGGCTTTCGCCGGCATGACATGAGTGGGTGGGTTAGTACTGTGCTGTTAACCTAAGCTCACCGGTTCGGCAGGTCGAGGGGGTAGATCGGGCGGCGCACGTTGTTGAAGGTGAGCTGGCTGTAATCGGAGGTGCACACGCCCATCCCGGCGCATTCGACGACCGCCTTGGCGACGCTTCCGAGCCCGGCGCGCCAATGGATCCGGCTTTTCAGCATGACATAGCGCTTCTGCATGGGATCGATGCCGAGTGCATAGAAGCAGTTGAGGTCCGATGGCTCGACATGGCGCGAGATGACGGCGATCTCGACCTTGCCGGTATCGATGACGACGCTCGGCCCCATATCGGTGAGGACGCCGCGCCCCATCGGCCCCTTGTTGCGGAAGCGGCCGTTTGAGATCGTCTTCACCGCGCCGGTGACGTTCAATGGCCGGCTCTCGCCGGGGATCGCCGGCATCTTGAGCTTGCCGCCGATCGACAGCGCGATTTCGGCACCGATGCCCGCGGCGATCGCCTGGCCGACAGCAGCGGGGTCATAGATCGCGAAGGCCGCGACATTGTCGAGGCCCGAGGCGAGGATCGCGGCGAGGACCGCGGTCGTGTCCATCGTCCCGCCCGAGGCGCAATTGTCGTAATGGTCGAGGAGGACGATCGGCCCCTCGCCGGGCTGCGGTGCTTCCATCGCCTTGGCCCGGGCGAGCGAGCGTTCGAGCGGCTTGATCTCATAGACAAAGGCCTCGCGATCGCCCCAGGCCTTGTTCAACAGCTCGTCGCGCAGCCGCTCGGCCAAGGCGCGGTCGCCATCGGTCACCACCACGGCGGAGAGGCCGGCGTTGGCGATGTCGGCATGCGGGAACCCGGTGAAGAGGCTGGCGGCCAAGGCACCCTCGGTGCTCATCGCGGCAACGCGCGCCTGCAATTCATGGTTCGGGTGATCGTCCGAGCCCTGGCGCATGACGTGCGGCAACATCGGCACATTGCCCCATGCGATCACCGGGCGCACCTCGCCCTTCATCGCCTTGAGCAGGATCTCGCCGGCGCGGTGAGCGGTCTCATAGGTGTCGATATGCGGATAGGTGCGGTAGCCGGCGACGACCGTCGCGTTCTCGATCATCGCCGCGTAAAGGTTGGCATGCATGTCGTAGGCGACCGCGATCGGGGTTTTGGGATCGATCGCGCGGATGCGGCGCAGGAGCTCGCCCTCGCCGTCTTCGCAGCTCTCGGTGACCATGGCGCCGTGGAGGTCGAGCATGATCCCGTCGTATCCGCCTTTCGCGACCGCTTCGCAGATAATGCCGGCGATGTGTTCGTAGGCGCCGTCATCGACCGGGCGCGAGGGTGAGGCGCCGGCGGCAATCGGCAGCACGATCTCGGCCTTCTCCCGCGCGGCCAGGTCGAGATAGGCGCCGAGCCCCGACCCGGTCCCGCGATAGGCGTTGATCGCGGCCTCGCCATAGAGCGGCCCCGGCCCGTGGCCGAAACGCTCAAGCGGCGTCGGCACCGGCGAGAAGGTGTTGGTCTCGTGCTTCATCATCGCGATCAACAGGCGCATCGCTCACGGCTCCCGCATTATCTTTTCGAAAAACGCGATATCTCCGCCGAGGTCCGGGCCATAAGGCGCGATCTCGACAAACCCGAGGCTCCGGTATAGCGCAATCGCCGCCGGCATGCTCGGCCGGTGGGTGTCGAGGCGGACCCGTTCGTACCCCTTCGCCGCGGCCGCTTCCAGCGCGTGCTCGGCGAGCCTCCGCCCAAGCCCGGTTCTACGCGCCGCGGGCACGACATAGAGCCGCTTCAGTTCCGCCACTCCCGCGGCGAGCGGCTTCAACC
>JBARKH010000017.1:0-20259 GCA_049801295.1 Allostellaceae bacterium | reverse complement strand
CACTATGGCCGCGCACAGGCCGATCGACAGCGCGGCGCCGGGCCCGGCAGCTGCCGGCTCGCCGAGGGTCCGGCGCAGGGACGACGGGACTGCGCGAGGTTTGGGCATCTAGCCCGCCGTGATATGGCTCCGGAAGCTCAATGGGTCGCCGATGAAGCGGATCGGCTCGAAACTGCCGCCGGTGCCGCGCACCATGACCGTGCCGTACCCGAGGATGCGGCCGAGGATCGACTGGTCGACCCCGACCGTTTCAACTTTCGAGCGGTTCATCTCCATGCTGTGACGCTGGAAAATGCCGGTCTTGTAGATGACCCGCCGGTCGGTCACCGCCAGTTCGGTCGTCGATCGCCGGATCACCGCGTCGAGCCCCGACGCCAGCGCAAATAGGCCCAGCAGCGCCGCGATGATGTTCAGCGAGATCTGCGCCACCGGTTCGGCGACGGCTCTCGCGGCAATCAGACAGAGGATCGCGAGGATCATCAGCAGAATTGCCCGCAGGTAGACCAGCCAATGGAGGCTGGTGGCGTAGGTGACCGTTTCGCCGGGCTGCAACACCTGCTCGACATATTTCATGGCGTGCCGCCCTGGTGCCCGGTGCGATGAGAGCGGCTCCTGCTCATGACGCGATCTCCTGCGCTGCGTGCAGCCGCATTGTGCTGTGCAACGCGCGCCGGGTCAAAGATCGCGAGCCGTCAGGCGCCCCGCCGTCCGAAATCGATGCGCGGATCGATCAGCATGTATGTGAGGTCGCTGACCAGCTTCAGCGCCAGCCCGATCAGCGTGAACACATAGAGCGTCCCGAACATGATCGGGTAATCGCGGTTGATCGCCGCCTCGAACCCCAAAAGCCCCAGGCCGTCCAATGAGAAGATGACCTCGATCAACAAGGAGCCGGTGAACAGAATGCCGATGAACGCCGCAGGAAATCCGGCCACCACCAGGAGCATCGCGTTGCGGAAGACATGGCCGTAGAGGATGCGGTGCTCGGTCAGGCCCTTGGCGCGGGCGGTCAGCACATATTGCTTGTTCACTTCGTCGAGAAAGCAGTTCTTGGTCAGCATCGTCAGCGTCGCGAACCCGCCGATCACGAGCGCAGTGACCGGCAGCGCGATGTGCCAGAAATAATCGAGGATGCGCAGCGGCCAGTCGAGTTCGCTCCAATTGTCGCTGGTGAGGCCACGCAGCGGAAAGATCGACCAGTAGCTGCCGCCGGCGAAGAGCACGATCAGCAGAACCGCGAACAGAAAGCTCGGCACCGCATAGCCGACGATGATGACCCCGCTCGTCCACAGATCGAACCGGCTGCCGTCGCGCACCGCCTTCCTGATGCCGAGCGGGATCGAGATCAGATAGGTGAGGAGCGTCGTCCACAGCCCGATCGAGATCGATACCGGCAGCTTGTCGCGGATCAAATCGACGACGCGGCGATCGCGGAAAAAGCTGGTTCCGAGATCGAAGGTCGCATAGTGCTTCATCATCAAGAGAAAGCGCTCGAGCGGCGGCTTGTCGAAGCCGTACTGCCTTTCCAGTTCCTTGATGAAGGCGGGGTCGAGCCCGCGGGCGCCGCGATAGCGGCTCTCCTCGCCGGCCGACTGGGTCTTGAGCTCGCCGCCGGCGCCGCTGACCCGCTCGGTCGCGCTGACCGTGTTGCCCTTGAGCTTGGCAATCATCTGCTGGATCGGCCCGCCGGGCGCCGCCTGAACGATGAAGAAGTTGACCACCATGATCGCGAACAGGGTCGGCACCATCAGCATGATGCGCCGGGCCGCATAGGCGATCATCGGGCGGGCGCCAACTATCCCTCGCCCGCATTGCGGGAGAGGGTGGTAACATTGCGCGGCGACAACGTCACTTCGCGACCTCGCCCTTTTTCGCCTCGATCGCCTGTTCGGCCTTGGGATCGACCCACCACGTGTCGAGGCCAATGCCGTATTTGGGCGACAATTTCGGGCGGCGGAACTTGTCCCAATACGCCACCCGGTATGCCGATAGATGGTAATTCGGGATCAGGTAATAGCCGTATTGCAGGACCCGATCGAGCGCGCTTGTATGGGCGATGAGGCTGGCGCGGTCGGGGGAGCGGATCAGCTCCTCGATCAGTTCGTCGATGACCGGGCTCTTGACGCCGAGGAGATTGCGGCTGCCTTCCTCATCGGCTGCCTTGGACCCCCAATACTCGCGCTGCTCGTTGCCGGGCGACAGCGACGCGCCGAACGAGGCGACGCTCATGTCGTAATCGAAAGTCTCCATGCGCTTTTCATATTGCGCGACATCGACGGTGCGGACCCGTGCGGTGATCCCCATCCGCTCCAGATTCTTGGCGAACGGCAGGACGATGCGCTCGAACTCGGGTTGAGCCAGCAATATCTCGAACTCGAAGGGCTGGCCGGTCTTGTCGTTGACCAGCTTCTCGTTCTTGAAACCCCACCCGGCTGCTTTCAACAGGGCGAGCGCCGCGCGCAGGCCGTCGCGGATGTTGCCTGAGCCATCGTATTTGGGCGGATCGTATTCCTTGGTGAACACCTCGTCGGGGATCTTGCCGCGGAATTTCTCGAGGATCTTCAGTTCCTCGCCTTGCGGCAGCCCGGTCGCGGCCAATTCGGAATTGTCGAAATAGCTGCGCGTCCTCGTATAGGCGCCATAGAAGAGGTTCTTGTTCGACCATTCGAAGTCGAAGGCATAGGCGAGCGCCTGGCGCACCCGCGGGTCCTGGAACAACGGGCGGCGGAGATTGTAGCCAAAGCCCTGCATCCCGCTCGGCAGCTGGTTCGGGATCAGCTCCTTCTTGATCAATCCAGCGCGCAAAGCCGGGCTGTCATAGCCGGTCGCCCAGTTCTTCGCCGCATTCTCGATGCGGATATCGTATTGCCCGGCCTTGAAGGCTTCGAGAGCGATCGTGCCGTCGCGATAATAGTCGTAGCGGATCGTGTCGACATTGAACCGGCCCTTGTTGACCGGCAGGTCGGCGCCCCAGTAGTCCGGGACGCGCTTATAGGTGATCGAGCGGCCGGGATCGAGCGTGTCGATCTTATAGGGGCCGCTGCCGAGCGGCGGGTCGAGCGTCGTCTTGGTGAAATCGCGGCCGGACCAATATTTCTTCGACAGCACCGGCATCTGTCCGAGGATCTGCGGCAATTCGCGGTTCTCGGCCGATTTGAATCGGAAGCGGATGCCGCGCGCGCCTTCCTGCGCGATTTCGGTGACGTCACCGTAATAGGAGCGGTACATCGGGTGGCCCTTGGCGCGCAGCGTGTTGAAGGTCCACACCACATCATCCGGGGTCATCGGCGAGCCGTCGTGGAACCGCGCCTCCTTGCGCAAGGTGTAAAGTACCGAGAGCTTATCGGGTGCGACTTCGATACTGTCGGCAACCAGGCCGTATTCGCTGCTCGCCTCGTCCTCGGAAGCCGCCGTCAGGGTGTCGAAGATCTGGCCGATCCCGGCGGCCGGCACGCCCTTGACGACAAACGGGTTGAGCGTGTCGTAGGTGCCGATCGCCGAGAACTTCATCGTGCCGCCCTTGGGCGCCTGCGGGTCGACATACTCGAAATTCTTGAAATCGGGCCCGTATTTCAATTCGCCGAAGAGCGAAAGGCCGTGGTTGCCGGCCGCCGCCAGAGCCGCCAACGTGCCGAGCGACAGCACAACGCCCAGGATCAGGACTGCATCAGCACCGTGCGTCCTTCGAGACGGCCGCTTTCGCGGCCTCCTCAGGATGAGGTTCTTTATTAATGCCAGCATAAACTCACCTCATCCTGAGGAGGTGCGAAGCACCGTCTCGAAGGACGCACGATACCGAGGCTGTCCTCTTTACGCCCTCTCACGCGGCTAACAGCTGCAGCGCCTGTTGGTGCGCGCGGCGGTCTCCGGCGACCAGAACCCGTCCGTCCGAGGCGAGCGTCAGGGGGGCTCCCCGCCAATCGCTGGCGATCCCGCCGGCGCCCTCGATGATCGGCGCCATCGCGCTGAAATCATAGGGCTTGAGGCTGGCCTCGACGACGAGATCGATGAGCCCGAGTGCGACGAGGCCATAGGCGTAGCAGTCGGCGCCGAACCGCACGAGCTTGGCGGCAGCGGCAACCCTAGCGTGGGCGGCGGCGTCATCGCCCTGGAACATATCGGGGCTGGTCGAGAACACCGTCGCGGCGGCGAGTGCGGCGCAAGGCCGGGTGCGGACTGAGGCGCCGTTGAAGGTGGTTGCGCGGCCGCTGGCGCCGATCCAGCGCTCGCGGCTGATCGGCTGGTCGATGATGCCGAGAATCGGGCGGCTCCGATGCGCCAGCGCGATCAGCGTGCCGAACAGCGGCACGCCGGAGATGAAGGATTTGGTGCCGTCGATCGGGTCGAGCACCCAGGTGAACTCGGCCTCCTCGCGCTCGCGGCCGAATTCTTCGCCAATGATGCCGTGCTCTGGGAAACGCTCGGCGATCAGATGCCGCATCGCCGCTTCGGCGGCGCGGTCGGCAATGGTGACGGGCGACAGATCGGGCTTGTCGTCGACCGCAAGGGGCTGGCGAAAATACGGGCGGATCACCGCTCCCGCCGCATCGGCGAGGTCGGTCGCGAGTTCGAGGAACCGGTCGAGCTCGACCACATTCCTCCTATTTCAGGCTTTCCAGATAGAGGATCACGTCGGCACGGTCCTGCGGCTTCGGCAGCCCGGGGAACGTCATCTTGGTGCCGTGGGCGAATTCCTGCGGCTTATACAGCCATATGTTCAGTTCGTCCCGGGTCCACTTCATGTTCTTGTCGGCGATGAGCGCGGGCGAGAATTGGTAGCCGGGAACGCTGGCGATATTTTCTTCCATGATGTCCCAGAGATTGGGGCCGACCTTGTTGGGCTCGCCCTTGGCGAAGGTATGGCATTGCAGGCAGACCTTGGCGGTCTGCTGGCCCTTCGCCGGATCGGCCTTTTCCATGTATGGCGCAATTGGCTCGGGGCCGGAAGGCGCTGCGGCCGGAGCCGCCGCCGCGGTTGCGCCGGCCTCGGCACCGGGCGGGGCATAGACCAGGTGCTCCAGATGCTTTGGGTGGACGAGCTGGCTCGCCAGGATGCCAGCGACCATCGCGACGATCATCGCCGTCAAGACCGAGGCGATGATCTTGTTCCACTCGAAAGACGACATCATCGCCCTTTTCGTTTGCCCCTCGGGAGCGCGGCGCGGCCGGCAGGAAATCGGATTCCGTTCGCTAACTCAACCGAATTATCGCGCTTCCGGCGCGCAAACGAACCGGGCATGTTGTCGCTGCCTGTTTCTGTTTCGAGGGACGCCTGACCGCAGTGTCTGCCGACCACCGAATTACCAACCCGATCGTGCTGATCCCCGCCCGCCTCGCGGCGAGTCGGCTGCCCAATAAGCCGCTCGCCCTTCTTGCCGGGGTGCCGATGATCGTGCATGTCTGGCGCCGTGCCGTCGCCGCGGGAGTGGGCCCGGTCGTCGTCGCCTGCGGCAACCCTGCGATCGCCGAGAGCATCGAGCATGCCGGCGGGCGCGCGGTGCTGACCGACCCGGGATTGCCGACCGGCTCCGACCGCATCCAGGCAGCGATCACCCTCCTCGACCCGGAGCGCGCGCATGATGCGGTCATCAACGTGCAGGGCGACATGCCGATGCTCGAGCCAAAGGCGATTCGCGTGGCGCTCGATGCCCTGGCCGAGACCGACGCCGACATCGCGACCCTGGCCGCGCTCATCACCGATCCCGCGTCGGTCGACGCGACCAGCGTCAACAAGGTGGTCGCCGGGTTCGCCGATCCCGCGCGGCCCGCGCGCGCACTCTATTTTTCGAAGGCGCCGGTGCCGTGGGGGGAGGGGCCGCATTACGAGCATATCGGGCTCTATGCCTATCGCCGCGCCGCGCTCGACCGGTTCGTCACCCTGCCGCGCGGCATCCTCGAACAGCGCGAGCGGCTCGAACAGCTGCGCGCCCTCGAAGCCGGCATGCATATCTCGGTCAGCCTCATCGACCCGATATGGCTCGGGGTTCAAGTCGACACCCCGGCTGATCTGGAGCGCGCTCGGGCGTCGATGGAGAGTGCTGGTGGCTAGCAGCCCGATCGTGGGAGCCGATCGATTTTATTGTCATCCCGGCGAAAGCCGGAAACCATTGATCCACCGGCGGGGCGATTGACGAGTGGGTCCCGGCTTTCGCCGGGACGACAACGTTATTATCTGCCCGCTGCGCGGGAGCGACCTTCTCTGAAGGATTTTGATGTTAAGCGATGACTGACACACCCAACCCAGATCACACGATCGCCTTTCAGGGGGCGCCGGGCGCCTATTCCGATCTCGCCTGCCGGCAGGTCTATCCGGCGATGACGACACTGCCCTGCGCCGCCTTCGAGGATGCCTTTGCCGCGGTGCGCGAGGGAAGGGCGGCGCTCGCGATGCTGCCGATCGAGAACTCGGTCGCCGGCCGGGTCGCCGACATCCACCATCTGATGCCGGATTCGGGCCTCTTCATCATCGCCGAGCATTTCGAGCGGGTGAGCCATCACCTCCTCGCCCTGCCCGGCGGGGCGAGCCTCGACAAGATCCGCACGGTCCGCAGCCATGTCCATGCGCTGTCGCAGTGCCGCACTTTCATCCGGGGCCACGGGCTCCAGCCGGTGGTGCGCGCCGATACGGCCGGGAGCGCCGCCGAGATCAAGGAGCTCGGCGATCCAACGGTCGCCGCGATCGCCTCGGAGCTCGCCGGCGAGATCTACGGCCTCGTCTCGCTCGCCGAAAACATCGAGGACGCCGAGCACAACACGACCCGCTTCCTCGTCATGGCGCGCGAGCCGCGGCATCCGCCGCGCGGGATGCCGACCGTCACCACCTTTGTCTTCAACGTGCGCAACGTGCCGGCGGCGCTCTATAAGGCGATGGGCGGGTTCGCCACCAACGGCGTCAACATGACCAAGCTCGAAAGCTACATGGTCGGCGGACGGTTCGCGGCGACGCAGTTCTACGCCGATGTCGAGGCCCACCCCGAGGACCGCCCCCTCAAACTGGCGCTCGAGGAGCTCGCCTTCTTCTCGCGCGAGGTCAAGATCCTCGGCGTCTACCCGGCCCACCCGCAGCGCATCGCCGCGCGCCAAGAGGAGAGGGGAGAGAGCTGATGCCGCTCGTTGATTCCACCAAGCTGACCGGTATCGTGCACCGGGTTTTCGCCGCCGCCGGCAGTGGTGAGGCGGAGGCCAAAATCGTCGCCGAGCACCTCGTCGAGGCCAATCTGCGTGGGCATGACAGCCACGGCATCGGGCTCGTCGCCAACTACCTGCGCAACCTCGGCAACGGCAAGGCGGCAGTCAACGAGAAGGGGCATGTGGTCAGCGATGCGGGCTCGATGATCGTCTATGACGGCGCCCGCGGCTGGGGCCAGATCGTCGCCCGCGAGGCGACGCTCCTCGGCATCGAGCGGGCAAAGGAAACCGGGGTCGCCGTCGTCGCGCTGCGCAACGCCCACCATATCGGGCGCGTCGGCACCTATGGCGAGATGTGCGCCGCTGCCCGCCTCGTGTCGATCTCGTTCGTCAACATCACCGACCAGCGCCCGGCCGTGGCACCCTGGCGCGGCAGCGACGCGCGCTTCGGCACCAACCCGGTGACGGTCGCGATCCCCGGCCCCACACCCGACCGCCCGATCATCGCCGACATGGCGACAAGCCGCATCGCGATGGGCAAGGTTCGGGTCGCCCGCAACAAGGGCGAAGCGATCGCGGCAGGCACGCTCCTCGACGCCGAGGGCGGGCCGACGACCGACCCCGACGTCATGTACCGCCGGCCGCGCGGCGCGCTCCTCACCTTCGCCGAGCACAAGGGCTACGCGCTCGCATTCATCTGCGAGATCCTGGCGGGCGCGGTTACCGGCAGCGGCACGATGCGGCCCGAGCGCCAGGAGGATGCGAGCGTCACCAATGGCATGCTGCTCGTCGTGATCGACCCGGCGCGGCTCACCGAGCCGGGCTGGCTCAACGAGGAAATCCAGGCGATGACCGATTACGTCACCGCCTCGCCCCCGCGCAACGCGGGGGAACCGGTGCTGATCCCCGGCGACCCCGAGCGACTGATGCGAGAAAAGCGCATTGCCGAGGGGTTGCCGATCGACGACGAGACCTGGCGCGAGTTCGCTGCCGCCGCGCGCACCGTCAACGTGCTGGTCGAGGCGTAGAGCCTCTCAGCACCATGTTCCCGGCGAAGGCCGGGATCTATTGTTCGGCGCGCGAAACGCTGCAACATGGGTCCCGGCCTTCCCCACGGAACAAGTCCGTGGGCTGAAGGCCCACGGGAACGCGGTAGAAGAGTCTGTAAAGGCATGACCGACGACGATGCCTTTTTGTGGCTGGAGGAGGTTGAGGGCGCAGTGGCGCTCCAATGGGTGCGCGGCGAGAACGCCCGCAGCCTTGCCCTTCTCGAGGGCGATCCGCGTTATGCGGCGATACACCGCGACGCGCTGGCGGTCGTCACCGCCTCGGATCGCATTCCCTACCCGAGCTTTCTCGGGGACCGCCTCGCCAATTTCTGGCAGGACGAAGCGCATGTCCGCGGGCTGTGGCGGGTGACGACCCTTGCCTCCTACGCAACCGCTGTGCCGGATTGGCAGGTACTCCTCGATGTCGATACGCTGGCCGCCGCCGAGGGGCGCAACTGGGTATTCCACGGCGCAAGCGTTCTGCGGCCGGATTATCGCCGCGCTCTCGTCAGCCTCTCCGATGGCGGCAAGGACGCCAGCGAGCGGCGCGAGTTCGACCTCGCGACCGCGCGCTTCGTTGAGAACGGGTTCTTCCTTCCCGAGGGTAAGCAGAGCGCGACATGGCTGGACGCCGACACGCTGATCGTCGCGCGCGACTGGGGGTCGGGGACGATGACGGCCTCCGGGTATCCGTTCATCCTGAAGCGGCTCTCCCGCGGCGCGCCGCTCGACGCGGCCGAACAGCTCTTCGCCGGCACGCCTGAGGATGTCAGCGTCGGCGCCGGCGTGCTGCGCGACCCGCAAGGCCAGGTAAAGGGCATCCTCGTCAATCGCCAGGTCAGCTTTTTCGAAAGCGAGCGTTACCTCTTGACTGCGGGCGGCCCCCTCCGCCTGCCGCTGCCGACGCGGTCGAGCTTTCGCGGCTTTGTCGCCGGGCAGCTTGTGTTCTCGCTCGAAGAGGATTGGGGATCGGATTATCCCACGGGCGCGCTGGTGTCGCTCGATCTCGCAGCCTGCCTTGCCGACCCCGATACCGCCGCCCCGCTATTGATTTATGCCCCGGGACCGCGTGAGGCGATCGAGGACGTCGCCACGACCCGCAGTCTTCTCCTGGCGACGATCTATCGCAACGTCCAGGGCAGCGCGGTGGCGTACCGCTTCGAGGGCGGGCGCTGGGTTGCCAGCCCATTGGCGCTCCCCGAGCACGCCGCACTCCACATCGTCGCTACGAGCGAGCGCGAGGACCGCGCGTTTATCGACGTCGCCGGGTTTCTGAGCCCCAATGCGCTCTGGCTCGTCGAACCGGGCGCGGCCGCGCCGACTGCGCTCAAGTCGCTGCCGGCGCGCTTCGATGCGGCGAACAGCATCGTCGAGCAGTTCGAGGCGAAATCGGCCGACGGCACTGCGGTGCCCTATTTCGTCGTCCGCCCGAAGGCGCTCGGCTTTGACGGCACCGCGCCGACCCTCCTCTACGGCTATGGCGGGTTCCAGGTGTCGATGACCCCGTCCTATGCGGGCGTCATCGGCAAGCTGTGGCTCGAACGCGGCGGCGTCTATGTCGTCGCGAATATTCGCGGCGGCGGCGAGTTCGGCCCGCAATGGCACAAGGCCGCCCTCAAGGGCGAGCGCCAGCGCGCCTTCGATGATTTTCTCGCGGTGGCCCTGGATCTGATCGCGCGCGGCATCACTTCGCCCCGCCGGCTCGGCATCATGGGCGGGTCGAACGGCGGGCTCCTGATGGGCGCGATGCTGGTGCAGCGGCCGGAATTGTTCCGCGCCATCGTCATCCAGGTGCCGCTCCTCGACATGCTGCGCTATCACAAATTGCTCGCTGGAGCGTCGTGGGTTGCCGAATACGGCGACCCCGATGTGCCGGAGGAGGCCGAGTTCCTGCGCCGGATCTCGCCCTACCACAATTTGCGCCCCGGCATTTCTTACCCCGAGCCGTTCTTCGTCACCTCGACCAAGGATGACCGGGTGCACCCGGGGCACGCCCGCAAGATGGCGGCAAAGATGGAGTCGATGGGCCTTGCGTTCCTCTATTACGAGAATGTCGATGGCGGGCATTCCGCCGCCGCCAATCTCGCCGAGCGCGCCCGGCGCAATGCGCTCGAATTTACCTACCTCGCCGAGAAGCTGATGGATTGACCCGCCGGAGATCCCGGTTAGTCTAGCGGCAGATGCTAAACGCCGTTCACGCCGCAAAAGGATACGAGCCATGATCGACAAATTCATGACGGTCTATGCCGGCCATATCGACATCCCCGACCATGGCCAGGATGCGACGCCGGCCAATGAGCGGCGCTATAACAACGACCAGCTCGCCAGCGTCTTCGACAAGACCGAGGCGATCGCCAAGGTGATGGACGAGTGCGGCTACGACACGCTGTGGCTGGCCGAGCACCATTTCCAGCACGAAGGCTATGAGTGCCTGCCCAACATCCTGATGCTGGCGGTGCATCTGGCGCATGTCACAAAGCAATTGCGGATCGGCTGCGGCTTCAATATCGCGCCGATGTGGCACCCGCTGCGCCTCGCCGAGGATTATGCGGTGGCCGATATCCTGACGAAGGGGCGCACCGTGTTCGGCGTCGGGCGCGGCTACCACAGCCGCGAGGTCGAGACCTTCGGCAACCCGATCATCGACCAGGAGGCTAACCGCGAACTCTTCGAGGAGCAGGTCGAGATCATCTTCAAGGCGTTCAACAACGAGAGCTTCTCGCACCAGGGCAAACACTACACAATTCCCGCGCGGGTGCCCTATCGGGGCTATGATTTGAAAGAGCTGAGCCTCGTCCCACGCCCCATAAACATGCCGGTCGAATGCTGGCAGCCGATCGTCAGCGCCTCGCGGCGCGGTATCGAATTCATGGTGCGCCACGGCATCAAGGGCCTCGTCGGCGGCGGCGCGGCGATCATGGCCGAGGGGCCGATCCAGGCCTACCAGCGCGTCGCCAACGACATGGGCCACAACCTCAAGCTCGGCGAGAATTTGACGATCGGCCTCGCCTTCTACCTCGCCAAAACGAAGGAGCAGGCGGTGCGCGAGCTGAAGCCGCTCTACGAGGAGCACGTCAAGATGTTCGCGCCGTTGGGCTTTGTGCCGGGGCTGACGCCGGAGCAGATCGCCGCGGTCAGTCGGCGCGGCGGCTGGGACGCGGCCGGGGTGCCGCCGGTCGAGCATTACATGAAATTGGGCTCATGGTTCGCCGGCACGCCCGATGAGCTCGTCGCCCACCTGAAGAGTTTCGAGGAGCGCTATCCGGGCATGCGGCACATCAACCTGTCGCCGCCCTTAACCACGCCCAAGGACCGCATCCTCGAGCAATACCGCATGGTCGGCGAATTGGTCATGCCGCATTTCCGCTCGCGCCCGGCGGTGCAGGCGGCGGCGAAATAGGCGGTTCAGGGGCCGTAATGGCCGTCGTCCCGGCGCAGGCCGGGACCCACTTCTGCCGTGGATACCGGCCTGCGCCGGTATGACGGCGAAGGGATGCAGCGGTAAAATGGCTGAAAAGGCCTTCGTTGTGTATCTGCTGGCGAGCGAGGTTCGCGGCACGCTCTATGTCGGCGTGACATCGGATTTGATGAAACGGGTCTGGGAACACAAAACAAAGGCCGTGCCCGGGTTCACCGCGCACTATGGCGTCGACCGGCTGGTTTGGTTCGAGTCGCATGAGAACGCCGAGTCGGCAATCCGCCGCGAGAAACAAATCAAGGAATGGAAGCGCGATTGGAAGATGAACCTGATCGAGCGCGAGAACCCGCACTGGACGGACTTGTATCCAGGTCTGGCCCCAGGGTGATCTCAGCCGTCGTCCCGGCGGAGGCCGGGACCCACCTCGGCCGTGGATACCGGCCTGCGCCGGTATGACGGAAGGTGGATGCGGCCGTCAAACGGCCGCGTTGCGGGCCGAGAGCGCCATCGCGATCAGCGACATGCCGCCCCATACCAGGTCGATCCCGACGAGGAGCCCGAGCGCCCAGGCCAGCGTGCCGGGCAGGCCGGAGATGATGATGAGCGCCAGGACCAGATCCATGACGCCACCGATCATCATCCATTCCCACCGGCCGGTCAGTTCGCGGCGGTGCTGCAGCGCGAGGGCGATGATCAGGATGCCGTCGATGATGAAAAAGGCGATCAGCACATAGGTCAGCGTCGCCAGGCCCTGCCACGGGTTCCATAAGAGGACGATGCCGGCGAGCAATGCGAGGATCGCCGAAAAGAGCGACCATGCGAACCCCGGCGCCTGGTGAGCGCCGAAGGTCGTGACGAGGCCGACGGTGCCGCCGATCAGGAACAGCCATCCGATAATGATCGTGGTGGCGAGACCGGCAATGGGCGGGATGACGATCGCCGCCAGCCCGAGCACCACGAGGACGACGCCCTCGGCCAGGAAGAGGCGCCAATGATCCGATATCGATTTCTTGAACGCCGCGACAAGGTCCGCTGCGCTGGTTGGCGTATTGATCGACATGGCTGGCCTCCCCGGAATGAATGCTGTGGCGGCGACGTAAAAATTACCACGGAGACACGGAGGGCACGGAGAGAAACAACACGTTACCGCAGAGGTCGCGAAGACCAACGAGCCCTGGGCGTCCGCCGCGGCTTCGCTCCGGCGAATGGCATTTAGGCGATGGGCTTTTTCTCCGTGTCCTCCGTGCCTCCGTGGTGAAAACGAAAAGGGCCGACCCCGCGGGACCGGCCCTTCGCGATCGTTCCGGTTCTGCTTACGCCTGGTGGCTGGCCTGGTAGCGCGAATTCCTGAGGACGCGGCCGGGCAGGTTGCCGGTGTGATGCCCTTCCTTCATCAGCATCTGGCCGTTGACAAAGGTGGCGTAGATGCCCTGTGCCGGCTCCTTGAAGCGCCAGCCGCCGGCCGGGAAATCATGGACGACAAATTCGGGCAGGGGCTTCACCGTGTCGGGATCGAAGATCGTGATGTCGGCGGTCATCCCCGGACGCAACAGGCCGCGGTCATAAAGGCCGAACGTCGAGGCCGAGTCGAAGGTCAGCCGCCGCACCGCCTGTTCGAGGGTCATGACCTGCTTCTCGCGCACCCATTCGCCGAGGAGCCGGGTCGAGAAGCCGTAGCCGCCGTGGAACTGGACGTGCGCACCGCCGTCCGAGAGGCCAATGAGGGCGTTCGGATAATTGAGAATCGCCTTCATCGCATCGACGTCGATGTTGTTCTCGGCCTGCATCAAGGTGGTTTCGAGCTTTTCCTCGACCACCAGATCGAGGAAGGCGTCGATGATCCCCTTGTTCTGCGCCTGGGCGATCTGGTTGATGGTCCTGCCCTTCATCCAGGCGTTCTTGTCGAGCTTGGGGTCTTCGACCCAGATGTAGTTGTACCATTCGCGTGCAATGGTGTTGCCGGGGATCTCGACCTTCCACTCGACCATCTCTTCGTGGAGCTTGGCGCGCACCGCCGGATCGGCATAGGCACGCATTTTCTCGTCATCCGACTTCAAGAGGATCGGATGCCAGGTGGGCGAACCCCGGAAGGCCTGGGTGTTCTTCATGTTGAAGGTCTGCGTCGTCGTGTTCGGCGAGCAGAGGGGATAGGCGCGGATGCCCTGCGCCGTGGTCTCGTTGACCCGCGCCATGTGGCGCTGCCATTCGCCGGGTCGCCGCACGCTCTGCCCGAGGTTGTTGTACACGACCGGCCGCCCGGTCGCTTCCGAGAGGCGCGCCATCAGCCCGTTATCCATCTCAGCATCGCGGCCGCCGCCCGACTGGATGATGCCGGTGCCCATCTCGCGCAATACGTCGGCGAGCGCGAAGATCTCCTTCTCGTCGGCCCATAACGCCGGAATGTGGACGCCCTGCGGGTCGTAATGCCCCTTGTTGCGCGACACCGAGAGGCCGAGCGCGCCCCCTTCCATGCTGTCGCGCACGACGTCCTGCATTTGTTTCAGTTCGGCATCGGTCGCAGTGCGCTTCTGGCACTCGTCGCCCATCACGTAGTAGCGCACCGCGGTATGGCCGACCAAGGTGCCGACATTGACGCCGAGGTTCTTATCGAGCCGGTCCATGTATTGCGGGAAGGTTTCCCAATCGACTTCGATCGTGTTCAAGACCTCCATCGGGATCGCTTCGACATAGGAAAGGAACTCGGCCATCCGGGTGGCGTTGCCGCGGCGCACCGGCGCCAGAGACAACGAGCAATTGCCGATGACGACCGAGGTGGCGCCGTGGTCGGACGAGAACGAGCAGAGCGGATCCCAGGTGACCTGCGCGTCATAATGGCAATGGTTGTCGATAAAGCCGGGTGCGATGACCTGACCGCCAGCATCGACCGTCTGCCCGGCCGCGCCCGACAGCTTGCCGAGATCGGCGATCTTGCCGTCCTTGATCCCAATGTCGCCATGGAATGACGGCATCCCCGAGCCGTCGACAATCCGGCCATTCTTGATCAGCAGGTCATACGCCATCGGTGCCCCTCCTCTATCGCGTCTCGCGCGCACTCAAGTGTTGTCGCAAACTATAGCGCAGAATGGCGCGGCTCACGCCGGAATCTGCGCGCGGCGGCCATGCACGGGACCGTTGCCGCCCGACTGCCCACCCGGGCTGAGCGCGGTCTCCCAGGCCTGCTGTGTCGCCCGCTCCTCGGTCCACGGGCGCATCAGCGCGGCGGCCCGCGCGTCGCGGGCGTAGCGCTCGAACGGATAGCGCTTCAGGAAAGCCCGTCCGCCACCGACACGGATCGCCTCCTGGGTGACCGCGACAACCGTGCGCTGCACGGTGACGTGCGCCGCCCGGGCGCGCTGGACCGCTTCCAGCGCAGGTTCGACCCGAGCCTCCGAGATTGCCCGGTAGTAAAGCGCGCGGGCCGATTCGATCGCGAACAGCATCTCGGCGACTGCGGGGCCCTTCGCGGCGATCTCGGCATGCGGGATCGGCGCGCCCGGCATCCGGCCGGTGAGGTAAGCAAGGGCACCGTCGTAGGCCGCCTGCATGAGCCCGAGGAAGGTCGCGGAGAAACTGAGGAAGAGGTGCGGGAAGGCGTTGTACATGGCGCCGAAGAGGCCCGGCGGCAGCACTTCCGCGTCATCGGGGACGAACACGTTCTCCAGCACCATGTCGCGACTGACGGTGGCGCGCATCCCCATCGGATCCCACTCGCCGGGGAAGGACACACCCGGCGCGTCCTTGGGTATCTGGAGATAGAGGGTGCGCTCGATCCAGGGTTCCTCGCCCGGGCGGATCGCAGGGGTGGCGTAATACGGGGCGCAGCCCGCCAGCGAGACGAAAAACTTCCGCCCGCTGACCACATAGCCGCCCTCCACCTTGCGCGCGGTGGTGCCGAAGCGCCGCCCGCCGACTGCGAGCTTGGTATCGGTCTCGCCCTCTTCCACCGGCTCGCTGTGGGGCTGCCCGTAGAAGGCGCCTGCCTCCACGACTTCGCCGAACTTGACGGCGCGGCGCTTCTCGTGGCGCGCGCGCACGGAGGCAGGCATCGCCATATCGTCGGCGATCGGGCCCATCATCAGCATCGTGAGGCAGTGCATGTTGAAGGTGAGGGCCGTCGCGGCATTGCCCTGCGCGAGCTCCTCGGCGACCAGGCAGTAGGTTTCGAAGCCGGCCCCGAGCCCGCCGAAGCGTTCGGGGACGCAGAGGCCAAGGAGCCCCTCGGTACGGAGATCGGCATAGTCGTCGAACGGAAAGGTCGCCTCGCGGTCGTGGCGCTCGGCGCGCGGGGCGAAGCGCTCGCGGGCCAGAGAGCGGGCAAGGGCGATCAACTTCCGCTGCCGGGAGGAAGGCTGGAGGTGCATCGGAGGCCTCACCGGGCTGGCCGCATTTGCGCGAGTAAGCCACTCCCCAAGACCCAACATCAAGCCCGACCGGCTCAACCTGCCGCAGTCCGGGTGCGTCCCGGTAAAATACCGGAGGCCACAAGCAGCCGAATTTCAAACCGGGGCGGGGCTCTCCCGGCGGTGGGTCAGGCGCGGTATTTGGCGATCGCGCCCTGGTCGAATTCGAGCCCCAGGCCCGGCGCGGTCGGCATTTCCAGCATGCCGTCGACCGGCTGGGGCACCGCTTTCCACAAGGGGAATAGGCGCGGCATGTATTCGACGGTGAGGCCGTTGGGCACGGCGCCGACGAGGTGGACGTGGATTTCCGGGACGCCGTGGCTGACGACGGGGAGGTTGAAGGCTTCCGCCATCCCCGCGATCTTGAGCCAGGGGGTGATCCCGCCCGAGCGCACCTGGTCGATCATCACGATATCGACCGAGCGGGCTTCCAGCATGTGGCGGAAGGGGGTGATGCCGTAGAGGTATTCGCCGCCGGCGACCGGGGTCGACAGCGCCGCGGTCACCCGCGCAAGACTGGCGTAATCGTCGTGCGCGGTCACGTCTTCGAGCCAGAAGAGGCCGACCCCGGCATCCTCCACCCGGCGCCCGATATCGATCGCCTGCTCAGGCCGCCAGCGCTGGTTGATGTCGCACATCAGATCCATGTCCGGGCCGACCGCCTGGCGAATGAGCTTGGCCTGCTCGACTTCGCGCTCCGGCGAGGTGACTCCGGGGAGGCCGAGCTGCATCTTGGCCTGACGATGGCCCTTCTCGCGCAGTCTACCGCCCGCGGTCACCGCCTCGTCGAGGTGCAAGCCGCGCCGGAGCGCGCCGCTCGCATAGGTGGCGATCCTGTCGCGCGCGCCGCCCAAGAGCTTCCAGAGGGGGAGGCCCAGCGCCTTCCCCTTCAAATCCCACAGCGCGACATCGATCGCCGACATCGCCAGCGTGAGGATGCCGGCCGGGCCCGATGCTCCGGCCGCGTCGCGCAGCTTTTTGGCGACCGCCTCGAGGCGCAGCGGATCTTCGCCGATCGCCAGCGCGCCCAGTTCGTCGACCGCATGGCGCAGGGTTCGGGTCAAGGCGCCCCCGAAATAGCAGACGCCAAGCCCCTCGAGCCCGTCATCGCTGCGCAATTTGAGCCAGACGATCGGATTTTTCGCGTTGGGGTTTTCCGAGAACCCGGCGAGCGGCTCGTCGTTCGGCAGCATGACGATGCCGGTTTCCAGCGATGCGATCTTCATGTCACTGCCCCTCGGTTATTCGACCGCCCCTCAGGCGATTTGCAATGCCTGGAAGACCGGCAGCCCGGTGTCGAGGAACAAGCGCGCCTCCTCGATCAGCGCCGCGAGGCTCTCCTCGGGAGTCTCGAGCGGTTTGCCGCCCTTCAGCACCTGTTGCCCCTGCGCCGCCAGCAATTCCCAGGCGAACCGAGCCATCTCGTCGGGTTTCTTGTGGCCTTGGGTGCGCGCGAGCAGGAACAGCTGATGGAAACGCGACGCCGGGATGCCGCCCCCAGTCACCGGGCTCGCCAGTGCCCCCAACTCGTCGGTGCTGCGCGCCTTGTCGAATATCCAGCGATTGAGCTTATCGGTGCGCACCTTGGCGGCCGCCTGCGCCGCGTCACCCTGCACCAGCGCGAGATCGCCCTTGCCGATCAGCACCATGACGGCTTCGTAAATCGCCCCGAGGGCGAGCTCCGCGCCGCTCACCGCCTTCTCGATCTCGCCGATTGTCTTGGGTCGGTGATCGGCGAGCGCATCGAGGATCGGATTGTAGACGGCCGGGCTCAGCTCGCGCTCACCAAGGGCGCCCCGGACGGTGGCGATAACCGCGCTGCGCGGGCTGGTCAGCATGATGACCCTGAGCAGCCGGAGCGCCTCGGTCTGTTCGAGCGCCGACAGGTGTCGCGCGCCCTTGACCCAATAGTCGCGGCGGAATTGCTGGTTCACCATGAAATCGACCACCGACTGGCGAAATGTCGGATCGGGAATCTCGCCGAGGAACTGGTGCTGATCCGCCGTCAGGTTGAGCGCATCGATGTGGTCCAGATAATGGGCCGAGCAGGCAAAGGTCAGTTTGGCCGGCGCCAGGTGTTCCGCGATCTCGCGGAACAGCATCGCGGTCCAATCGCGGTTGAAGTATTCGTGCGCCAGGTAATGCCGGTCGTGCCCCTTGATGAGGTTGAGCCGTTCGGCGATCGTCGGGTTGGCGACGGCAAAGCCGGGGTTGAGCGCCAGCAGCCTCTCGGCAAACTCGACCGCGGCGTCGATCCGGGCGACGATGCCGAGGCTTGGTGCGGCCATCATCCCGGCATGCTCGGTCAACAGATGGCGCAACGGCAGCATCGCGGCAAAGCCGGGTTGGCAATTGTAGCTGATGTAGAGAAGGCCGCCGACCTTCAGCTTCCTTCGGACGAAGTCGACGATGACCCGCCGGTTTTCTTCCGACACCCAGCTCCACACCCCGTGCAGCGCAATGTAATCGAAATCGGGCAGGTCCGGGCGGCCGCAGAATTCGGCGAAGGACTGATCGAACAGCTGCGCGCCCGATCCCGCCGCTTCCGTCAGGGATTGCGCGAAGGCGGCGTGCGCCGGATTGAAATCGGTGCCATACCAGGAAACCGGCGAGGCGGCGGCATGGATGTTGACGCTGAGGCCCTGGCCAAAACCGAGCTCGCAGGCGGTCGCGACACTCGGCGGGGCCAGTGCCGCATTCACAAATGGCGCGGCGATCCGCAACGGGTTCAGCTCGCCATAATAGCCGAATGTATAGCCGATCTCGGCAACATAGCCGTCGGTCCAATCGCTCACCCGAATGCTCTCTCTCGTGCCGCACTCATGCCTTGTAGCGATCGAGCGTCTTCTGGTCGAATTCGAGGCTGAGGCCGGGCGCGCTCGGCATCGCCAGTTCGCCGCGCTCCTGCACCGGCACCTCTTTGAAAAGCGGCACCAGCCACGGCATGTATTCGACGGTGAGGCCATTGGGGATGGCCCCGATCAGGTGGACATGGACCTCCGGGATCAAATGGCTGACGACGGGCAAGTTGAAGGCTTCGGCCATGCCGGCAACCTTGAGCCATTGCGTGATCCCGCCGACCCGCACCAGATCGATCATCGGGATATCGACCGAGCGCGCCTCGATCATATGGCGGAACGGCACGATGCCCCAGAGATATTCGCCGCCGGTGACCGGGGTCGAGAGCGCATCGGCGATCCGGGCGAGGCCGGGATAGTCGTCGGCCGTCGTCACATCTTCCAGCCAAAATAACCCGACCCCGGCGTCTTCCACCCGGCGCCCGATATCGATCGCCTGCTCGGGCCGCCAGCGCTGGTTAATGTCGCACATGAGCCGGATGTCCGGGCCGATCGCTTCGCGGATCTTGACCATGCGCTCGACCTCGATAGCCGGCGTGGTTTCGCCGGGCAATGCGAGCTGCGTCTTCATCTCGCGCCAGCCTTTGTCTTTGAGGGTGGCGGCGGCCTTGACCACCCGGTCGAGCGAGAGCCCGCGCATCAACGCACCGCTCGCATAGGTCGGCACCCGCTCGCGCGCTCCGCCGAGGAGCTTCCACAGCGGCAGGTTCATCGACTTGGCGCGGATATCCCACATCGCCATGTCGAGCGCCGACAGCGCCAGATTGTAGATCCCGCCGGGCCCCGCCGAGCCGCCGGCGGCGGTGCGCAGCTTTTGCTGGACCGCCTCGACCCGCACCGGGTCCTCGCCGACGCAAAGCGCGCCCAGTTCGTCGATCGCGTGCATCAGCGTGCGCGTCAGCCCCCCGCCGAAATAGCTGACGCCCAGCCCCTCGACCCCGGCATCGGTCGCGACCCGCAACGTCACGATCGGGCGCTTGCCGTTCGGGTTGTCGGCGGCGCCGGCCAGCGGCTCGTCGGCCGGCAGCTCGACGAGCTGGGTACGGGTACCGGTGATTTTCATGGCGTCACCATTTTCAGGGGAGGGGGACTCGGTCCCCGATCTTAGGGAACTCGCCGCCGACATGCAAAACCGGGAAGGCTCGCCGGAGTGCGATCTGAGGGCGGCCCCAAATCCTTGACCAAATCCGACTGTTCCGGCATAGCCCGCAGCGGCGCCGCCCGACAGACGCGTTCGCGGCGCCCGGGGAATGCCGGATGACGCCTATCGCCGCCGATGCGACGACGACCGAGACCGCCGTGGCGGCCGTGCGCGGCGCCGATGCCCTCGACACCTTTCCGAAGATGCTCTTGGCGCACGCCCGGCTGCGCCCGCGGCACCCGGCGATGCGTGAGAAGGATTACGG
>JBARKH010000016.1:0-1629 GCA_049801295.1 Allostellaceae bacterium | reverse complement strand
CTAGCCCGTCTTATTCATCAGAGGGCATGAGAGAGGCTGGCGAGCGTGGCGTAATGCGCTGATACGGCGTAGGATTCGGTTGCTAAGGCCAACCCTATCACGCACCAGCACACCCTCCACGCTCGCCATGACCAACGATACGATTCTGCCGTTCTCGTTTCCAGCCGTTCACGCCAAGAAAGTCACAGCCGCCTTCGATGGCGGGCGGCTCACATCGAACGGCGGGGTGATGCTGCTGGCGATGGCCGAGCGGCGGCTCGGCTTGGCCGCGAGGCTTGCTCGAGTGTTTCCGGATCGGCGCGACCCGACGCGCATCGTCCACAGCCTTGCTGACATGTTCCGCGCGCGGATGTTTGCGATCTGCTGCGGTTACGAGGACGCCGACGACCTCGATCATCTGCGGTTCGACCCGGCGTTCAAGCTCGCCTGCGGGCGCCTGCCGGATACCGGCCGCGATCTGTGTTCCCAGCCGACCCTGTCGCGCCTGGAGAATGCACCGCGGCTGCGCGACGTGATCCGTCTGAGCTATACCCTGGTCGATGCATGGATGGATAGTTACGCGCGGGAACCGGCGGCGGTTACTCTCGATATCGACGATACTTGCGACGTCGTCCACGGCCACCAGCAGCTCTCGCTGTTCAATGCGCATTATGACGAGCGCTGCTTCCTTCCGATCCACGTCTACGATACGGATCGCAGCAGGCCGGTGGCCGTCATCCTGCGGCCCGGCAAGACGCCGGGCGGCGTCGAGGTGCGTGCCCATCTGCGACGGCTGGTTCGGCGCATCCGCACACGTTGGCCGACGACGCACATCACGGTGCGCGGCGACGGGCATTATGCCCGGCCGGAGGCGATGAATTGGTGCGAGGACAACAACATCGACTACATCTTCGGTCTGTCCGGCACAAAACCGCTCGCCAGCAAAGTCGACGAGGTCGCTGACAATGTCCGCACGCGACGCGCCATCGAGCACTTGCCTGTTTTGCGCGGCTATGCCGAGACCCGCCACCGGGCAAAGTCCTGGGATCGCGAACGGCGCGCCGTCGCGCGTATCGAGGCCACCGAACTCGGCCTCGACATCCGCTTCGTCGTCACCAGCCTCAACGTCGGCTCGGCCGAGTGGGTCTACGACAGCCTCTATTGTGCGCGCGGACAGGCCGAGAACCTGATCAAGTTGCACAAGACCCAACTCGCCTCCGACCGCACCAGTTGTCGTTCGGCACTCGCCAACCAGGTCCGCCTCGTGCTCCACACCGCTGCCTATTGGTTGATGCTCACCGTGCGCGACGCCATTCCCAAGGCCCGGGAATTGGCCACCGCCGAGTTCGCGACACTGCGGCTTCGCCTCTTGAAAATCGCCGCCCGCGTCGTCGAGACCGCGAGGTGCATCCGTCTCGCCTTTGCCGCCGCCTGCCCAGAAGCCGATCTCATCCGCAGCCTGCCCGGTGCGCTGCTCCCGCTCGGCCCGTAGCCGACCGGGCCTCGCCCGATCACCCGCCCCATCCCTCCAGCGCGTTGAAAAAGTTCGGTCCAGCAGACGGTGAAAAGGCCGAGCGCTCACGCATGCTCAATCCCAGCCCCCCGTCAACGGCCCAAAACCAAAGCGACCTCACGAATAGGTCAGGCTAG
>JBARKH010000015.1:0-2063 GCA_049801295.1 Allostellaceae bacterium | reverse complement strand
GGGCATGCCGGTCGAGGCGGCGGTCGAGCGGGCGCGCGAATATGTCCGCCGCGCGATCCAGAGCGCCCCCGGAATCGGGCGCGGCCATGGGCCGCTCGACCACGCGCACCCGCTGCGGGCCTGATCGGGGGCCGTGATGCGCATCCCGCTCTATCAGATCGACGCCTTCGCCGATGGGCCGTTCACCGGCAACCCGGCGGCGGTGTGCCCACTCGACGCCTGGCTGCCCGACGATGTGATGCAGGCAATTGCGGCCGAGAACAACCTCTCGGAAACGGCGTATTTCGTGCCAGAAGGCGAGTTTTATCGTCTGCGCTGGTTCACGCCCACGACCGAAGTAGATCTATGCGGGCATGCAACCCTCGCTTCCGCCTTTGTCGTGTTCCGCTGGCTGAGCCCCGAGCGCATCAGCATCACTTTCCAGACAAATCAGGCCGGCCCGCTGACAGTCGCGCGCGACGGCGAGCTTCTTGCCCTCGATTTTCCCGTCCGTCCGCCGGCGCCCTGCGCGATCTCCGAGCCGCTCGTCGCCGGGCTCGGGCAGCGCCCCGCCGCCCTTTTGGCCGCGCGCGATTATCTCGCCGTCTATGACCGCGCCGACGACATCGCCGCGCTGTCGCCGGATTTCGCCGCGCTCGCCGCCCTCGACCGCTTCGCGGTCATCGTTACCGCGCCGGGGACAGGCGGCATCGATTTCGTCTCGCGGTTTTTCGCCCCGGCGCGCGGCGTTGACGAGGACCCGGTGACCGGCTCCTCGCATTGCACGCTCATCCCCTATTGGGCGCAGCGGCTTGGCAAGAACCGGCTCGAAGCACGCCAGCTGTCGCGCCGCGGCGGCGCCCTCTCCTGCGCGCTCAATGGCGACCGGGTGACGATCGCCGGCCGGGCATTGCCCTATCTCGAAGGCACGATCACGGTCTGAATGCTGACGATCGACCGCACGACCTCGACTTTGCTGATCGTCGACTTCCAGTCGCGGCTGATGCCGGCGATCGAGGGCGGTGCGGCAATCGTCGCCAATGCCCGGCGCCTCCTTAAGGCGGCGACAATGTTCGGCGTGCCGGTTCTCTTCACCGAACAGAATGCCGGCGGGCTCGGGGCCACGCTGCCCGAGCTCGCCGCCGAGACTGACGGCGGGGTCGCCCACAAAATGACCTTCGACGCCTGCCGCACCGCGGGGTTCGTCGAGCGACTGGGTGGCCAGCCCGATGTCGTCGTCGCCGGGTGCGAGAGCCATGTCTGCGTGCTGCAGACCGTGCTCGGCTTACTCGATGCCGGAACGCACGTCTATCTCGTGCGCGATGCGGTCGGCTCGCGTCGTGCCGAGAGCAAGGAGACCGCGATCGCGCGGATGGCGCGCCACGGCGCCGAGATCGTCACCACCGAGATGGTGGTGTTCGAATGGCTCGAGACGGCAGAGCACAAGCGGCTGCGCGACGCTATCGCGCTGGTCAGGTAAGGCCCGGCCGAGGCGAAAGGCGTTCGGTCGCATCGTCGACATCGAGCAACGGTACCCAATCCGGTAGCGGGTCGCGCAGGCGTGCCGCGGCGATCTCTTCGTAAAGCGTGCGCGCCTCCGATGCGGGCCCGCGGCGAACGCCAAACGCTAGCACCCGCACCGTCCGTTGAAACCCGCCTTGTACAACGGCCACGACGTCGCCGACCCTCACGGTCTGATTTGGCTTGGTTACGGTTGCTCCGCTGATCTCGACGGCGCCCGCGGCGCAGAGCCGGGCAGCAAGCGAGCGGCTTTTGACCAGTCGAGCGAACCACAACCACTGGTCGAGACGGGTTTTGGCGCGTTCCGGCGCCATCGCAGGGTCGGTCAAGCGAATTTGAGCTCCTTCAGCTTGGCAAAAGGATGGCCCTCGCGCGGTAGTCTGGGGCGCGACCGGAGCTGCTGTTGGGCAATGCGCCGGCGCGGCTGCGCGACGAAGAATTCGTTGCCCTCCTCGATCACCGCGCGATAACCGAGCGCGAGCAGAACGCGGCGCAACTCGGCCGGGGTGACTCCGGCGACCGACGCCAGCTCCGCGTCGCCCGTAAAGCGACCAAGGCGCACG
>JBARKH010000014.1:0-12829 GCA_049801295.1 Allostellaceae bacterium | reverse complement strand
GCCCTGGCCGAGGGATTGCAGAATGCGTTGTGGGCGCTGGGGCGCGCTCCCCTGCAGCATCGCAGCGACAGCTTGTCGGCGGCCTTCCGCAATCTCGACGACGACACGCGGCAGGATCAGACGCGCCGCTACGAAGCGCTGTGCGCGCATTACGGCATGGAGCCGACCCGCAACAATCGCGGTGTGGCGCACGAGAATGGCTCGATCGAAAGCCCGCACGGCCATCTCAAGCAGGCGATCGAGGACGCGCTCTTGCTGCGCGGCACGCGCGACTTCGCCGATCTGGAGGCCTATCGCCGCTTCATCGATGAGATCGTCGGGCGATGCAACACGCGCAATGCCAGGCGGCTCGATCTCGAGCGCCCGGCCCTGCAATCCCTGCCGGCGCGCCGGACAACCGATTACGAGGAGACGATCGTCACCGTCACCTCGACCAGCGGCTTCATCCTGAAGAGGGTGTTCTATTCGGTGCCCTCGCGCCTGATCGGTCATCGGCTGCGGGTGCGCCTTTATGACGACCGGCTCGAATGCTTTCTCGGTTCGACGCCGCTGATGACGCTGCGCCGTGGCCGTCCGCACGCCGACCGCAAGCATGGGCACGTCGTCGATTACCGGCACGTCATCCATGCCCTGCGCCGCAAGCCGATGGCTTTGCTTAATCTGGTCTATCGCGAGCAACTCTTTCCCCGACGCGCCTACCAGCACGCCTTCGAAGCGCTGCTGGCAAGCGACGGCGAGAAGCGGGCGTGCCGCACCATGGTCGGGCTGTTGGCGCTGGCCCATGATCGCGCGTGCGAGGCCGAACTCGCCGAAGCCATTGAGGCTGACCTCGATGCCGGCAGGCTGCCCGATCTTGATGCCCTGTGCCGACGCTTTGCCCCTGATGCCGCCGCCATTCCCGACATCATCGTCGAATTGGTGCCGCTTCATCTCTACGACGAGCTCGGCACCGTCCGGTCAGGGGGTGCGGCATGAAGACGACCGATCCCATCGACGCCGCCCGTCTCGCGCTGCTCCTCGTCGAGTTACGACTTCCCGCCGCCAAGCAGGTCTGGCCCGACCTCGCCGCTCAGGCCGACAAGGAGGGCTGGCCGGCGGCGCGCTTCCTTGCGGCCTTGGCCGAGCATGAGATGGCCGAGCGCAGTCGACGCCGCATCGAACGCCATCTCGCCGAAGCCCGGCTGCCGCCCGGCAAGACCCTCAATACCTTCGACTTCGAGGCCGTGCCGGTGGTTAGCAAGGCCCAGGTCATGGCGCTGGCCGCCGGCGATGCCTGGTTGGGCAAGGGGGCCAATCTGATCCTGTTCGGGCCGCCCGGCACCGGCAAGAGTCACTTGGCGGCAGCTCTCAGCTTCGCCCTCGTCGAAGGAGGCTGGCGCGTGCTGTTCGCCCGAACCACCGATCTCGTCCAGCGGCTGCAAATCGCCCGCCGCGAACTCGCCCTCGAAGCCGCTATCGCCAAGCTCGACAAATACCACCTGCTGGTCCTCGACGACCTCGCCTACGTCACCAAGGATCAGGCCGAAACCAGCGTCCTGTTCGAGCTCATCGGTGCCCGATACGAGCGGCGATCCCTGCTGGTCACCGCCAACCAGCCGTTCGGCGAATGGGGTAAGATCTTCCCCGATCAGGCGATGACGCTGGCCGTCGTCGACCGGCTCGTCCACCACGCCACCATCTTCCAGATGAACGTCGAAAGCTACCGCCGCCGCGCCGCCCTCGAACGCAAACGCGGCTTCACCTGACCGCCGGAGCGACGATCAGGATTGTCGCGCCGCGACAATCAAAACGCCGCGCGCCCTCTTGCGCGACAACAACAACGCGACGATCATGCCGACGCCGCGACACCGAGGTTCTCATCCTGATTGTCGCTGTCTTCCCATCCTGATTGCCGCGCTACATGCAATCAACGGCCTCGCCCACGGCGAGATCCACGATTGGTGACGCGAACCAGTTCGCGTCGCTCGGGCGCGTATGTGAGCGGCCATACATGAACGCATGGAATCCGCATCTTTCTGCGGAGTCAACAACGCCGCAGCCCGAGGATTCACCCTCGGGGTGGCGATGCCGCCCGTAATCCTGCGGAAGATTCCGCCGAGGTGTCGATCAGGTTATCCGGGTCGGCAAGACCGCGCCATCACCGCGAGCGAACCGACTCGGCGAAAGCCGGCCACATTCCGAACAGTGGGTCTCAGCGCGAGGCTCGTCGCGCGTCACTGACCTGTTGAGGGGCCGGAACCGCAGATACCCGTCCCAGCTTGTCGGTGAGGTCAGGCTGGTCATGTAGAACTGGAACAAGTTGACCGCATCTGCTGCTGCGACCGCGTTGAGGGTGACGACGCTCGGGGCGGGCGACTCGGTCCCATACTTCTGGGTCTCAGCCTGCTCGGCGATTGTCGCCTCGATCTGTAGCTTGTGCGGGTCGATCAGCGAGTTGCAGTGCAGGCAACCCCTACCGGGTAGAACGGGTCTGCTCGCCACGAATACGTCGGCGACGGCACCGGTATCCTCGTCGGTAACGACCCTGGCCCCGACCTGGACACCGGGAATCAGATATTGGTTCACCAAAGCGTTGAAGACTAGTCGCGCCACCATCGTATCGGCGGCAAGGAAGATGTAATCGCAGTCCAGCAGTCGTTCGGCGACGCTCTGGTCGGTGACCGAGCCGAAGATCCGCTCGATGCTGGCGGCAGGATTGGCGCGCCTGATGTTTCGAGCCGCGAGGTCCACCTTCCTCCGCCGCAGCCGATCGATCAGTGGGCGAAGGATGCCGAGCCGCTTGGCCGACGCCTCCGATACGAGGACATCTGTCCGGCGGGCCGCGATCAATCGCGGCAAGTTGGTCAAATCGGCGCGATCGGGGTCGACGAGGACAAAGAACCCGACGCCAAGACGACCCAATAGCTCGGCGAGTTGCGAGCCGATACCGCCGAGGCCGATGATGCCGACCTTGGCGCGCCTGAAGATTTCCTGACCCGCCTCGCCAAAGAGCCGAACCTGCCGGTCATACATAGCCGGCGCGAGGCCCTTCGTCGCGGATAGCGGTACCGGGAGTAGAACGGTCCGTCTCCGCCCGATGACCGTCGCTTGCTTGAGCCGAACCCGCTTGCCATTCGGGAGCCAGATATCGCCCGCGACCGCTGCCGGCGCGAACACCAACGCACCGACCGGTAGTCCTTGCACGAGGGCGAGCAGCGTGGGGTATCCGCGTTCGTGCGATGCCAGATCGGCGCTGGAGAATTCAACGTGATCGAAGCCCCCGTGGTTGTGCACCGATAGGTAGACAAGTCGTTCGTCTCGGGCGTGGGATACGTTTTGATGAACGAACTGCGCCCGCAGCATCAGATAGCCGCGCGGCCCGACTAGATGATCGACACCATCTTCGGCCAGCATCATGTCGCGCACTAACAGGCGAACCCGATCCGGCAAGACATGAAGGCCGGCGACGACTACCCCGCCATGCTCGCCGCCATCGCCGGGAAACAGGTGGTGCATAAGCCGCTGCTCGTCTCGACCGGCAAAGACCAACTCCCATGGCCGGTCTATTGGGAAATCAGCCATTTCAGCACCTTTTCGAGCTTGAGGACGGCGCTGACCGGGTTCTCGTTGTTGAGCACCCTCGTTCGCCGAGACAGCATCAACGCGTTTTCTTTGTAGAAATTCGTGTTCGGGTGAAAACTTTGGCCGAATGCGGCTCTATCTCTGCGTGAGAGATCCGGGCGCACAAAATGGGGGTAGATGTCCGCATAAGGGTGCGCGTGCGTGATGGTAAAGCCGCACCACGTTTCGGATTGCGCGTATGGGCTGCCGTTGAGCGACAGCCCGATCACGACCACCTTCGCGCCACCATCCCCGAGATCTTGGTCCTGCACGCGGCCGGGATAGGCAGCGCGTAGTTCGGCTATCGCCGTTTCAACGCTCGGTTTCATCACCAGCCGCCGTCAGGAGTGATCGTCGTCGGGGATGGCGTCGAACTTCGAATGGTCGGTTACCTCGACCGTCTCGTCATCCTTGATCTGTCGCGATGGGCCATGGCCGATCTCGAACAGGACGAAGTCCAGCTTGATCTTCACGTCCTGCGCAATTGCGGCCTGCTTGATCGAGAGACCCGTTTGGCGACTGCCCTCCACCCGCACAGGGTGCCCATTCACCTGGATGGTGATGATTTCGACATCGGCAAGGAACCGGGTCTCGTCGGTCACCTCGGCAATCTCGTCGTCACGGATATGTCGGGTCCGATCGCGGGCGATTTCCTCGTAGAGGACGAAATCCAGCCGGATACGCACCCCCTGCTCGATCGCAGCTTCCTTGATCTCCAGACCGGTCTTTCGGTGTCCAGCCAGTCGGACTGGAAGGTTGTTGACGTGCACCACGACCTCACGGGGATGGTCGCGCTGCTCGCTGACTTCCATCTCGTGAACCTGACCCATCGGGACCTCCGTTGCAAAGCAGGCTCTCGATTGCTATTTTACAATCACCCGATAGATTGCATCTCCGACGATAAATTGCAAGAGTGCAATTTCTAATCGATGTCGGAAGGAGGGATGGATGAGGGATCAGTTCGATAGCGAGGCCTTCTACGCGGCCCTGGACGCCCACCGATTGGCCAAGCAACTCACCTGGAAACAGGTTGCCGAGGAAAGCGGCGTTGCGGCCTCGACGCTCACCCGGATGGCTCAGGGAAAACGGTCCGATGTGGATGGACTGGCGGCTCTGCTCAGATGGTCCGGCCTCAAGGCGGAGAGCTTCATCCTTGGCAGCACCGATGCTGAACCGGAAACCCTCGCCCAGATGACCGCCTTGCTTCGCGCTGATCCCACTCTCAGCACGCAGGCGAAGCGCACCCTGGAGAACATCCTTCACGCCACCTACAACGGGCTGAAAAAGGATCAACCCTGATGCAGTTCGCCTATGGTTTTAAGACCAAAGCCAATCGAATAGCTGTGAAGGTGCGGGGAGATCTCGGGCTGTCAGCGGAGGAACCGCTCAACCCATGGCAGGTATGTGAGCATTTCGAGATCGAAGTGATCAGGCTGAGCAGCCTCAGTTCACCCACCGGAGAGTTGATCGGTGATCATTTTCTGCGTGTTGAACGGGACGTGTTCTCGGCGATTACTGTCGTCTGCGGGATGCGAAGGGCGATCGTGCACAATGACCGCCACGCCCTGGTGCGCCAGCGCAGCAACCTCATGCATGAGATCGCCCATGCGTTGCTCGGCCATCGCGCGACGCCCCTGCTTCAGGGAAATGGAGAGCGCACCTTCGACCAATTGATCGAGGCAGAGGCGCATTTTCTCGGCGGCGCACTTCTGATCACGAACGAAGCCGCACATCGGATCGCCCGACACGGCCTCGAAGCGAGGGCCACGGCCATCTACGGGGTGAGCCAGCAGATGTTGCGTTATCGGCTTCAGGTGAGCGGAGCGAGGAAACGCGTTGCTCGATTGGCCGGCGTGTCCGGCTAATTGACCAGGAGAAACCGCGCAGCGGCCTTTTCGGCGACGCCTTCAGTTGCTACACAAGGGCGATGATCCAGACGGTCGCCATTGAACGTGTTGCCCACATCGGCATCAGGGTGCGCAACCTCGACCGCGCCCTCGCCTTCTATCGGGTGCTGGAGTTTACGTTGTCGCGCCGGGCTACGGGCGACGACGTAGCGATCATCCGCAACCCACAAGGCGTCGAAATCAACCTTATCTTCAATGCCAATGCCGGTGCCCCCGCGAAGAACATCCTGATGGATGTCCCCGAAAAATATGCGGGCTACACCCATGTCGCGCTCTACGTCGCCTCGATCCCGGCGACGATCGCCGCCTTGAAGGCCAATGACATCGCCATCACGCAGGGACCGGTAAGGTTCGGTGAGGACGGCGGCGTTTCGGTGTTCGTGCGCGATCCCGATCGTAACGTGATCGAGTTGCGCGGCCCTTATGCGGCCGATATTGAGGGCCTGACGCGATACGTCCCCTGATCCGGCTGTCTTCTCGGTTCATATTCCCCGCGCCTGCGGCCGCGAGGCCGACAATCTGGGGAGACGAACGTGATCGACTTCTGGTTCTCGATCGGCAGCACCTACACCTACCTGTCGGTCATGCGGCTGGCGGAAGTCGAGCAAACCAGCGGCATTGCCTTTCGCTGGCAGCCGTTCTCGGTGCGGCAGATCATGATCGAGATGGACAACATTCCGTTTCGCACCAAGCCGGTGAAGGCCGCTTACATGTGGCGCGACATCGAACGTCGCGCAGAGATGCACGGGCTGCGCGCTCGCGTTCCCGCGCCTTACCCGCTGGCGCAGTGGGACGTTGCCAATCGGGTGGCCGTGCTCGGCGCTTCGGAAGGATGGGTCGCCGATTATGCGCGCGCAACCTACCGGCGCTGGTTCCAAGATGGGCTTGAACCGGGCAGTGAGCCAAACCTCTCGGATAGCCTTCACGAAATTGGGCAAGACCCATCGCGGGTCACGGCGCTGGCGGCGACACCCGAGATTGCAGCAGCCTATGAGGCGGCGACCGATACGGCCCGCAAGCTCGGCATCTTCGGCTCACCGACCTTCGCGGTGGACCGGGAACTGTTCTGGGGTGACGATCGCCTGGACGATGCCATTGCTTGGCACAGGCACGGCACTCTGAAGCGATAGAACCGGAGCATAGGGCATGGACGAGACCAAGTTGGAAAAGCTCGCGCGGGTGTCCGGTCTGGCATCATTTGACTGAACCTTAGCGGAGGGGTCCGTGTCTGGCACAGCAACCGGCACCGCGCTTCTGGAGGCCGCTCGCGCGTTCCGACCACGCCTCGTTGCAGAGCGCGACCGTATAGAGTCTTCACGTCGGATACCCGAAGACATCGCCCGAGAATTGGCGCGCGGCGGCTTCTTCCGAATTTTCTTACCCGAAGCCTATGGCGGGCTCGATCTCACCCCGATGGAGGGGATCGAGGTCTTTGAGGAATTGGCGCGGGCGGACGCCTCTGTCGCATGGTGCGTATGGAACGGCAACACTCACTGGACTGCTGCCCAACTCTGCCCCGACGCCGCCCGCACGATACACGCCGACCCCGAAGTCGTTACCGCGAATAGCACGCGCTCGTCCGGGAAGGCGCATGTAGCTCCAGGTGGATATCGCGTCGATGGTCGATGGTCGTTCGTTAGCGGTTGCGAACTCGGTTCTTGGATGGCTCTGCTGTGTGTCATCCATGAGGACGGGAAGCCCCGTCTGACGCCGGCGGGCGCGCCTGAAACCCGGTTCATGCTCCTTCGCTCGACGGACTGCGAGATCATCGACACCTGGACGGTTGGCGCATTGCGCGGCACCGGCAGCCACGATGTCGCGGTACGCGACGTATTTGTCCCGAGCAGCTACGGGTCGGGTTTCACCGACCCCTACGTTTTGCCCGAGCCTCGGTATCGCATTCCGCCGTTTTGCCGAGTCATACCCGGCCTCGGCGCGATGGCACTCGGGATCGCGCGTACCGCAATCGAGACCTTCGGCGAGATTGCCGGCGCAAAGATACCTCAGCGGACAACCCAGATGCTCCGCGACAACCACGGCGCGCAAGTTCGGGTGTCACAGGCGGAGTCTCTTGTGCGCTCAGCGCGATTGTTTCTGTTCGACAGCCTATATCGACTCTGGAGCACCGTGACCGCGACGGGCGACGCTCCAATGGAGGCGCGAGCGCACGTGCGGCTGGCCGCATCTCATGCTGTCTCCAGCGCCGTTCAAGCGGTTGACCTTATGTATGTTGGGGCCGGAGGGAGTTCGCTATACACGAGTTGTCCGCTAGAACGGGCATTCCGCGACGTGCATGCGATCACCCAACATATCGGGGTCCATCCACGGGTGCTGGAAACAACCGGTCGAGTTCTATTCGGACTGGAGCCGGATACGCCGCTTCTCTGACCGCCCGTCTACCCTTGATCCGCGTGTAGTCGATCATCGTGTCCACTGCCGCTGTCTCACCATTCTACGGGGGAACCGAATGCCCCATCGCGGCTAAACGGTGTCAAACAGCCTTTGCAGAGAGGCGAAATCCATGAACATCGAAATCAACGGGATGGCTCACGTGATCCTGACGGTGAGCCGGTTCGAGGTTGCCCGCGAGTTCTACCGCAAGCTGCTCCCCGAATTCGGGATGAAGGTGGTCCACGACGGCGAGAAGCTTTTCTACTGCGTTGGCGCTCGAACCGCGATCGGCATCGAACCTTGCGACCCGGCCTTGGCTGGCGAGCGCTTCGTGCAGCAGCGGGTCGGCCTGCACCACCTTTGCCTGCGCGCCCGTTCGCGCGAGGACGTGGATCGCTGCGCTGCTTTCCTCAAGGAGATGAACGCAACGATCGTCCGTGGCCCCATGGAGGGCACGTGGGCACCCGGCTATTATTATGTGCTCTTTGAAGACCCGGACGGCATCCGGTTGGAGGTCAATTTCGTGCCGGGTGCGGGTCTTCTCGCGGACGGGACTCGGTTGAACCCGGACGGCTACGTCTGACGCTCTTGAACCGCATATCGCTCGCCCGCCGATGTCCAAGCATGGATGGGACCAAACGGTTCGTTAACCATCGTGCGTCATGGTGGGCGACATGCGCACGTTGCTCCTATTTTCCGTCGCTGTGCTTGCCGCGCTGCTTTTGTGGACCGCGTCCGCGCTGACACGCGGGCATGTGTTGCCAACACGGAGGATGCTGTCCTGACGCGTGAGCAAGCTCGCCGTTATGTCGTCCGTCGAACCGAATAAGAGGCGGTCGCCGAAGCGCTCGCAGGGGGCTCCCCCGAGCGGGGCGGCACTTGAGTGGTAGGAGGACAGCGATCGCGGTCCTGGTCAGCGTGATGAGCGCCGCCGACGAGCCGACGTAGATGGTGGTTGCTGCTCGATCAGGCCGAGCACCCTGTGCACCTCCTTGGGCTTCATGTCCCTGATTTGATCGTCGGAATAGCCTAGCTCCCGCAAATCGGCTTTTTGCCGCCGGGTGATCATCAGAGAGACCCCAGCCTGCGGCGCTTTTGCGTTTGGTTGGACCTTTTCGGGTAGCAGATAGTCCGAAGGCGTTGGACGGTCAGGCGATAACGTTGAGACAGATGGAGCGGGCTCATCCCCCGGCGAACGGTGCATTCCTCCTTGAGCGGCACCGCCGTGAGGGTCGGCGAATTGCAACCGGCTCCCGAACGCTTCTGCAAACGCCGCCGCGTCATTCTCGTCACGGAAGCTGACCCAGATGGCGGCATCACGACCGAGCGAGGAATAGTTAGACCCCTCGACCTCGATCTGTCGGCGATCCAGCCATGAGCGCATGTCGGCGATCAAGTCGGCCCAATCGCTCTCGCTGTAGCGCACCTCCACGATGTAGGTCACGGCCGATCCCTCAACGCACCTGTCAACACTCGCTGGTCCGCTGGCCTGTGCCTATGATCTACATCAGCGTCGAGTTGGGCTGCTGGATAATCTCGCCCAAGACCTCAGGCCGTTCGGGATCACCGCGAATTGCATCGCACCCGGTGTGATCGCGACCCGGCCGGATCATGGCGACGGTCATTCCCAGCAGCAGCCAAGGCAATCGGGACCGATCCGGGTTGGTCGCCCTACGGCGGCTCGGGATCGTCGAGGACTGCGCCAAGGCGGTCGAGTTCCTGGCGACCGATTTGTCGGACTATGTGACCGGCGCGGTGATCCTGATAGATGGTGGGCTGGTCCGGGGGTAGTCGGCTCAGAGGTAACAGCCGGGTTCGATTCCTCCATTCGGAATCGAACCGGAGGAATGCTACGAAAGCCTGCTACGAAACCTACAATGTGTGACGGCATAACTGATTGAAAAAAAATAACTAATCGATCTGTGTCTCGAATCCCTCCCTCTCCGCCAGTTCATGGTTGACCCTCGCCGACTCGCCGTCATTGCAAGTAGAGATACACCGGTAGCGGCCGGCGCGCGGTTCTGAAACACTGCCCGGCAAAGGCGATCCGAGAAGCGGGTTGGGGGTCGAACATCGCCGGAGGAGATGGGGGCATGGGCAAGCTCGAAGGGAAGGTCGCGCTGGTCACCGGATCGGGGCGCAATATCGGCCGCGCGACGGTGCTTAAGCTCGCCGGCGAAGGCGCGCATATCGTGGTCAACGCGCGCTCCAATCAAGAGGAGGCCGAGGCCGTCGCGCGCGAGATCCGCGATCTCGGGGTGAAGGCCGTCCCCGTTCTCGCCGACGTCGGCAAAAAGGCCGAGGTCGAGGCACTGGCCGCCAAGGCGCTCTCCGAGTTCGGTCGCGTCGACATCCTCATCAACAATGCCGCGATCCGGCCGCACAAGCCGTTCACCGAAACGACCGACGCCGATTGGGAGCGGATCCGCAGCGTCGTTCTCGACGGCGCCCTCTACCTGACGCGCGCGCTGATCGAGCCAATGGTCAAGAATCAATACGGACGTATCCTGTTCTTTTGTGGCGACGGCTCGATTTCCGCCAGCGGCAGCGGCCGCACCCATTTATCCGCGGCAAAGATGGGGCTGATCGGGATGGCGCGCGGGCTCGCTTCCGAATTCGCCTCGAATAACATCCGGGTTAATGTCGTCTCGCCCGGCAGCATCGATACGCGGCGCGACAATCCCGAGTGGTATCACGGCCGCCTGCCGAACGCCGCCGGCGTCCCCCTCGGCCGGCAAGGCAAGGTCGAGGAGATCGCCGCCACCTGCCTCTTCCTCGTTAGCGACGATGGCGGCTTCATCACCGGCCAGACGATCCACGTCAACGGCGGCGCGCACTATTACTGATCGACGCCCGACCGCGCACGCCGTCGACGGGAAGATCGCCAATCAGCGGACCGGGGTCACGATGGCGCCGTAGCCGCCGTGCACCACCGCGACAAGCGCAGTGGCGCCGGCCGGGGCGGCGCTATGGAAGAGGGTGTCGAGCGCAGCGCCCGGCGAACCGTTGGCGTGCCCCGGCCTACCATCGGCGAGCGACCCGATCGCGATATCGGCGAAGGTGATCTGCGCAGCGCCGCCGCCTGCTAGCGGCGGGTCGACGACCCGGGTTCCTCCGTGACTGTCAGTGAACAGAGCGAAGTTGTTCGTCGTGTAGAGGCCGAGCAGCGTCAGGTGGACGCTATGCGTTCCGTCAGTGACGGTGAGCGTTCCGCTGGTGTTGCTGGCGGCCTCCTTGAAAATTCTGGTCGTCCCCGTCCCGAAGGCGACACCTCGCAGGTCGATCTGATCCTGCGGATCGGGGTTGCCAAAACCTTTGATGGCGCCGGTAAAGGTGGCCGAGGTATCGAGCTGCAGCGTGCCAGCGCTGACGAAGGTAACCGTTCCGCTGGCGGTGCCGCCGCTCGCTACCTCGAAGAGCCCGCCTCTGATCGTGCCGCCGCTTGCCCTGCCGTAGACGCGCTCGATGCCTCCGCTGTCGACGATCGTCGCGCTTGCCTTGCCACCCACCGATACGACTTCGGTGCCGCCGCTCAGCACCGCCGTGCGCGTCGTGCCGCCTGACAAGACGATCTGGCTGCCGCCGGCCTTTACCGTGACGCCACTCGCCACACCGCCCGAGCTGACGATCTGCCCCCCGCCGCTGCGGACCGTGCCGCCGCTCGCCGTGCCATGGACGACTTCACGGCCGCCGCTGGCGACAATCGTGCCGCTCGCCTTGCCGCCCGCCGAGACGATCTCGGTCCCGCCGCTCAGTACCGCCCCGCTCGCCGCGCCGCCCGACAGGACGATCTCGCTGCCGCCACTCACGACGATCAGCCGGCTGTTGCCGATGATCGTGCCCGCGTCGACCAGTATGCCGGCGTCGGTCAGCGTGTCCCTGGGCTCGTCCCGGGGATCCCCAGCAGATGCCCACGGGTCAATCCCCGGATCCAGTCCGGGGACGGCCACGACGAATGATCGGGGCGATGCGACTTGAACCAAATTTGCGCTCGCAGATCGCACCCAAGCTTTTGTCATACCGGCGAAAGCCGGTATCCGCGGCGGAGGTGGATCCCGGCCTTCGCCGGGACGACGAGGAGGGTGGTAAGCGTCTGCCTCGTACCCCCTAGCGCCGCGCGGCGAGGCGGTTTTCGTGGACCTGGAGGTGGCAAAAGGCGGCGCGCAGCAAGGGCGTCGCCACATGCAACGCGGCGGCGCGGGCGATCATGTCGCCGAGGATCGCGTCGGCTTCGGTGCGGCGCCCGGCTTCGAGGTCCTGGCGCATCGAGGCGCTGTTGACGCTGCCGGGTTCGGTCAGCATCGCCGCGACCCGCTCGCGGCTCTCTGCCCGCGGGGAAAACCCGGACGCCTCCGCCACCGCCTGGCACTCGGCGAGCGCCGTGGTCATCAGCGCCTCGCCGTCCTCGGTCGCCATGATCTCGCCGACATTGCCGCGCATCAGGCAGTTGATCCCGGCCATCGCGCTGATCATCACGAACTTTTCCCACATCTCCAGAAGGATGTTGTCGCCCGCCGGAGCGCTGACCGGGGTCCCGGCAAATTCCGCCTCGATCGCCCGGACGCGCTCGCTGATGCGGCCGTCGCGCTCGCCGAAGGCGAGCCCCGAGAGACGGTTGTGGTGGCGGATGCTGCCGTCGGGCTGCAGGACGGCGCCGACATAGGCGACCCCGCCAAGGACGCGCTCGGCCCCGAACGCGCTGTCGAGCCGGTCGAGATGCACGAGGCCGTTGAGCAACGGCAAGACCGCGCTCTGCGGCCCCATGGCCGGGCGGATCGCGGCGATCGCGGTGTCGAGGTCGTAATGCTTGGCGGTCAAGAGCACGATGTCATAGGGCCCGCCGACCCGCCCGGCGGTCGCGGTCTTGACCGGCACGGAAAAATCGCCGAGCTGGCTCTGGACCGCGAGGCCGTGCGCGGCCAGAGCGGCGG
>JBARKH010000013.1:0-3864 GCA_049801295.1 Allostellaceae bacterium | reverse complement strand
GTTCTCGGCTGGTCGCCGCCCGTTACCGCGGAAGCGGGGCTCCTCGCGACGGCGCGCGCCGTTGCCGCGGGGTAGCACACAAACTATATCGCGGATGCCAGGATCGGGGTTGCGCAAGAGGGGTCTGCCGTGCCGAGCTTCGATATTGTTTCCCGGGTCGATCTCGCCGAAGTCGACAATGCCCTCGCCGGCATCAGCCGCGAGATCGCCACCCGGTTCGACTTCAAGGGCAGCAAATGCACGATTCACCGCAACGAGGGCGAGATCGCGCTCGTCGCCGATGACGAACTGAAGCTGAAGCAGCTGCACGAACTCCTGAAGGTGCATCTGACCCGGCGCAAGGTCGAGCCCGGGGCGCTCGACTACAAGAACCCGGAGAAGGCCGCGGGCAATACCGTGCGCCAGACGATCCTCTTGCGCCAGGGCATCGACGCCGAGCTGGCCCGCCGGCTGGTGCGCGAGGTCAAGGACAGCAAGCTCAAGGTGCAGGCGGCCGTCCAGGGCGGCGAATTGCGCATCACCGGCAAGAAGCGCGACGATCTGCAGGACGCGATCGCGCTCATTCGCGGGCTGAAGATCGAGCAGCCGCTGCAATACCTGAATTTTCGCGAGTAGGGCGAGCCCGGCGGTACCGCGGTCCGCCGGCGTCGGCGGAACTTGATCGCGCCGCGCCCAGCGGCTATCTAGGCAACGGCACGGACGCCCGGCAGCGGTCCCCTTCGTCTAGAGGCCCAGGACACCGCCCTCTCACGGCGGCAACACCGGTTCGAATCCGGTAGGGGACGCCAAAGACATCAAGCAATTAGAAACTTCGCGGCCCGTCGAAATCACTGCATACGGCAAATATACGGCATCGGCGTCCCCGGACGTGGGTGGACGAAGCGCCAAATCCGGTCGCCCTTGGTCGTGTCGTCATGTTGATCGGGCGCCCCGTCGGCAACGCTTGTGCCGCGAGCGTGGTCCGCTGACAGGCGCCTTTGAGCTTCTTTGCCGAATTGCCGGGTTGGCCTTTCTTGAACGACCTTCCTCGCTCATTTCCCGCTGTATTGGCTGCGGACATCGAGAACCTCAGTTTGACAACCTTTGACCGGAGCCGACCTCCGATGTAAATCCCCCGGCGCAAGATGTTGATATTGCCAACTCGACGCGCTGGCGAAATTGCCGTCCGAGCAAGGTGTGGCCCCCGCTCGCGATCCTCACCACCCTCACCCGGATTCTTCCCCACGACCCCGATCCATGGCGGAGGATCGAGGGATGCCGGCGTCGTGGCTGGCTGCGAACGATGAACCGGTCAGTCCTCAGCGATAACACACCGGGTTCTGGCTGTCGGTGCTGCCTCTCACGCCATTGAAATTCCGACGGGATATCTTGGCCCGCCAAGCCCCCAGTAGGCTAGGATGAGGGGCGGCCCCGAACCCTCTCTCGACCCGGACTGTGAGGACACGATGATCGGACGGAACCGCCCGCTCCGCCGCCTCGCTGTCGCTGTCGCCGTCTTCGCCGGCCTCGCCGCAACCGCGCAGGCGGCAACCGGCTACATCCGCGTCAGCCAGGTCGGCTACGAGATCGGTCAGCCGATGCGCGCCTATCTGATGAGCTCGGCAGCGGTCAGCGGCGTCGAGTTCGCCGTCAAGGATGTGGGCGGCATCGTCTTTGCCACTGGCATCGTCGGTTTGAAGCGGGGCAACTGGGGCGCCTATTCGATCTATCCGATCGACTTCAAGATCTCGAACACCGGCAGCTATCGCGTTAGCGTCAGCGGCGCGGTCGTCGCTACCTCGCTGGAATTTCCCGTCGGGACACCCGCCGCGCTGTACTCGGTACCGCTCGCGAACACGCTGCATTTCTACCAGAAGCGAGCGAGACGGAGCCAACTTCATCGCCTCGCCGCTGCGCAGCGCGGCCGGCCATCTCAACGATGTCAATGCGACTGTCTACAAAGCACCGCAATTCGATACCAACGACAATATCGTCGGCGCGCTGAGTTCGACCGGCACGGTGATCAATGCCTCGGGCGGCTGGTGGGATGCCGGCGATTATCTCAAATTCGTCCAGACGACGAGCTATGCATTGGCGGTGATGGAGGTCGGTATCCGCGACTTCCCGAACCAGATGGGCGGCGGTTCGACCAGGTCGAATTTTACTGCGGAAGCCCGGTTCGGCCTCGACTCGCTCCAGCGAATGTGGGACCAGAGCACGAAAACGGCTTATTACCAAGTGGGTATCGGCACAGATTTCGCGAGCTACGGCTTTCTCAGCGACCATGATCTGTGGCGGTTGCCGCAGGCTGACGACACGTACGGCGGGACCAGCGCGACCTACAGATAGATCCGCAGCCGCCCTGTCTTCAGGGCCGGGCCGGCGGGCACGAAGATCAGCCCCAATCTGGCGGGCCGGCTCGCCGCCGCTTTCGCGTTGTGCTACCATATCTTCAAGGCGAGTGACCCGGCCTATGCGAACTGGTGCCTCCTCTCCGCGGAGACGATCTTCGACCTCGCCAATACCGCGCCAACCGGCAACCTGCTCACCGTCGCGCCATTTGATTTCTACCCGGAGACCGAATGGCGCGACGACCTGGAGCTCGGCGCGACCGAACTCTACTTCGCGCTCAAGGGCGGCAGTCTTCCGCCAGGGCTCCCGCACACCAATCCGGCCTACTACCTCACCCTGGCGGCTGACTGGGCGTATGGCTATATCCACGGACCGAACGACCAGGGCGACACGCTCAATCTCTACGACGTAAGTGGGCTCGCCCATTTTGAGCTGTATCGGGCGATCCAGCTCGCCCGCAATCCGGCTCTAAAGGTCACACAGGCCGACCTCCTCGCTGATTTGGCGGGGCAGATGGCCGCTTAGATCGCCGCGGCCAAGGATCCGTTCGGCGCCGGGTTCAATTGGTCCTACGGCGATGTGACCTCGCACCTCACGGGTCTTTCGGTGATGGCCAGGGAATACGCCTGGCTGACTGGCAACGCGGGCGAGCAAACCACCGAAAAGCAGACATCCGGCAAGCAGCAAGCGGAACGTTCGATCGATCATCGCTTTTGCGCGACAGGGACTTCACCGCTGAGGTAAGCATAGACGCTGGCGGAACGAAACCGCTTCCTGGCAGGCGGCCGTCGAGGTCGAGGTCTCCTGTCTGAGAGGGTCTCCTCTCGTCAAGTGCTGGCCGGCCGGGCAGGTGTGATGATCCGTCTCGGCATCGTAGATGAAGTCCCGCCCAGTGTAGAAGTCGCGCTCGGCGTTGCCGGATGTCAGCGTCTTGGGCACACAGCGCAGCAGCCAGTGTCCTTATAGGCCAGCACCTGATCGCCGTTGAAGTAGCCGCGGTCAGCGAGGAAAGGTTCCGTTGGGGTCGTACGTCAGCGCTCCAGTGGCCCTGATATAGATGATCTGATCGTCGGTATCGGCCGCGCCGGCGCCGATACGGAACGCAACTCTCGCCAAGGCACCGATTCCGGACGCTCCGGTAGGACGTCGGATTAACGGGTCAGATCGGTGGTATCGCGGTTGGCCGACCGACTGCCCTCAGCGCGGCGCCCCCAGCAAGGAATTGTGGTCGCCGCCCGGCCCGCCGGGAGGGCCGGTGGCGAGCAGCGTCTGGCCGGCGTGGGCTTGCTCGTTGCTCGCGATGGCGCCCGGCAAATTGCTCAGCGGGTCGATCGGGGTTGCCGTTCCGGCGTGCGGGCCGGCCGCGGCGATATCGGCGAAGGTCAGTAGCGGCGAGCCGCTCGCGACCGGCGGGTCGGTGACCTGGGTTCCGCCGTGATTATCGGTGGCAAGGGTGAAGTTGCTCGTCGTGTATAGCCCGAGCAGCTTGAGGTGGATGGTATGCGTTCCGTCGGTGACGGTGAGCGTGCCGCT
>JBARKH010000012.1:0-3299 GCA_049801295.1 Allostellaceae bacterium | reverse complement strand
CATCGCGCCATCCGTCTCTCCGAACTGGCGGAGGTGCCGCTTTACGTGGTCCACCTCTCGGCCGGCGAGGCGCTTGCCGCCGTCACCGAAGCCCGCGACCGCGGCATTCCGGTTCATGCCGAAACCTGCCCGCACTATTTGTTCCTCACGAATGAGAAATATGACCGGCCGGGATTCGACGCCGCCAAGTTCGTGATGACGCCACCGCTGCGCGATGCTCATCACCAGCGGCAATTGTGGCGGGGATTGCGCACCGATGACCTGCAGGTCGTCTCGACCGATCATTGCCCATTCTGCTTCAACGAGCAGCCGTACGGCATCAAATATTCGAAGCAGCAGGGCCGCGCCGACTTCAGCAAGATCCCTAACGGCGCGCCTGGCATCGAGACCCGCTTGCCGTTGATCTACGACGGCGGCGTCGGTAAGCACGGCATGTCGCTCAATCGCTTCGTCGAAATCACGGCGACCATGCCGGCGAAACTGTTCGGCCTGTTTCCGAGGAAGGGCACCATCGCCGTCGGATCGGACGCCGATATCGTGGTGTTCGACCCCGGCGAGACTTGGACCATCCGCGCGGCCGAGCATCACAGCCGTATCGACTATAGCCTTTTCGAGGGCCGGTCGGTTACCGGGCGGGTCAAGAAGGTGTTCTCGCGCGGAGAACTGATTGTCGATGGCCAGCGGTGGCTCGGCCGCGAGGGTCGAGGCGAGTTCTTACGGCGCGGCCGTTCCGGCGCGTCTTGACGATCAGCGGTCTCTGCGGCAGGCCCTCGGGCGTGTTTGCCGCGACGGTTTGCCGGTCGTGATCACCTCGCGTTGCCCGATCGGCCGCGTCAGCCCCGTCTATGGCGGAGCCGGCGGCGGCGGGCGCGACCTCGAAGATGCCGGAGCTATCTTCGCCGGCGATCTTAAAGGGCCGAAAGCACGACTGCTCCTGATCGCCGCGCTCGGAGATACAGCGACGCGCGACCGTATTCGCGAGGTGTTCAACACCGTCGCTCCCTAATCGATCCGCCAATCAAAATGACCCCCAGCGGCTGTAAGGTACGGCAGTAGGATCGGTTAGGCGCCAGAAAAGGAGCTTGCCATGATGGCACCCTTCAAGATTGTTGGGATCGATCACGTCGTGCTGCGCGCGGCCGACCCGGCGGCACTGGAACGGTTCTACCTCGATGCGCTCGGCCTGAGCTTGGAAATGCGGCAGGGCAAACTGGCACAGCTTCGAGCCGGCCACGCGCTCATCGACATCGTGCCAGCGGACGATGCCGGGCCGGCAGGCAGTCTATCGAGCAACAACGGAGCCAACCTCGATCACTTCTGCCTACGAATTGAACCGTTCGACGTAGCGGCAATCGCCAAACATTTGGCGGAGCAAGGCATCACCTTCGGTCCGGAGGCTTTGCGCTATGGTGCCGAGGGCAAAGGCCCGTCGATCTACCTGGAAGACCTGGAAGGCAACGGTATTGAACTCAAGGGACCGGCCGTCAGTGGTAGCGGTCCGGAGTGACTCTACGATTTGGCCTTAATTTCCGCGCCGCAATAAGCAGGGCGCGATCAGGACAAGCGGGATGAGGCCCGCGATCTTCTCGTTTCAGTCCATGGCTGGTTTACCAAAGGCCTAGGCAGCCTCGATCTGAAAAAGGCCGAGACTGTGCTCGGCGGGTTGGCCTCCTGACCGCGCCGGCTAGCCTCGTGAGGCCGGTGGGGGCGGACGACTTCTGTTATCTCGGACATTCGCGAACGCACAAATTGGCCTGAATGGATCCTCCCCAAGGACGGGGCTATCTGCATTGTATAGATTATCAGCGACGCAAGGTTCGCGTCGAGCTCGCACGAAGAGGATTCGCCATGCTGGTCGGAGTGCCGAAGGAGACCAAGGATAACGAATACCGCGTCGGCATCGTACCTTCGACCGTGCGTGAACTGACCGACAAGGGCCATCAGGTCTTGGTCGAAGCGGGCGCGGGAACGGGGGCGGGCCTGCCGGATGGCGATTACAAGGCCGCCGGAGCCGAGATCGTGCCTGATGCCGATCACGTCTATGGCCGCGCCGAGCTGATCGTGAAGGTGAAGGAGCCGCCGGCGGCAGAGCGCAAGAAGTTGCGCCAGGGCCAGGTATTGTTCGCGTATCTGCATCTCGCGCCCGACCGTGAACAGACCGAGGATCTGATGAAAGCCGGCGTCAGCGCGATTGCTTATGAGACGGTGACCGGCCCTCAGGGCACGCTGCCTTTGCTCACGCCGATGTCCGAGGTCGCCGGCCGGATGGCGCCGCATGTGGGTGCGCGATGCCTCGAGAAGGAGAACGGCGGGCGTGGGGTGTTGCTCGCCGGCGTGCCGGGAGTTTCCCCGGCAAGCGTCGTCATCCTCGGCGGCGGTGTCGCCGGAACGAACGCCGCCCTGATCGCCTGCGGCATGGGCGCCGATGTCGCGGTCCTGGATCGCAATCCGGAGGCGCTGCGCCGCATCGCCGCCCAGTTTGGCAATCGTGTGCGCACGCTGTTCTCGACGCGAGACGTTGTCGAACTGCTCTGTCGTCGCGCAGATCTTGTGATTGCCACAGTTCTGGTGCCCGGCTCGACCGCGCCGAAACTGATCTCGGCGCAAACGGTGAAGGCGATGAAGTCCGGCGCGGTGATCGTCGATGTCGCGATCGACCAGGGCGGCTGCGCCGAGACCTCGCGGCCGACCACGCATTCGCATCCGAGCTACGTCGTCGATGGTGTCGTGCACTATTGCGTAACCAATATGCCAGGCGCGCTGGCACGCACCTCGACTTTCGCGCTGAGCAACGTGACCACGTCCTTCGTGCTCGCGCTGGCGGATAAGGGCTTGCGACAGGCGCTGAGCGAAGACCCGCATCTGCGCGCCGGGCTCAACGTGCACGCCGGGCGCGTCACCCACCGCGCCGTCGCCGATGCGCTCAAGCTACCCTATGCAGATACCGATCACGCGCTGCAGATCTGACCGTGTGTGTACCGAAAACCTCAGTCGACGGTCGCCAAATACATGGCCAGGAAGAGGGATGACGACCGCCTGGTCAGAGCTGGGCGGCCTTCCTGCGCAACCACGCGCCGCGGACTGCCGCCATGGACCTATTTGTGGTGCCGACCATTGGATTCGACGTGCTGTATGCCTTGGTCATCGTCCGGCTGGCTCGGCGAGAGCTCGTCTGGGTCAATGTGACAGCCCACCCGACGGCCGAATGGATCGCACGGCAGATCACAGAGGCCTTCCCGTGGAACGAGGCCCCCACGCTACCTGATCCGGGATCGGGACGGGATGTATGGCAACGTTGT
>JBARKH010000011.1:0-8169 GCA_049801295.1 Allostellaceae bacterium | reverse complement strand
CACCGGCGGCGGGGCTGACCCTCGTGGAGGTCCGTTACGACCCCGCTCAGTAGAGCGCTTCGGCGACGCGGCCCAGGGCGCTGCTCAGCACCAGATCGATGATGACGACGAGCGTCGCCTGCGCGCCGGTGACCGCGAGCGCAACGCGGGCGATGTACCACTCGTAGACGAGGGTCGCGATGGCGGCGAGCAATCCCGCGAAGTGCGCGCCCGATGCCGGCAGCAGCCCCGTCGCGCTATCCAGCCCGACCAGCACCACCAGCGCCGTCTGCGGGATCTGCGACCAGTTGTAGACGACCATGAACGCGAGAAACCGGTCGTCGCGGCCGAGCTGGCGCGCGAGCGGCAGGATCACCAGCGGGAATGCCACCCAGGAGATCACATAGGCGATCGTCTCGACGACAAGGATCGAGGCGACCCCCGACGCATCCCATAGCGGGCCGGAAACGCGAAAGCTCAACAGCAAGAGGTAAGGCGGGTAACAGATCGCCCCGGCGCGAAACGAGCGCCAGAACCCGTCGATCGAGACGTCGAAAAGGCCGAGGCCTCGTCGGTCGCCGACGGCCAACCGCAAGGCGCCGCCGACCGCCAGCTGTACCTCGGTCCACGCCGCCGAATTCATGCCGCCTCGAAAAACCGCTCGAGAAAACCCTCGTAGATCGCGGTCAGCTGGGCGATGTCGGCGATCTCGACGCGCTCGTCGGCCTTGTGCATCGTGAGGTTGACGAGGCCGAATTCGGCGACCGGGCAATGCGCGTGGATGAAGCGCGCGTCGGAGGTGCCGCCGGTGGTGCTGAGCTCGGGAACCCGGCCGGTAACCGCGCCGATCGCGGCGCTGAGGCAGTCGCTGACCGGGCCGGGAGGCACCAGAAATGATTCGCCGCTGACTTCCCAGGCGAGCTGATAGTTGCCGCCGACCGCAGCCAGTCTGTCGGCGACCCAGGATTTGAGGCTCTCGCTCGTCCACTGGTCGTTGAAGCGGATGTTGAAGGTGGCGCGCGCCTGACCGGGGACGACATTGGTCGCCGGATTGCCGATATCGATCGTCGTCACCTGGAGGCTGGAAGGCTGAAAATGCTCGGTGCCGGGATCGAGCGGGGAGAGGACCAGAGCCTGCAAGAGCGCGATCAGGCGGTGCGCCGCGTTGTCGGTCAGATGCGGATAGGCGACATGGCCTTGGGTGCCGGCGACGGTGATCCGGCCGGTCATGCTGCCGCGCCGGCCGATCTTGATCATGTCGCCGAGGGCGGCCGCCGAGGTCGGCTCGCCGACGACGCAGGCATCGAGAATTTCGCCGCGGGCGCGCAGCCACCCCAGCACCTTCTTGGTGCCGTTGACCGCGACCCCTTCCTCGTCACCGGTGATGAGGAGGCTGATCGATCCAGCGAAGGCCTCACCCTGCGCCCCGAGAAACCGCTCGGCGGCGGCGATGAAGGCGGCGATCGCGCCTTTCATGTCGACCGCGCCCCGGCCGCACAGCGCACCCTCGGAGAGGCTCGCGGCGAAGGGGTCGAACGACCACGCCTCGGCGGGACCGGGCGGCACCACATCGGTATGGCCGGCGAAGCACAGATTGGGCCGCCCGGTGCCAATACGGGCGTAGAGGTTGGCGATCGGGGCGGTTTCCTCGCCATTGGGACCGGGATCGTCAAACACCAGGCGATGACAGACAAAACCGAGCCGTTCGAGACGGCCCGCGACGATATCGAGCGCGCCCTCGTCCTTTGGCGTCACGCTCGGCCGGCGGATCAGCGCGGCGGCGAGATCGACCGGGTCGATCGCCCAGTTATGCCGGCCGGCGGTCGCGGACGCGCTCATTACCTAAAACCGTCATTCCCGCGAAAGCGGGAATCCAGGGATGACAATGGCTGGAACGCTTGCCCTGGACCCCCGCTTTCGCGGCGGTGACGGTTACGGCTTTGCAAAACCGGCCTCATTTCAGGGTTCATAGCCGCAACAACTCGTTGATCGCGGTCTTGGCGCGGGTCTGGGCGTCGACCTGCTTGACGATGACGGCACAATAGAGGCTCGGGCCCGGGCTGCCGTCGGGCAAGGGTTTGCCGGGGAGCGAACCCGGCACCACCACCGAATACGCCGGCACCCTCCCGAGATGAACTTCGCCGGTGTCGCGGTTGACGATCTTGGTGGTCGAGCTAATGAAGGTGCCCATCGCCAGGACCGCGCCCTTTTCGACGATGACGCCCTCGACGACTTCGCTGCGCGCGCCGATGAAGCAATCATCTTCGATGATGACGGGCTCGGCCTGCAAGGGTTCCAAGACGCCGCCGATCCCGACCCCGCCGGAGAGGTGGCAGTTCCGGCCGATCTGGGCGCAGGAGCCGACCGTCGCCCAGGTGTCGACCATGGTGCCGCTGCCGACATAAGCGCCGACATTGACGAAGCTCGGCATCAGGACGACGTTCGGCGCGATATAGGCCGAGCGCCGCACGATCGCCCCGGGAACGGCGCGGAACCCGGCGTCGCGGAAGCGGTTCGACGACCAGCCGGCGAATTTGGACGGCACCTTGTCCCACCATTTGGCGGCGCCGCGCTCGGGGTCGATCGGACCGCCCGGGATCTCGACCATGTCGTTCAAGCGGAACGACAGGAGCACCGCCTTCTTCAGCCATTGGTGGACCCGCCAGCCGGCCCCATCGGGCTCGGCGACGCGCAGGCTGCCGTCGTCGAGCCCCTCGAGCGCAGCTTCGACGGCATCGCGCCAGGCGCCCTTGGTGGCCGGCGAAATCGATTCGCGGGCTTCCCAGGCGGAATCGACGGTGGCGGCGAGATCGGGATCGGTCATCGGCTAAGTCCGATAGAGGCTGAATGCGGCTCGGCACCATGATGGAGCCGGCCCAGCGGTGTCAACCGAGGCCATTGCAACCCGCCCGCGTCCCGCGCGGGGTGGCCGACATCGCTGCCTTCCTCTATGAATAGCGCACGCCGCATCGAGCGGCCCATCAACCATCAGGTCGCTCGCCAGCGGAGCCATGGCCGCGCTCTACGCCCTCGCCCTTGCCGTCCTGCAAGGCATCACCGAGCTGTTCCCGATCAGCAGCCTCGGCCATGCGGTGATCGTGCCGTCGCTGTTCGGCTGGCCGGTCGACCAGCACGCGGCGGCCTTTCTGCCGTTCGTCGTGGTGCTCCATGTCGGCACCGCCACGGCGCTCCTCCTGTATTTCTGGCGTGACTGGCTGTTCATCGCGGCCGGGCTCACCGGCCTCGGCGGGAGGAGCAGCAGGTCGACGGCAGAGGCGCGGCGGCTCTTCGGTCTCATCGTCATTGCCACGCTGCCGGCGGTGGTGATCGGCTTCACCCTGGAAAAGCTCGTTCGCGGCCTCTTTGCCTCGCCCCTCATCGCTTCCCTGTTCTTGATCGCCAACGGCTTTCTGTTGCTCGTCGGCGACCGCATGCGCGAGGAGGAATCGGAGAATAGCCGTCAGCAGCGCCTCAACGCCCTCGGCTGGCGCGGCGCGCTGGCGATCGGATTTTGGCAGTGCGCGGCGTTCATCCCCGGCATCTCGCGCTCGGGCGCGGCGATGGTCGGCGGGCTGTTCGCCGGCCTCCAACACCGCGAGGCGGCGCATTTCTCGTTCCTGATCGCCACCCCGATTATCGCCGGGGCGGCGGTCCTGGAGGTGCCCAAGCTGCTGGCATTACCCGGCGGCGGGATCAGCGCGGTGGCGATCGGTGCAGGGATCGCCGCCGGCGTCACGGCCTATGCCAGCGTCGCCTTCCTGATGCGCTATTTCCGCCGCCATAATTTCGACGATGCGCTGATCCCGTTCGCGATCTACTGCTGGGCGGCGGGCGCCATCGCCGCGCTCGACCTCTGGCTGCGCGGCTAGTCAGCGCGGCTGGGTGAAGCCCTTGGCGCGCATGCAGGCGCCGATGATCGCTCCGGCGCGGTTGGTCGTGTGCTCCTGCATCGTTTGCGCGGCGGCGCGGAAAGCGCCGGAGCGCTGCAAATCGTTGGGGCGGATGGCCTGGATATCCTGATCGATGTCGGCGTCGATCTTGACCGCGGTCCCGGCGACGCCGCGGCAGTCTTGATATTCGCTCGCGGTCGTCGCCGCGTCGGCACCCGGTTTGGACCAATCGGCGTTGGTCCACACGGGCTTGATCCAGCCCTCCACTCCGGCGCAACCGGCGAGGAGGAGCGCCACCCCGAGCCAACAGATCCTCATGAGCCGGAATTCGCCGCGGCGCGCCGCGCGACGAGCCGCTTCAAGATCGCGCGCTGCTCGGCCGGGGTCGCCCGGTACCAGTCCCGGATTTCCTCGATCGTACGCAGGCAGCCGCGGCACCTCCGCGTCTTCGGGTCCATCAGGCAGATGCCGAGGCAGGGCGACACCGGGATCGGCTCGCGCTGCGGGCTCTCATTCATGCCGAGGCGAGCGGGGCGAAATCGCGGCCGGCGAACTCGTAGCGGGTGTTGCAGAATTCGCAGGTCACCGAGATGACCTCGTCCTTGCGCATTTCCTCGATGTCGTCCTCAGGGAAGGAGCGCAGGATCCGGCCGATGCGCTCGCTCGAACAGCGGCAGCGCGCCTCGATCGGGTGGGTCGCGAAAACCCGCACGCCTTCGTCGTGGAAGAGGCGGAAGAGGAGCCGGTGCGGCGACAGCGCGGGATCGACGAGCTCAGAGGGGGTCGCCGAACTCATCAGCACCATCGCGCGCCGCCAGCCATCCTCGACATCGTCGGCGATGACCGTGTAACCGCCTTCGGGCGGCACCCGCTGCAGCATCAATCCGCCGGCGCGCCAGGCGCCGTCATGCCCGGCGCGCGCCACCGACAGTTTGATTCCGGCCTGGATCTGCTCGGATTGCCGGAAATAATGCTGGGCGCATTCCGCAAGGGTCCCCCCGATCAACTCGACGATGCCCTGATAGCGCTCGGTATTCTCACCCTGGTCGACGGTGAAGGCGATATAGCCCTTGCCGATAAGGTCCGGCACCGAGGGGCTGCCGCCGGACCGCGCGGCACCCACCGGATCGAGCCGTGCGCGGTCGTACTGCGCGTAGCCGCGCACCGCGCCTTCGGTCGTCACGTCGGCGACGATGAGGCGGACCGGCCCGTCGCTCTTGGTTTGCAGCGTGAAGATGCCGTCGTATTTGAGGGCGCCGGCGAGCACCACGGCGAGCGTGATCGCTTCGCCGAGGATCGCGGCGACCGGCTCCGGGTAGTCGTGCTGCGACAGGATGCGGTCGACCGTGGCCCCAAGCCGCACCAGGCGGCCGCGCAGCGCAAAGGGATCGATTTGAAAGGGCTGGACGAGATCGTCGCGTCTCGGGTCGGACTCGATGGGCAAATTCACAAACTCCGCGCTGATCACCCCTCGCCCGCACCGCTGGAGAGCGATGGGAGGATGAGGGTGTTTCAGGTGGGGACCACCCTCACCCGGCTCGCCGCTGTCGCAGCTCGCCACCCTCTCCCGCAATGCGGGAGAGGGGCACTATGGCCTTACGCCAGGCACCACGCGAGGATGCCCTTTTGGACATGCAGCCGGTTTTCCGCCTCGTCCCAGACGACCGATTGCGGGCCGTCGATGACCCCGGCGGTGACCTCTTCGCCGCGCTTCGCCGGGAGGCAATGCATGAAGATGGCGTCGGGCTTGGCGTGTTCCATCAGGCGCTCGTCCACCCGGTAGGGCGCGAGCAGATTGTGGCGGTTGACGCTGGCTTCGACCCCCATCGACACCCAGGTGTCGGTGACGACGCAATCGGCGCCTGCGACTGCCGCTTCCGGCTCACGGTGGAGGCTGACCCGGCCGCCTTCGCGCCCTGCCCAGTCGATCACCGGCTTGGGCGGCGGCAATGCAGCGGGGCAGGCCAGCCGCAACGCGAAACCGAACCGGACCGCGGCATGGATCCAGCTGACCGCGACGTTGTTGCCGTCGCCGCTCCACGCCACCACGCAATCGGCGAGCGGCCCCTTCTTTTCCTGCAAGGTCATGACATCGGCCATGATCTGGCAGGGGTGCGAGGAGTCGGTGAGGCCGTTGATCACCGGCACGGTCGCATTGCGCGCCAGTTCGTCGAGCTTTTCGGCCTGGTTGGTGCGGATCATGATCGCATCGACATAGCGCGACAAGACGCGCGCGGTATCGGCGATCGTCTCGCCGCGGCCGAGCTGGCTGTCGGCGGTGCCGAGCACGATCGTGTCGCCACCGAGCTGGCGCATCGCCACCTCGAACGACACACGGGTGCGGGTCGACGGCTTCTCGAATATGAGCGCCAGGGTCTTGCCTTCGAGCGGCCGATCGCGCCGCCCGTTCTTGTAGGCAAAGCCGAGATCGAGAATGCTGCGCAGATCCCCGGTCTGGTACTGGTCGATATCGAGGAAATGGCGCGGCGGGCTAGCTTCCCGCCGCTCCCCGAACAGCGCCCTGCCACCATTCGCCCTTGGGGCCACCGCTCTCACGATGCGGGCCATTCCCGAGCCACCTTGTTGAGGATGCCGAGCGCCTCCGCGATCTCGGCTTCGCCGACAATGAGCGGCGGCAGGATGCGCAACACATTCTCGCCGGCGGTCAGGCAGAGGAGCCCCTCGGCGCGCAGCTTGGCGACGAAATCGCCGGCAGTCAGCTCCGGTTGGCAGCGGATGCCGAGGAGGAGCCCCGAGCCGCGCAATTCGGCGAACAGCTTCGGATAGGCGCCGACGAGGGTTGAGAGCTGGTCTTGCAGCACCCGGGACACCCGCTGCACGCGGTCGAAAAACCCCGGTTCGAGCATCACGTCCATGACCGCGTTGCCGGCGGCGACCGCCAGCGGGTTGCCGCCGAAGGTCGAGCCGTGGGTGCCCGGGACCATGCCGATCGCGGCGGCTTCGGTCGCGAGGCACGCGCCGATCGGGAAGCCGTTGCCGAGCGCCTTCGCCACCGCCATCACATCGGGGCTGACGCCGGCCCATTCATGGGCGAAGAGCTTGCCGGTGCGGCCCATCCCGCACTGCACCTCGTCGAACACCAAGAGGAGGCCAAACTCGTCGCAAATCGCGCGCAGACCCTTGAGATAATCCGCCGAGGGGGCGCGCACGCCGCCTTCGCCCTGCACCGGCTCGACGAGGATCGCCGCGGTCTCGTCGGTGACCGCGCCACGCATCTCGTTCAGATTGTTGAAGGCGACGTGATCAAACCCGTCCATCACCGGCCCGAACCCCTTGAGGTAGGCCTCGGCCCCGGCGGCGGCGAGGGTGGCAAAGCTGCGTCCGTGGAACGAGCCGTGGCAGCCGATCACCCGGTAGCGCTCGGGGTGGCCGGTCGCGCTCTGGTATTTGCGCGCGACCTTCAATGAAAGCTCGACCGCCTCCGCGCCCGAATTATTGAAGAACACGGTGTCGGCAAAGCTGCTGGCGACGAGCCGCTCGGCGAGCTTCTGCTGGCCGGGGATCTGGAAGAGGTTGGAGACATGCCACAGCTTTTTGGCCTGGGCGGTGACCGCGTCGATGAGGCGGGGATGGCAATGGCCGAGCGAGGTGACGGCGATGCCGCTGGTGAAATCGAGAAACTTGCGGCCATCGGTGGCGTAAAGGTGGCAGCCTTCGCCCCGATCGACGGCGACATCCCACCGACCATAGGTCGGCATAACAGCTGTAATCACGGTGGTCCTCCTGCGCGACAGATGCGTTTGAATTGCGGACAGGTTTCGGCGCGGCGAGTTATCGTCGTCGCCGGTCCGCCCGCGGCCCGCTCCCGGCCGCCATCCGATGCCGGCTCATCATGCCGGGAACGCGCATCATCGCCGCTCTCCTTGCCGCGCCGGCTCGGTCGGGCCAAGCCCCGACGCATCGGGCAGGAAAGCGGCGGAGTATGAGGATCGCCGGGAGCGCTGTCAATTCGCGCGCGGGAGCCAGCGAGGTCTCGGGGGTTTTCGCGGCGTCCCTGATCGGGGAGAATGGCGCGCCAGGCACGGAGGGTAGTGCGGGTCGATGCGATCGCCGCCAAAGTTGACCGGGCCTCCCGGCGAGATGGAGGCCGCCGCAGCCGCGCCGATAGATCACGCGCTCCTCGAGAAATGGGCGCTGCGCCATCTCGAGCGCTATGCCAGCTCGGCGGAGAATTTGCGGCGTGTGCTGGAGCGCCGGGTGGGGCGGCGGGTCGGGGGCGATGGCGAGGCGGTGCGCGCCGCGGCGGTCCTGATCGACGCCTTGATCGCGCGCTATCTCG
>JBARKH010000010.1:0-1935 GCA_049801295.1 Allostellaceae bacterium | reverse complement strand
TCGCCATCAGCTGCTTGAAGCCGAGCCCTTCGACGCCGCCGAGGAGATTCTCCGCCTTCACGACAAAACCGTCGAAGGCGATCTCGTATTCCTTCATGCCGCGATAGCCGAGCACCTCGATCTCGGTCCCGGTCATGCCGGTGGCCGGAAACGGATTCTGGTCGCTGCCGCGCGGCTTTTCCGCGAGCAACATGGAGAGGCCGCGATAGCCTTTCTCCGCCGGATTGGTGCGCACCAAGAGCGTCATCAGGTCGGCGCGCACCGGATGCGTGATCCAGGTCTTGTTGCCGTAAACCTTGTAGACATCGCCCTCGCGCACCGCGCGGGTCTTCAGCGCGGCGAGATCGGAGCCGGTATTCGGCTCGGTGAACACCGCGGTCGGCAGCACCTCGCCGGAGGCGATCTTCGGCAGCCACTTGCGTTTCTGCTCTTCGGTGCCGCTGCCGAGAATAAGCTCGGCGGCGATCTCGGAACGGGTACCGAGGCTGCCGACGCCGATATAGCCGCGCGACAGCTCCTCGGAGACCACGCACATCGATTCCTTGCCGAGCCCCATGCCGCCGTAGTCCTCGGAGATGGTGAGCGAGAACACGCCGAGCTCGGACATCTGCCCGATGATATCGAGCGGAATGTACTCGTTGCGCAGATGCCATTGGTGCGCATGCGGCACGACCTCGTCGTCGGCGAACTTGCGCATTTCCTCGCGGATCGAATCGAGCGTTTCGTCGAGGCCGCAGGCGCCGATGGTCGCCTCGTGCTGCAGCCTTATCAGCTCGACCAGCCGGGCGCGGCGCGGCGCGGTGTTGCCGAACGCGATCAGATGCTCGACCGCCGGCGTCACGCGCGCCGCCGCTGCCGCCGGAGGAAGCCCGAGGTCGGCGAGACGCACGATCTCGCCCTGGCTCATGGGAATGCCGCCGAAAATCTGCGCCAGATATTCGCCGGCGCCGACGCGCACCAAAAGCTCCTCGATCTCGCCGAAATTGCCGCTCGCGGTGAGGCGTTCGGCATAGGCCGCGAGCTGGCGCAGCGCCTCGACATAGGTCGCGAGCCAAGCGAGACCGTGCGTGGCGCGCTGTTCGCGGTCGAGCGCCCGCGAAACCGTGCGGCCGTCCTGCATCACCCGTTCGGCGACCGCCCGGCGCGCATCCGCGAACAAGGCGTCCACGGCTGAAACCACTTGGCCGAGCGTCGCGATCAGTTCGTGGTCGACGGACTTGGGGAAAGCAGCGAGCGGCATAAATAGCTCCGATGAGCTTGATAGACGGCCCCGGACGAGCTGCCAACATGGCGCGTGCACTGCACAAAAGCAATATTTCCCATGCAGATTGCGCCTCACGACCGTCGACCGCTCGCGCGACGCCGATGCGGGCTCCTTGCCGGCGAGCTATCGTGCCGGCAAGGAATTTGAGTCCCCGCCGCAGAGGCCGCCCGCGTTGAATACCTTCCGCCTGAGCTACCGCGTCGCCCTGGAGGCCTTCTATCGCTTCAACCGCGATGACGGCTGGGCCATCGCCAGCCACATTGCGTTGTCGGTGTTGATGGCGTTGTTCCCGTTTCTCATCGTGGTGACGTCGCTCGCCGGCTTCGTCGGCTCCGCCAATCTCGCCGACGAAGTCGCCCGCCTGATCGTCGGGACCTGGCCGCAGCAGGTCTCAGGCCCGATCGCCGGCGAGATTCGCCACGTCCTGACCACGGCGCGCGGGGGCGTCTTGACCATCAGCGCCGTGCTCTCGGTGTATTTCGCTTCGAGCGGGGTCGAAAGCCTGCGCATCGGGCTCAACCGCGCTTACGGGCTGGTCGAGGAGCGAAGCTGGTGGCTGTTGCGGCTGGAATCGATCGGCTACGTGCTGGTCAGCGCCATCGCGCTGTTGGCGCTTTCCTTTCTGGTGGTGCTGGGGCCGCTGGTGTTTCGGGCGGCCGCCGCCTATGCGC
>JBARKH010000009.1:0-14665 GCA_049801295.1 Allostellaceae bacterium | reverse complement strand
GCCGAGGAGGATGTCGCGATCAACCGCGTGATCGGCGAGCATGGCCTTCCGTTGATCGAAGCCGCCGCGCTCGCCAAGCGCGGACCTCGCCCGGTCCAGATCCTGACGCATTGCAACGCCGGCTGGCTGGCGACTGTCGATTGGGGCACCGCGCTGGCGCCGATCTACCGCGCCCATGACGCGGGCATCCCCGTTCATGTCTGGGTCGACGAGACCAGACCGCGCAACCAGGGCGCCAGCCTCACCGCCTGGGAATTGGGGCAGCACGGCGTGCCGCATACGGTCATCGCCGACAATGCAGGCGGCCACCTGATGCGCCGGGGCGAGGTTGATCTGTGCATCGTCGGCACCGACCGCACCACCTGCGCCGGCGACGTCGCCAACAAGATCGGCACCTATCTGAAGGCGCTGGCGGCGCGCGACAATGGCGTGCCGTTCTATGTCGCGCTGCCGTCGCCGACGATCGACTGGGAGATCGAGGACGGCGCTCAAATCCCGATCGAAGAGCGGAGCGCGCGCGAGGTGACCCACCTCGCCGGCTGGACCGAGGCGGGAGAGCGGGTCGAGGTGCGGCTCACCCCGGCGGGCAGCCCAGCGGCGAATTTCGCCTTCGACGTCACCCCGGCGCGGCTCGTGACGGCGCTCGTCACCGAGCGTGGGGTGTGCCCAGCCTCACGCGAGGGATTGCTCGGCCTTTTCCCCGAGCGGCGTGAGCGCGGCGCGGCTTAGGAGGAAGGCGGATTGATCAATGCAGAACTGGAGCGAGACCTATCGCGGCACCGTGCCGCCGTGGGAATGCGACGTCACCGAGCATTTCACGATCGCCTATTATTTCGACCGGCTGGAGGAGGCCGAGCGCAATCTGGCCGATAGCCTGGGGCTCGGCGAATTGTTGCGCGGCGCCGGGTTTACCCGCCATCTCGATGTCCGGTTCGCGCGCGAATTGCGCGCCGGCAGCAGCTTTCATGTCGAGAGCGCGGCGCTTGGTGTCGATGAGGGATTGCGTCTCGGGCACCGCTTTGTCGACTCGGCCAATGACGAAACCGTGACCTGGATCGCCGAGCGCTGGGACTTGCCGGCGGGCGCGCTGTCGCCAGCGCAGCGGAGCGCGATCGCCGACCGGCTGGGCGTCTGGGAGGGCCCGGCGGCCGAGCCGCGCCCCGAGCCACAGGGGACCACGGGGTTCATCCCGACGGCGCGCGGCCGGGTCAAGCCAAGTGATCTCGACGCCGAGGGCCGCTTCGCATTGGCCGCGATCGTCCACCGTCTGACCGATGCCTGCCTTCAGGCCACCGCGGCCATCGGCATGGATGCCGCCTATCTCGAAAAAAGCCGCCGCGGCTTCTCGACTTTCGAATTGGCGTTGAGGATCTCGGGTGCGCTCGCGCTCGACGAACCCTATCTCGTTCGGAGCGGGATCGCCCATCTCGGCAATTCGTCCCTACGCATGATCCACCGCATGGAGGACCCGCGCAGCGGCGCCGAGGTGGCGTATCTCGGGCAATATGGCGTCAACCTAGATCTCGAGGCGCGCCGTCCGGCGCGCTGGCCCGACGACATCCGCGCCCGCGCCGAGAAGCTCGTCGTGCCGCTCGGGTAGTCGACGGAACGGGTCGCGACAAGCGCTCAGGCGCGGCCCGTCGCCCTCGCGTACACGTCCTCCTGCGAGATATCGCGGTTCGTGTAATCGGGCAGCATCACCGTCGCGGAAACGCTGACGATCGCGCAAATGAGGATGTAAATCGCGATCGAATAGCCCGACCCCGTCGCCGCAAAGAGCGCGGTGGCGATCAGCGGCGCCGGCCCGCCGGCGATGACCGACGACAGGTGGAAACCTAGCGAGGAGCCGCTATAGCGCAGGCGTGGGCTGAAGCATTCGGCGATCAGCGCCGCCTGCGGCCCGTACATCATGTCGTGCGGGATGAACGACACGATAATGGCGAGGAAAATCACCGCCGGGATCGCCGTGTTCAGCATTGCGAAGTAGACGAAACCGAAGATCCCCATCGCAACCGTGCCGATCAGATACATCCGCTTGCGGCCGATCCGGTCGGAAATATATCCCGATAGGGGGATCGTCACGGCGGACAGCCCGGTCGCAACCATCAGCGCCGCGAGCAGGAGATTTCGGGAACTGTGGAGCACCGTCGTGCCATAGGTGAAGATAAAGGCGGCATAGATGTAGAACGGGCCCTGCTCCGCCATCCGGCAGAGCGCCGTCAGGATGATCTCCTTCGGCTGTCGGCGGATCACCTCGATGACCGGCGCGCGCGACACTTTCTCCTCGTCGACGAGGCGCTGAAACACCGGTGTCTCGAGGATTCCGAGGCGAATGTAGAGCCCGACCACGACCATGACGATGCTGATCCAGAACGGCACCCGCCATCCCCAATCGAGGAACTGGTCGCCGGAGATCGCGCTCATCGCGAGCACCGCGATATTCGCAAAGAAGAGGCCGGCCGGGCCGCCCCATTGGGTCCAGCCGGTGATGAAGCCGCGGTTGGCGTTGGTTCGCGCCCATTCCATCGCGATGAGGGTCGCGCCGCCCCACTCGCCGCCGATCCCCATGCCTTGGATGAAGCGCACGACGGTGAGGATGACCGCGCCCCAGATCCCGATCGACGCGTAGCCCGGGACAAACCCGACCGCGAAGGTCGACAGCCCAGTCAATAACAGCGTCGCGATCAGGGTCGCCTTGCGTCCGATACGGTCGCCGTAATGGCCGAAGAGGGCCGCGCCAACGGGGCGGGAAATAAACCCGACGGCGTAGATGCTGAACGCTTCCAATGTTCCGACCAGCGGGTCGGAATGGGGAAAATACAATTTGGCGAAGACGAGCGGCGCCACCAGAACGTAAAGCAGGAAATCGTAGGCCTCGATTATCGTGCCCACGGTGCCGGCGACCACGGCCCGGCGCAATTGCAGACGGTGCTCGATATCGGACAGGCCCACCAGAGACGTTTCGGCTATCGTCATTGGCTTCCTCCCGCTTCATCGTGCTCTTGGCGGCCCGGTGGCCGTTGGCACTTTTCAAGACGTCGATGCTATCAGCCCCGGCGACAAGTGAACAAGAGTCGAATCGCGGAGTTATCCGGCAGGCAGGTAATTTACAGAAGCCCGACGACGGCGCCGCTCATGCAGGTCGCGAGCGTCCCCGAGAGGATCGAGCGCAGCCCGAGGGCGACGATCTCCGGGCGGCGCTCGGGCACCATCGCGCCCATCCCGCCGATCAGGATGCCGAGGCTGCCGAAATTGGCGAAGCCGCACAGCGCATAGGTCATGATGATGCGCGAGCGTTCGCTCAACGCGTCCGCCGGCAGCTTGGCAAAATCGACATAGGCGATGAACTCGTTGAGCACGGTCTTGGTGCCCATCAGCGCCGCAGCGGTCGCGGTCTCCGGGCCGGGGATGCCGATCAGCCACATCACCGGCTGGAAGGCGTAGGCGAAGAGCCGCTGCAAGGTGATGGGCTCGCCGGCGAGGTCGGGCAAGAGGCCGAGCACGCTGTTGGCGAGGCTGACAAGCGCCACCAGCACCACCAGCATCGCGATGATGTTGGCGAGGAAGACGATGCCGTCTTGCGTCCCCTTGGCGATCGCATCCATCGAGCTGACCGGCGGATCGGGCATCGTCAGCTGCGCCATCGGCGAGGGGTCGGGGTGAAACGGCACCATGAGGGCGGCGAGGGCGAGCGCGGCCGGAGTGCTGATGACCGCGGCGATGAGGATGTTGCCGAGCGCATCGGGAATGACCGAGCCGAGGAGCGCGGCATAGATCACCATGACGGTGCCGGCGATCCCGGCCATGCCCGTGCTCATCAGCGCGAATAATTCGCCGCGTTCGAGGGTTATCAGGTAGGGGCGGATCAGCAGCGGCGCCTCGATAAAGCCGACAAAAATGTGGACCGCGGCGCCGAGCCCCAAGGGCCCGCCGACCCCGACCGAGCGGCGCAACACCCAGGCAAAACCCTGGACGATCCGCTGCAACACCCCCCAATGGAAGAGGAGGGTGGCAAGCGCGCTGATCACCAGCACCAACGGGAGCGCGCGGAAGGCGAAAATGAAGCTGACGCCGGGCTTGGTTTCGGCGAACGGCAGCGCCGCGCCGCCAAGATAGCCGAAAACAAAGCCGGTGCCGGCATCGGTCGCCTTCTGCAGCGCATCGACCGCGCGGTTCAAGAGCAGGAACGCCGCCCCGGCCGGCGGGAATTTGAGAAACACGAGGGCGAGGCCGAATTGCAGCAGCACCCCGACGACAACGATCCGCCACGGCACGCGGAAGCGCTCCTCGCTGATCGCCCAGGCGAAGAGGAGGATGACGGCAATGCCGAGGAGGCCGCGCACGCCTCAGTCCGCCAGGCCCATCACGAAGGTCAGGGCTCCATTCAACCGGCTGATTTCCGCAGCGCCGAGACGCCCGATTCGCCGTCCGATCTTTTCCCGCCGCACCGTTATGGGCTTGTCGGCCATGATTTGCGAGGTCGCCTGCAACCCGTTGTCCGGGGCGGCCTCGATCGTGACGCGAAAGGACACATCGACCAGAGCCGAGGTCATCTGGCAGACCACGACCGAGGTGTGAGCTGCCGGGAATGCGTCGGTTTGAACGATTACTGCGGGGCGCGGCTTACCGTAATCGCCCGGCACCGCGACGGTTACTACATCACCGCGCCGCATCGACGTCGAATTCCCCGACCGCCTCAATCCAATCGAGGGCCTCCCGCTCGTCGTCCGCGTCGAGGCGCGCCACCTCCTCGGCGATCCGGGCACGCACCACCTCGGAACGCGCGTCCGGCACGACCAGCCGCAGCTCCCGCAGGCCGCGCTGGCGTCGGCGCTCACGCATTGACTTCATCCGCTCAGCAGCCTCAGCCATTTGGCCTTCCAATCTTGTGGTCTCGCGTGATGTAACGCGTTACAGCTACGAGCGCAAGCCGGACGACCCGCGGTGGTGTCTCAGAGACACTGCCCGACTTACACCGTCGCCACCGCGTTAGCCGGGGAGCCGACGGCGCCGGGGAGGCGCAAGGGGGGAGCGGTCAGGAGGAAACGCGAGCGGCCGTGGGCGCGCAGCCAGTCGGCGAGGTCGGAGAGGAGCCAGATCTCGCCCAAATAGACGCCGAGCTTGAAGAGGCAATGCGCGTGGAGGGGCAATGAGGCGCAATGGTCCTCGCCCTCGCAGGGCCGCGAGGGTGCGGCTTCGACGGCGCGGTTGTCGGAGATGAGCGCGACGACTCCCGTTTTGGTGATCCAGTTGAGGATGCGCTCGTCGCGCCCGTCGAGCGCGGCGCAGGGGTTGGCGGCCAAGGTCGCGGCATCGGGGTTTTTGTTCATGCCGAGGATGACGCGATCGTAGCCGGTGCGGAAGCAGACGAGGTCGCCCTCGCCTACCTCGACCTTGTCCGCGTCCATAATGCGCATCAGCTCGTCATAGCTGACGAATTTCTCACCGCGGCCGAAATGGGCTTCGAGGTCGATCATCACGCCGCGGCCCTGGACGCCGTGCGCCGCCATGTTTTCGATGCCGAGCTTGGTCGCGCCTATATGCTCGCCGCGCTCGACCGCCCCGCCGCCGCGGTAATCCGTGGGGCCGATAATGTGCTCGCCGGCGCGGTAGCCGTTGTAGAAGACGATCTCGGGTACCCCGTCGCCATCGGCGTCGAACAGCTGCCCGACATGGGCCAGAGAATCCCATTGCGTCGAATATTGCAGCGTCATCTCGACGATGTCGTCGCAGATGACGTCGAGGAGCTGCGGGTCCTCGCGATTGAGCGGGTAGGCGATGTAGGGCATGCCGTTGCGCTTGTTGGCGGTGAGCCGCGGCGGGTGGCGGCGCGGGTTAACGAGCGTGCCGCCGGGATAGTCGAGCGGGATCGACAGGCAGAAAACCCGGCCCTCCTTCACCTCGGCGACGGCCTTCAGCACCTTGTCCGGGGTCAACAGATTGAGCCGCCCCAACTGGTCGTCAGGCCCCCAATCGCCCCAGGTCGAACCGGTCGGGCGGCGTTTCCAGCGCGGGTTGTCTGGCATATTATCCCTCGTTTTGGCTGAACGGTTTAATGTCAATCGTCATCCTGAGGAGCGGCCGTCAGGCCGCGTCTCGAAGGACGCGCCGCCGTCGCGTAGCGCCGAGCCAAGGTCGGCAGCGCGGCAAAATCGCCACGGATCAGCGCCTCTTTCTTGTCGCGGCGCCAGCCTTTCACCTGCCGCTCAGCCGCGGCAGCATCCTCTAGCCTTTCGAAATGCTGATGGAACACAAGCTCCACAGGTCGCCGGGGGGCTGTATAGCCACCGAACGCGCCAACCTGATGCTCAGCGACCCGCTTTTCCAAGCTGCCGACGGTGGTGCCAACGTAGTACGAGCGATCAGCGCAGCGAAGGATGTAAAGATAGGCGCTCATGATCCCTTCCGATAAAAGGCTGCGCCGCCGTGCGTCCTTCGAGACGCGCCCTGCGGGCGCTCCTCAGGATGACGGAACGCTCACACGATTATCACCACAGGTGTTCGAGACATCTGACCGCCTCGAGTTTGATCAGGATGCCGGATAGCCGCGGGTTCCATGTTTGACTTGGATATGCCTGCTCCAGCGCCGATAGTGGAACAACATCCTGCCTGATTTCCGTGAGCTTGATTTTCACATGCGGCGTCATCCTCTGCGGGAGGGTGGGATGATGGTCCGGGAATGGCTTGCTGGTGACCACACCTCTAGCGACGATCCCCTTGGGCGCGACACCCGCTCCATATCGCATTATCCAGGCCAAGTCGCCGGACTGCGCGTGTGAGTTGGCGCATTGCCAATCATAGGTAACGGTTCCGCCAGCAATGACGCTGCTGCGGTCTTGCGCCATTTCGTCCCGCGGCCAGATGTGCGGGTTCCACCCAAATAGATAACTGGGCATGACCTATGCCCCCTTGGCGGGTCACCCCACCTTCACCAGCTTTTGGAGGCTCCTGAGGCCGGGCGGGATCGGTTCGCCCTTGGCGCGGACGCGGCGGCCCCAGTTGGTGTAGGAGACCTCGCCGACATAGATGTCGCCGCGCGAATCGACGGCGAGCCCGTGGGGCGAAATGAACTGGCCGGTGGCGAGCCCGGCGTGCTCATGGCCGAGCCGCGCCAGGAGTTCGCCCTTTTGGGTGTAGATGCTGACCCGCGGCCCGCAACCGGGCATATCGATATTGACCGCCATGTCGGGGCCGATCTCGCCGACATAAAAGCGCGGCGTCTTTGTGCCGGTTTCCATGCACAGGCCCGAGGCGCGGTGCATGTTGTTCCACTGGGTCTCGTATTTGCCGTTGCCGTCGAACACCTGGACGCGGTGGTTCTCGCGGTCGGCGACATAGACCCAGCCGTCGGGATCGCAACAGATGTTATGCGGAATGTTGAACTTGCCGGGGTCGGTGCCGGGTTCGCCCCAGGCGCTCAGCCATTTCCCGTCCACCGTAAATTTGTGGATGCGGGCGTTGCCGTAGCCGTCCGAGATGTAGAGGTAGTCGCCATTGGGCGACATCGCGGTGTGGGTGCAGCGGTGGAACGGCTCGCCGCTCATGTAGGGCGAGGGTTTGCCGGGGATGCCGATCGTCAAGAGGATCTTGCCGTCGAGGGTGCAGTGGCGGACCGTGTGGTCGGCGTCGTCGGTCAGCCAGATCGTGTCGTCCGGCGCCATGAAGACGCCATGCGCGCGCGGATAGATCCCCTCGCCCCAGGTGCGCAACAGGTTGCCCTCGCGGTCGAAGACACACATCGGGTGCTTGCCGCGGTTGAAGGCATAGACGTTGTCGTGCTTATCGACCCCGACGGCGGCAACGTCGGCGTTGAATTCCATCCCCGGCGGCAGTTTCGCCCAGCCGTCATGGACCTCGTAGCGGAAGCCGTCCGTGCCCAACACGACCGCCATGGCGCAACCTCCCATTCAGGGTTCGTTCAGCATTCCGGGGCGATTATAGAGACCGCGCCGGCGGGTTCAACGCGGGCGGGTCGGCTTGACCCGGGCCGATGCAAGGGCTACATGTCGAGCATGATCCAGGCAACGCGACACGCCGGCGAGCGGCGAATTACCGACCCGGGCCCCAGAAGGGCTCGGGCCGTGCTGATTCGCCATCAAATCGTCGAGGATCTTCGCGATGTTGTCTTCCCTGCCGCTTCCTCCTGCAACCCACGCTGACCGGGAACTTTCTCCCCTCTGCGTCTGTTTTTCCGTCCAGGCCCGCGCCGAAACCGGCGTGATGCCGCGCGTCGTCGAGCTCTTTGCCAAGCGCGGCCTCGTCCCGCACAAATGGCACAGCACGGTTTCGGGCGAGGCACTGATGATCGATGTGCAAATCGGCGGGCTCGGCCGCGACCTCTCCGGCTACATCGCGCGCTCGATGCGCCAGATCGTCGGCGTCGAAACCGTGCTGACCAGCGAAACCCGCGCCTCCCTCTGACCCGGGCGCGATGTCGTTCGCCGACCATATCCGCGCCTGCAACAGTTTCGACCGCGCCCGCGTCGTCCCGTTCTTTGCCGGTGAGCGGCGGATCGGCTGGCTGCGCCGTGACAATGCCGCCGCGCTCGCCCGCTTTCGCGAGGTGTTTCAAGTCGAGACGGACCGGGTGCGTCTGGTGGCGCGCGGCGATGTCGACACGGTCAGCGCCGCCGTCGACGAGGTGGTCGAGGCGCTCGTCCTCGAAAACCGGGTGCCCAAATGGCGCAACGAAACCTTCGATGTGGCTCCGCGCTGGGGCGAAGCGCCGGTGTTTCGGGTCGACCGCGGCGCGGTGGCGTTTTTCGGCGCACGCGCCTATGGGGTCGACCTTAACGGCTATCGCCGCGCGCGCGGCCGCGTGCATCTGTGGGTCGGGCGGCGCTCGCCGGGCAAGCGGTTGGCGCCCAACAAGCTCGACAATCTCGTCGCCGGCGGGATCGGCAACGGCTATGGCGTCGCCGCCACCCTCGCCAAGGAAGCCGAGGAGGAGGCCGGGATTCCGGCGAACCTCATCGAGCGCGCGGTGCCGGTCGGCGCGATCACTTACCTCATGGAGAACGACATCGGCATCCGCGACGGGGTGCTGTTTGTCTACGACCTCGAACTGCCGGCGGAATTCGTGCCGCAGAATCGCGATGGCGAGGTTGTCGATTTCGAGCTGATGCCGGCCGCGAGGGTCATCGAACGCATCCGCGCGACCAACGATTTCAAATTCGATGTGAACCTAGTGTTTCTCGATTTTGCCCTGCGGCATGGGCTGATCTCGATCGACGACCCCGAATTTCTCGATGTCGCGAGCGGGCTTCACCGCCCGTTCGTTTGAGCCGCCGCGAGGATTTCCGCCGAGGTCATCCCGGCCTGGCGCATCGCTCGGATCGTCACCGCGCCATCGCGCTTGGCGAGGCGCCGTCCGTGCCTGTCGGTCAGCAGCGGATGATGCCGGTAGCGCGGCGTCGGCAAGCCGAGCAGCGCCTGCAACAGGCGGTGGATATGGGTCGCGGCAAAGAGATCGGCGCCGCGGGTCACCAGCGTCACGCCTTGCAGCGCATCATCGAGCGTGACCGCGAGATGATAGCTCGTCGGCATCTCCTTCCGGGCGAGCACCACATCGCCGAGTAGCGTCGGTTGGGCCTCGACCTGCCTTCCATCCTCGCTCCAGGAGAGCGGCCCTGTGCGCTCAATCGCCGCCGCAACGTCGAGGCGCAGCGCGTAATCGGATGCAAGCGCGCGCCGTTCTGCGCGTTCGGCCGGGGAGAGATGGCGGCAGGTTCCGGGATAGGGCGCTCCCCCCGCGCCTTGCGGGGCACCGCCGGCGCGCGCGATCTCGGCCTGGATCGCCCGTCGCGTGCAGAAGCAGGGATAGAGCAGCCCGGCTTCCTCCAGGCGCGCGAGCGCGCCGTGGTAATCGGCGAAATGCTGCGATTGCCGGCGAATGGCGCCGTCCCAGTCGAGGCCGAGCCAGGCCAGATCCTCGATGATCGCGGCGGCGAATTCCTCGCGGCAGCGGGTATGATCGATGTCTTCGAGCCGCAGCAAAAACCGCCCGCCCGCTTCTCGCGCCGCCCGCCACCCTTCAAGCGCCGAGCGAACATGCCCCAGGTGGAGATACCCGGTCGGGCTCGGCGCAAACCGGGTGACGACGATGTGGTTAGAGTGCTGTGCGATCAACTTGGCTCGATCTAATTATCGCCAAGGCGAGCGGCGACCGGTGACAGCGATATCTGGGATCGGATATGCCTCTCGCCCAGATGCCCTGTACCGCAGAAGAAAGAGCCCGCCGATGCTGATGACCCTGTCCGGTCCCTCCCGCCCGCCACTTGCCGGCGGCAAGCCCACCCGCCTCGTGATCCTCTTGCACGGTCTGGGCGCGGACGGCAACGACCTCATTGGGTTGCAGCAATATTGGGGGCGCCTGTTGCCGGAGGCGGAATTCATTTCGCCCAACGCGCCCTTTCCCTGCGACATGGCGCCCTACGGATATCAGTGGTTCAGCGTCCAGGACCGCACCGCGCCGGCGGTGCTGGCCGGGGTACGCGCTGCCGCACCGTCGCTCGACGCGTTCATCGATGACGAATTGGAGAAACGCGGGCTCGACGAGAGCGAGGCGGCGTTGGTCGGCTTTTCGCAGGGGACGATGATGGCACTCTTCGTCGGCCTGCGCCGCGCGAAGAAGCTGGCCGGCATTCTCGGCTATTCCGGCCGGCTGCTGGCGCCGGATCTGCTGGCGGAGGAATTGCGCTCGCGCCCGCCGGTGCTCTTGGTACACGGCACCGATGACCCGCTGGTGCCGTTCGAGTCGCTCGCCGCCGCGAAAACCGCGCTCGAGGCCGCAAACGTCCCGGTCGAGACCCTGGCCTGCGTCGGGACCGCGCATGCGATCGATCCGGAAGGGCTGGAACGCGGCGGCCGCTTCCTGCGCGAGGTACTTAGCGCGCCGCCCCGTTGAGCGCGCCCAGGCCGCTCTCCAGCAGCGGTTTGAGCACGGCCATCATCGCCGCGGAGTCCCACTCGGCGGCGCCTTCGACCCGCCCGACCATCCGGCCTGTTCGATCGATGAGGATGCTCGTCGGCAGCCCGCGCACGTGGAGGGCGTGGGCGAGATCGGATGTCGGGTCGAGGTAGAATTTGAGCTCTTTTAGACCCATGCCGGCGACAAAGGGGCCGACCCGCTTGGCCCCGGCGCGGTCCTCGGAGACCGCCGCGACGAGGATCCTGCCGCCGAGCCCGGATTGCAGGCGCTCAAGCGAGGGCATCTCCTTGAGACAGGGCTGGCACCAGGTCGCCCACAGATTGACGACGACCGGCTTGCCCGTGAAATCAGCCAGGCTCGCCGGCTTCCCGTCGATATCGCTAAACGCGGTCGCTGGCGCTGGCTGCGGCGGGCGCACCGGGATAAACTCGCCGAGCCTCATCTTTTCTTCCTCGGCCGCCGGGGCCGCCGAGAGTGCGCACAGGAGCACAAGGAGAGCGGTGCCCAACCGAGCCAACCCCAGGGCAAACCCAGCCAATCCGATGTGGGGTGGCCGCTTCGACGGCGGTCCGGCCGCGATCATGCGCCGCATCAATGCCTCGATCGATGTCGATAAACGCCTCTTCGCCGAGGATATCGCCGGCTCTCTGGCGCATTGCGCGATGCTCGTCGCGCAGGGCATCGTCTCGCCGGAAGATGGCGCGGCGATCGCCAAGGGTCTAGCGCAAATCCGCGGCGAGATCGAGAGCGGCGCCTTTGTGTTCCAGGAGGCCAACGAAGACATCCACCTCAACATCGAGGCGCGGCTCGCCGAGCTGATCGGCCCCGCCGCCGGGCGCCTTCACACCGCGCGCTCGCGCAACGACCAGGTCGCGGCCGACTTCCGCCTATGGGTGCGCGGCGCGATCGAGCGCAGCGATCTCGCGATGCGCGATTTGCAGGCGGTGCTGCTCGACCAGGCCGAGGCCCATGCCGATTGGGTGATGCCGGGCCTCACCCACCTCCAGATCGCCCAGCCGGTGACCTTGGGGCACCATCTCTTGGCGTATGTCGAGATGATCGGGCGCGACCGCTCGCGGCTCGCCGACTGCCGGCAGCGCCTCAACGAATGCCCGCTCGGCGCCGCCGCCCTCGCCGGCACCGCCTTCCCGATCGACCGCGACGCCACCGCCGCCGCGCTCGGCTTTGATCGCCCGGCGGCAAATTCATTGGATGCCGTCGCCGACCGTGACTTCGCGATCGAGTTTCTCGCCGCCGCCGCGCTCGCCGGAATGCATCTGTCGCGCTTTGCCGAGGAGGTCGTGCTGTGGTCAAGCGAGCCGTTCGGCTTTATCCGGCTTAGCGACGCCTTCACCACCGGCAGCTCGATCATGCCGCAAAAACGCAATCCCGACGCCGCCGAGCTGGTCCGCGCCAAGACCGGACGCCTCAACGGCTCGCTTGTTGCGCTCCTGACGGTGATGAAGGGGCTGCCGCTCGCCTATCAAAAGGATATGCAGGAGGACAAGCTCCCGGTGTTCGAGGCCGCCGACGCGCTCGAATTGTGCCTGGCCGCGACCGAGGGCATGGTGCGCGACCTGCGCCCCGACCGCGCGCGGCTGAAGGAAGCCGCGGCGCGCGGCTTCAGCACCGCCACCGACCTCGCCGACTGGCTGGTGCGGACGCTGGGCCTGCCGTTCCGCCGCGCCCACCACCTCACCGGCGAGATCGTTAAGCGCGCCGAGGCCAAGGGCTGCACCCTCGCCGAATTGCCGCTCGCTGAATTGCAAGCGGTCGAGCCGGCGATTACCCAGGCGGTTTACGAGGTGCTCGAAATCGACCGCTCGGTCGCCAGCCGCACCAGCTTTGGCGGCACCGCGCCCGCGCGGGTGCGCGAAGCGGCCGCTGCAGCGCGCAAGAGGTTTCTCGGATGATTACAGCGTCGACGGGGCGCTGTCCGTCGTTCGAGACGGTGCTGCACGCCGCCTCAGGATGAGGTAAGCTTCTATGCAATACTCAAATCTCCCTCATCCTGAGGAGCGTCCCGCAGGGGCGCGTCTCGAAGGACGCAGGATGCCGGTGCGAGCTGCCATTGGCCGCGTCCTGATCGTGGCCCTCATCGCAGTGGCGCTCGCCGGGTGCGGCAAGAAGGGCGCGCCGCAGCCGCCGCCCGACCAGCCGAACACCTATCCCAGGACCTATCCGAGTGCCTGATTTCTTTCCCTATCGCGACGGCGAGCTTGTTGCCGAAGGGGTGCCGGTCGCGCGCGTCGCCGCGGCGGTCGGCACGCCGTTTTACCTTTATTCCGCCGATGCCCTCGCCGCGCGCTATCACGCCTTTGCCGACGCGTTCGCGCCGGCGCGCCCGCTGATCTGCTATGCGGCGAAGGCCAACTCGAACCTTGCCGTGCTGCGCCTCTTCGCCGGGCTCGGGGCCGGCGCCGACGTCGTCTCCGAAGGCGAATTGCGGCGGGCCCTCGCCGCTGGGATCCCGCCGCAACGCATCGTTTTCTCCGGCGTCGGCAAGACCCGCGCCGAGCTCGACGCCGCGCTTGCCGCCGGCATCCACCAGATCAATGTCGAGTCGGTTCCGGAGCTGCACCGGCTCAGCGAGGTGGCGACGGCGCGGGGCACGACTGCCCGGATCGCGATCCGGGTCAATCCGGATGTCGATGCGCTGACCCACGCAAAGATCTCGACCGGCAAGAAGGAAAACAAGTTTGGCATCGACATCGAGGACGCGGTCGATGCCTATCGGCTCGCGACGGACTTGCCGGGCATCGAGCCGGTCGGCCTCGCGGTGCATATCGGCTCCCAGACCGGCGGCGGTCTCGGTCCCTTCCGGGAGGCATTCGAGCGGCTAGCCGAGCTGATCGTCGAACTGCGCCAGGTCGGGCTCGTCGTACGGAGCGTCGATCTCGGCGGTGGCCTCGGTATTCGCTATCACACGGAAACTCCGCCGGAGCCAAAGGATTATGCCCGCCTGGTACAGGGCGTTTTCGGCACGCTCGATGTCGAGATCACGTTCGAACCCGGGCGTGTGCTGGTCGGGCCGTCGGGATTGCTCGTCGCGAAGGTGATCTACGTCAAGGACGGCGCGTCGAGGCGGTTCGTCATTGTCGATGCGGCGATGAACGATTTGATCCGGCCGGCGCTCTACGATGCGTGGCACGATATCGTTCCGGTTCGGCTGCCCGCCCCCGGCGCCGTGCTGAGCCCGGCCGATGTCGTCGGCCCGATCTGCGAAACCGGTGACAGCTTTGCCAGCGGGCGCGACCTCCCGCCGCTGGCCGAAAACGATCTGGTGGCGCTGACCGGTGCGGGCGCCTATGGCGCGGTGATGAGCTCGACCTACAACAGCCGCCTCCTGGTGCCCGAGGTGCTCGTTTCAGGCAGCCGGTTTGCCGTGATCCGGGCGCGGCCGAGCTATGAGGCGATGCTCGGCTTGGATGCCATTCCTGATTGGCTCGCCGATCCGCTTGAGCCCGCGCACAAGCGGGGCGCCGCATGACCGATTCCGCCGCTTCCGGGTCATCGCCACAGGGGCCAAACCGTCGCCTGCTCGCCCTGCGATTGCGGCTGGCGCGCGCCGCGCTCTTCTGGGAACGGGTGTGGCCGGCGGCCTGGCCGGCGTTGTGCGTCCTCGGCATCCTTGCCGTCCTCGCACTTCTCGATGTGCTGCCGCAATTGCCGGGGTGGGCGCACGCCGGTGTGCTCGTGCTCTTCGCGATCGCCTTCGCCGGCGCGGTCGTGTGG
>JBARKH010000008.1:0-1544 GCA_049801295.1 Allostellaceae bacterium | reverse complement strand
CCGACCTTCTTCATAGCGGTGGCGCGATGGGTCTCGACGGTCCTTTGGCTGATACCGAGGACGTAAGCGATCTGCTTGTTCGGATTGCCTTCGACGACCATTTCGGCGACCTGGCGCTCGCGCGAGGTCAGGCCTGCGATCCGCCTCGCAGCCGCCTCGCGCAAGGACGAAAGCGCGGCCGAATTTCGCGTCAGTTCCAAGGCCCGCTCGATGTTGACGACCAGTTCATCGTATTGAACCGGCTTTTCGAGGAAAGCCATGGCACCGGCCTTCATCGCTCGAACTGCCAGTCGGATGTCGGCATGGCCGGTAATCATGATGGCCGGCGGCCCGCCGCCCGCGGTCTTGAGTCGCTCCAATAGTTCGAGCCCGCTCATGCGTGGCATCCGGGCATCGACCACGAGGCATCCCTCGCGGCCAGGGCGATAGGCCTCAAGGAACCCATCGCCGCTTGAGTAGACCTCGACCGACCACCCTTCTTCCTCAAGCAGCTCGCGCATCGCCCCGCGCACCGACCCTTCGTCATCAACGACGAAGATGGTTGGCCGTAGCATATCGCCTTTCGATTCGGCCTGCGGCGGCGAGCCCGCTCGCACTGTCGGTTGCCGCGGTTCGGCGAGAAGGGACTGGATCAAGTGCGTCAGCTCCTCCGCCCTGACGGGCTTGTTGCGTTGCACGCAGCCCTGCCGAGTGATCTCGCGCATGGTGTCGGTCGAGATGTCGCCGGTCAAAATAACAGCGGGAATCTCGCGGCCGAGGGCTTCGCGCACGCCGGCGATGACCTGGAGGCCGGTCAAGCCGTTTGGCAAACTGTAGTCGGCGACGACAAGATCGGGCTTTATCGCCCGCGCCAGCGCCAGTGCCTGCTTGCCGTCCGCAGCGGCCGCGGTGCGATAACCCTCGCCCGCAAAGAGAAGATCGAGCATCTCACGCACCGACGGATCGCTCTCGACGACTAGGATCGCGGCGTCGCAGCTTGCGTTTTGCACCGTGCCCCATTGGCGGCGTTGACGTAACGCTCCAGGTTGCTCGCGTCCGAGCGGTGCCTCGACGGCGAAGACCGAGCCCTTGCCCGGACGGGAACGGACATCGACGGAATGGCCCAACAAATTCCCCAGGCGTTGGACGATGGACAGACCGAGACCGAGGCCACGGCTGCGCTCGTGGGCAGGATTGTCGAGCTGATGGAACTCCGCGAAGATCGCGTGAAGCTGCCCCGCGGGGATGCCGGTGCCGGTGTCCCAAACCTCGATGCGCAGCTTGTCGCCGCGCCGCCGGCAGCCGAGCAGGATCTTGCCCCGCTCGGTGTATTTCACCGCGTTCGAGAGCAGGTTGCGGATTATCTGCTCGAGTAGGCGCGGATCGCTGCAAATGCTCAGGCGGCAGGGAACCACATGCCAGAGGAGACCGTGTGCCTGCGCATGATAGGCGAATTCGATCCTCAGCTGCTCGAGCAAGTCGTTGATCGGGAAATCGACCTTTTCCGGGTGGACGATCCCGGCCTCGAGCTGGTTGATGTCGAGGAGCGTGTCCAACACGCCCAA
>JBARKH010000007.1:0-1861 GCA_049801295.1 Allostellaceae bacterium | reverse complement strand
GCAGTGGCGGCGCCGATCTGCCGCGACGTCCTGGTCGAGGTGCAGCGGCGCGACCCGGCGCGGCGCATACCACCGCCCAATGTGGTGTCCCAGAGCGCACCGCCCGAGGCGCCGGCGCCGACATTGGCCGCGGCCGTCCCGCACCGGCTGTAAGAGATGGCGACCTTCCCCACCGACATCAGCCGGCCCGAGCTCGCCTTCACGGATAAGATCCGCGCGATCCAGTGGGGATTGGTGCTGCTGATCACCGCGATCTCCAGCATCGGCTTTGCCATGCTGTATTCGGCGGCGAATGGCAACCTGCACCCTTGGGCGTCACGCCAGATGACGCATTTCGCGATCGCCCTGATGCCGATGATCGTGGCCGGGCTGATCGACGTGCGTTACTGGTTTCGCGCCGCCTACTGGATCTATGGCGGGTCGCTCCTGCTGATCATCGCCGTCGATCTGCACGGCATCACCGGCATGGGGGCGCTGCGCTGGATCGACCTCGGCGTTATTCAGCTGCAGCCGTCGGAAATCATGAAAATCGCGCTGGTGCTGGCGCTGGCCCGGTATTTTCACAGCCTGCCCCCCGAATATACCGGGAGGATCAGCCGCCTCATCGTCCCGGCGCTGATGGTCGTCGTCCCGGCTGCCCTCGTATTGAAACAGCCCGATCTCGGCACCGCGATGATGCTCGTCGCCTCCGGCGCGGTTCTGTTCTACCTCGGCGGCGTCCGGCTGTGGGTATTCGCAAGCGGCATGCTTGCCGCCGCCGCCGCGGCTCCGCTCGCCTGGTCCATGTTGCGCGACTACCAGAAAACCCGGCTCGTGACCTTTCTCGACCCGGACCGCGACCCGCTCGGCGCCGGGTATCATATTCTCCAATCGAAGATCGCGCTGGGTTCGGGAGGCGTCTTCGGCAAGGGCTTCATGCTCGGCACCCAAAGCCACCTCAGCTTCCTGCCGGAGAAGCAGACCGACTTCATCTTCACGATGATCGCCGAGGAATTCGGGCTGGTTGGCGGGCTGGCGCTGCTCTCGCTCTATGTCCTCTTAATCGCTTACGCGTTTGCGATTGCGCTGCGCAGCCGCAGCCAGTTCGGCCGGCTGCTTGGTCTGGGGATCGCGGTTAATTTCTTCCTCTATGCGTTCATCAATACGGCGATGGTTATGGGTCTGATCCCGGTGGTCGGAGTACCCTTGCCGCTGATTTCCTATGGCGGAAGCGCCATGGTCACGGTGATGTTCGGGTTTGGCCTGGTGATGAATATTGGGATACACCGCGACGTACGCATCAGCCGGTCCGGCGAAAGCCGGGTTGGCTGATCACGCCGGTTGCGCACCACGCCTCGCTGCTTACATTCGATTGGACGAAGGAGACGCGATGGCCGACGAGAAGGAAGCGCCGGAAGCCACCCGCCGGCTCCACGTCACGGTGCTCCTCGTCGCCTCGCGCCGGGCGCTCGACAACGCGTTGGGCGAACTCGGTTTCGCCGAGGATGACGACCGCGTCATCGAGCATGACGGCCGCTTGGCCTTTCTGACCTGCACGCATGAAGAAGATTGCGACGATCTGTTTACGCTCATCACCGAGCTGTCGGCGCGCGGCGAGAGCTGGGAATTACAATCGCGCATCGACACCGAGGCGGGCCGCGCGATTTATCAATCGCTGGCGCGCCACCGGCCGGTCGAAGCGGTCGATGCCACCGTTGACGAGGAAGTCGAGATCGACCCGGCGGAGGCGCCCGCGCTCGATGCCGAAACCGGCGATGGGCTGCAGGCGTTGAAGCGGCTGCTACGGCGGGTCGAGCCCGCCGAAGTCTTCGCCACGATCCGGCCCGGCCCCGCGGGACGCGCTACCGCCCGGGTCCTGCGC
>JBARKH010000006.1:0-9893 GCA_049801295.1 Allostellaceae bacterium | reverse complement strand
TGACAACGAGTCATCATTAAATCCCACTCCTAGTTATCCGATTCCCCGCCGCATCTGCCTGTTCTGCGATGACGGCCACGCTTCAAAGCAATCGGCGCAGTTCGCGCGCATGGCTGCTGCAAATGAGACCGCCACGTGGAGGTCTAAGCCATGAGCGTCAGAATCCTTTGCATCATCGATGGGGTTCGCGGCGAGCATGAAATCTGGGACGCGGCGCCCAGCCTCGACCTGCTCAAAATCCTATACCCAGCCGCGCGAATCATACTGCATGACTTGAAGCGCGACCAGTGGATCGTGGTCACTGGTGACTCGCTTGCCTCGCCGCCGGCGTTCGGGAGTTGGCCGCGATGAGTGCCGTGGACAGAAAGAGGGCGCTCAGCAAGGCACAGGCACAGGCATGCGAAGACGCGACCGAGCCGCGCTGTCGCTGTCGCTGTGGCGGTGAGAAGCATGGCGCGAAACGGGGCGCGATTGGCACGCTCCCCGCAGAAGACCCGCACAAGCCCGACCAAGCCGATCTCTTTGACGATGAAGGGCAGGGCGGGGAAGGGTTGTGAGCCTCAAGGGCGCCGGCGACGTCGCCGGCAAAGTACTCGAGAAGATCCAGGGCAGGGGACCGATCAGCCGGTGGGCGCGGCGGATGCAGAAGCATTCGCGCCAGAACTGGCGGCGCAACGGACTGCGGCCGCGCGGCCGCGGCTACGATTGGGCGCGCACGCTGATCGCGGAAAAGATTCTCGAGCTCGCAACACTCAGCGAGCTGGATGGGTCAGAGGCGCTCGCCACCCAAGGCGAGCTCGAGGAGAAGAGAGCCGCGGCGAGCGTGGCGGTGGAGGTGAAGATGGCGGAGCTCGCCGCGGCCGTAGGCTGTCACGTCCGGATCGCGCGCCGCGAGGTAGCCCGGCTCGAATCGATGGGCTGCCTGCGGCGCGCGGAGAGGGCAGGGGGCCGCGGACGGGCAACGGTGCTGCACGTATATCACACCGCCCTCGCTTCGCGCGTCCTGGGGCGGCTGCATCGATTTGAGGGGGCGAAAACGGGCAGGGGGCCTCAGCTCTCCCTACCACTCAAACGCACGGTGGAGGTCCCGGCCGAGATCCAGGCCACAATCGATCGGATGGCCGCGATCGCGGCCGCGCGGGGGCGGTCGGAAGGGGCGAAACCTGTGGATAACTCGGTGCAAAAAAATTTGGTTGGAAACTCGGATCCTTCCTCCTCTCATACTCTCCACCAACCAAGACGGACTTCACCTAGTGCGCTCGCTGGCGCGAGCGGCGAAGGAGGGCTTCGCCGGCGCGAAATTAAATTTGCAAAAATCGTGCAACGTCCCGACCTGCAAACCCTGCATCGCGACTGGCGGGAGTGCGACTTGCTGGACCGGTCGAGCAAGGAAACCCTGTCCGAACCCCTGCGCCGCCGTCTCAATCGCCATCTGCGGCTGTGCTGCTGGTATCGGGGGCTTGGCCTGGTCGAGACGCGGCGCGTCACCGGCGCGGTCGGATGGACCGCCGCGAGCATCGGCAAAGCTTCAAAGCGGAAGTATTTGCTGATCGACGCGATCGGCTGGGTGATGGCGTCGAAGCCCGACGCGCTGCGCCAGGCCACTGCCAGCTGGACGCGGACCCTCGGCCGAGTGCGTTCCGGATTCGAGCACGGTCCCGGTTCTCAAGTGAAAAAATCAATCTAGTATCTTGCGCGGCGATCGGCATAGGTTGCGCGCATGGCATGGTTCCGCCGCAGATGGACCGATCAGCAGGTCCAGGAAGCAATCGAGCGCGCCGTAAAAGATGCCCTCGACAAAGCCGCGCTCGAGCGCAAGGCAAGCGATCCTCTAGCGCTAGGCCAAGCCCTAGAGAGGCTCTACGCGACCCAGGTGGAGTCCTTCGGCAAAACCGCCGGAGTCCTCAGCGATTTTTTGCAGGGCGCCGGCGAGCTCGCCACGCATCGGTACGCGATAGCGCTAGGATCTCGTGGCGGCCGCAAGAAAGCAGAAAATCAGCGCGCGCGCCAGGCAGCATCTCAGCGCCGTGACGTGTTCGATCCGAACTGCGACGCGTGCAACAACCCGGCCACGACTAACTCGACCGCGATCACCAGGCACGTGCTCGAGAACCACGCGGCGCGCAAGAGAGCGGCCGATGCGCAGACCAACCTAGCCCTCGAGGCGCCCGCCAACGGCTCAGCGAACGGCGCGGCCGCGGCGACGCGGCCCTTGAACTGAGATGGCCGGCGGACTGCAACTGCCGACGCTCCCCGCCAACTGCGCGCCATGCCAGCAGCTCCAGAGCACGCTTCAAAATTGCCAGGCGTGCGGACAGAACTGCGGCACGTGCTCGCCTGGGTGTCCCAACGGCGAGCATCCGCAACCATGCGGGCCCGGCGAGACCATCGACCCGCAGACCAACTGCTGCATCGCGAAGTCATGCCCGCCCGGAGAACACCTGGTCCCGTGCGGACCGAATGAAGTCATCGATCCGCAGACCGGGTGCTGCAAGCCCTCGGGCTCATGTCCTGTAGGCGAGCACGCGCAACCGTGCGGCGCCGGCGAGACCTTCGACCCCCAGACGAATTGCTGCATCCCGGCCACCTGCCCTCCGGGAGAGCATAAGATCCCGTGCGCGTCGAACGAGGTCATCGATCCGCAAACGGGATGCTGCGAGCCGGGCTTGCCTCCTCCGAAGCAGTGCGCGTGCCCCGCCGGCGACTACAACCTTCCGCTCGGAGCGCCGTGCCCGGTCGGCTCGGTCCCGGATCCTTTGTCGCCGCCAGGCTGCAATTGCTGCAAGCCGTCAATCCCGAACCAGTGCGCATGCCCGAGCGGCGACTACAACCTGCCAGTGGGAACGCCGTGCCCGGCCGGAACGTCCGCGGATCCGCTCGCTCCTCCTGGCTGCGATTGCTGCAAGCCGACAACACCGGGACTGTGTCCGCCCGGTGAGCCGCCGTCAGTTCAAGGCCAGTGTCCGCAGACCAATCAATTTCCCGATCCGCAAAATCCCGGTTGCTGCCTGTCGTGCCCCGCGGGCGACATCGGCGTCGATTGCGAACATAGCGCGCCGTGCCCTCCGGGGTACATGAACGACGCCGGCAACGCCTGTTGCTGCAAGCCCGCGTGCCCGGCCGGCGATACGCCGGCGCCGTGCGGAACCGGCTACGCTGCAGATCCGCAGTTCCCGAATTGCTGCAAGCCGGAAGCGGTCGAAGCTTGTTTCATCTGCCCTGGCGGACTCCCGGATCTCGCGAACGCACTCCAGGGGATGCCCAACACGTGCTACCTGGCTTCGCAAATGTTTCTACCGCCGGGAGGAGCGCTCCCGGCGCCGGCATGAGGTTTTTATGGGACTTCCATTAGCCGGCTGCGCGCCGGAAGGGTGTTGGAGATTCGGAGTGACCCCGTCGCTCGAGAGCGTGGTCATCGCCGAGATCGCTCAATCGCTGCCGTTCCCCAGCTCCGGAGGGCTGGCGCCGTCGCCGGTGCCTTCGTTGCTCGAGACGCCTAACTCCTGGACGCCGTATGGAGGCTGCACGAGCTGCGCCCACTAGCCAAGTGTTTACATGCCAACACTCACTGCCTGCCCGCTCGGTGAATCACTCCCAGTCGCCCAGGGGATTTGTGCGCCAGGCTATACATTGGATCCGGCGTCGGGCTGCTGCTTCATCCCGAGCGCTCAGAATTTTCTCGAGATTCCTTCTATCTATCCAGCTCCGACGCCAACACCTTACGGTGTGGGCTACTCGGGCTCTCCATACAGTCCCCGCGGCTTGCCTCCCGCTGTCGCCGGCGTCGGCGGCGCCGGCGGATTCGCGTCTGCGATCGCGATCCTGGTGGCGCTCATCCCGTCCTTCCTTCAGTTCCTCAACAAGCCACCTCCGCCCGTCTGCCCGCAATGTCCGGACGGCTCCGTGCCGGTCTATCCGAATTGCGCATGTCCGCAACCAAAGCCATGCCCGGCCGGCGACACCGCGGCGCCGTGCGGAACTGGCTACGTTCCGGATCCCGCGCAAAAAAATTGCTGCAAGCCGGCGCCTGGCTCGATGTGCTCGAGCCCTGAGTTTCCGCCTCCATGCCGGCCGACTGAAACGATCGATTCGAAGACCGGATGCTGTCTCCCGATTTGCCCTGCCGGTGAATATGAGCAGCCTTGCCGGCCCAACGAGAGTGTGGACCCTGCCACTAACTGCTGTAAGGCTGGTGCAGTCGGATGAACCTCAGCGGTTTCTGCGCAGCCGACGAGCCGACTTGCAATTACAGAGCTCCGGGCAGTCCGACTCCGACCTACAATCCGTTGGGACCGTGCCCGGCCGGACTTTCCCCGCAGCCGTGCGATCCATCGGAAGGGCTCGACTTGATAAGCGGCTGCTGCACGCCGTTCGATGCAAACCTCGCGCAAGCTCTGAAGAATTCATATCCGGGGCTGGTCGCTCAGACCACCAGTTATCTCTACAGTGTGGCGGCGCGAGTGGGGAAACAGTACATCTGCCCGGACCTGCCATTCATCGGCGGCAAACTGATGGCCGCGGCAGGTCTGCCGTTGCTGCCGGCGGAAATATCGATCCCTTGGTTTGGGAGCGTGATCGCTCTCTCAACGGAGCTGGCTTTGAACTGGGTCGGAACTGTGATCGGAAAGGACGTCCAGAAGGCGCTGTGCGGGCCATGAATTCAGTGCTTGACCAGCATGTCGATTCCCCAGAAGGCCGCGGTCACAAAGGCGACCTGGAGAAACAGTCTCGCGTGCTTTTTGAAGGTCAAGGAAGGAATTTCGCCGCGCTTCAACTCAGCGACCGCGAAAACATAGCCGCATATCATTCCGAGCCACAGCCCGGTGAACAATTGGTCCATAGGTCTCTACTATCGGGCGTGAGCCCGTTCCTGTCAACAGGGTCACGTGTGGGTCTTTAACTTTCGGAGGTAACTGCAATGCCATCAGCTCTAGCGTATCAACTCGGACACGGCTCGCTCGGCGTCCCGCTCATCATCCCGACCAAGACCGGGAACCGTTGCGGGCACTACATCCAAATCACCACCGCGAGCGGCCGAGCGGGCTTCCGGCTCATCCGGGATCCCAACACGGTTTGCGGTCTGCCGGTGAAGTCGGTCAGCGGCGGCGCTCTTACTGCGTGCATCAATAGCCCGCAGCTTTGCGCCAACGTGCCACTGCCGGCCGGATGGCAGCAGGTCGGGACCACGCCGGTGAGCGGCCGCACGCCTTCCGAGGTCTACGGCAACGTCCAGATCAGGTAGGTGAACTGGCTCACGGTAATCGCGACGGTTGCCGCCACGGCGGCGCCGGCGTTCATCAGCGCGCTCCCGCCGCAATACGCGGGAGCGCTCGCAGGCGTCATCGCCGGCGCGTCGGCGATCTATCACCTTTACCGGGCGTCGCCGTCGGCGCCGCCCCCGAACCTTTTGACGAGGAAGTGAAAAATGCCAGACCCAACCTCGGTGAGTGCAGGCGCATCAACGGCCGGTGCCACAGGTACCGGCGTCGTGCTCGACCAGGCACTTGTCGCCGCGATCGCGGCGGCCGTGCAGACCGCCGTCAGCCAAGCCTCGCAGCAATTCCAGACGCAGATCGCGGATGGGATGAAATCGCTCAGCGAAAACGTGAACAAGCTCGCGATTGCGGACAGCACTGACAGCGACAGCGGATACTTGGTGCGCTCGTCGATCGATCCGGCGACCTCGCAGCGAAACACGGACGCGTACCGCGAAGCGGCTTTGGCGGACTGCGTAGACTTCCGCAAGGCTTGCGATGCCCTCATCTTGCGGAAGATCTCGCAGGACACCGATCACCACGGCGCGATCCCTCCGATCGCTCCGCGATCGGCAACTGGGCCGGGCACTTCGGCGGCGTAAAGGCGAATGCGTAAGAGATTTTTTGCCCTGGCGATCGTAGCCGTGGCGGCCGGGGCGTTGCTCCGGCCGCCGGCTGCACGATCCCATGCCTGCTGTTGTTGCCTGACTGCGACCGCGACACCGACTGCGACCGCTACTCAGACCGCGACACCGACTGCGACGCCGACGTAGGAGAAGGGAAAATGAAGATCAGAATGCTTTTGCTGTTGCTGGTGGCCACGCTTGTACCCACATGGGCATTGGCGGGTGCCACCACGGATCTCGCGGAGCTGCCGTGCAACTATCCAGTGGTCGCGTTCTCGCACTCCGGAGCCAACGCGCTTGGTGGCGCCGGCGCGGCCGTGGTGAACGGCTCGCCGCAAACTGCGCCCGCGGCCACTGTCGTGATGGCCGACACCGGTCAGCTCGCGCCCGGCTGCTATGTAATCGCAGTCACTGCGGTCAATCAGACCGACACCGCGGCCAATGCCGTCCAGCTGGCGCATCGCAACGCGGCGAACAACGCAGACCTCTCGACGACCGCCGGCTTGCCAGTGGCCGTGATCGCGACCGGCGGTACTGCGCAATCGAACGGGCTCTACCAGGTGCAGATCGCGACGCAAAACGAGCGCGTTGTAGCGCGACTGCTTGCCGCCGCGACGTCGGCGAAGATCTGGCAGGTCGATATGGCGCTGTTCCCGTGCCAGTAAAAAACGAACCCACTTAGTGAGGCTAGGACGCTATGGACGCTATGTTTGAAAGTCTGATGAAGCTCGCCGCCGGCGATGACTGGCAGTGGGCTGCCGCGATCGCGGAGAAGGAAAGCGGCACCTCGCCTTTCGCGGCGCTGGCGGCCGGCGCGCATGGAGAGCAGGCGTTCGGCATCTGGCAGATGCACGACAGCTTCGTCGCCGACATGCTCAAGGACCGCTTCCCGCGCGCGGAGTCGCTGTTTGCGGCGCGCGGCAATCCCTTCGTGCAAGCGGCGGCGCTGTCGGCGTTCTGGACCAGGTACAGCGCCGAGACCGTCGAAAATCGCCTGCTGATTTACCACTACGGCCACAACGCCTGGGAGGCGAACATGGCGAAGGCCAAGACCGCGCTGGCGGCCGACGTGAAAGCCGACGTCGGCGCGATCGTCGATCCCGATGGCTATGTCGATGCGGTCAAGAAGCTTTACGCCGCGATCGCCCCGCCGGCGGCGGTGAACGGCGGCAAGAAAAAGTCCTAGACACCTGCACGTGCAGGTCGGAGGTAGTGAAATGCCTGTCAATCTTTCGCAACGCTTCACCGGTGCCCTCACCCAGGCCAACATCTACAACGGCACCGCGGCCGCGTTCATACCGCCGCAGTCGGTCATGTCGATCTACGCGACAATGGACGCGAACACGTCCACCGACGTCGCCACGATCTCGCTGACCGCTACGCAAGGCGGAACCAGCCAGCAGCCGGTGCCGCCGGGTTACAACATCGGACAGGCCGAAGGGACAGGGCAGGGCCCCGTGCTGCCCGACGACGTGATCCTGTTCAACTGGGGCGTACCGCAATTGAGCTCGTTACTGGCGCCGCTTGCGCAGACCGCGACGGCCGACGTCGTGCGCGTGAAGACCTACATCAGCCCGTAAGAGGCTTCGCGGGCCGTAAGTCGTAGAGGCTCTCGCGCGCGAGCCCTGGGACGTCCTGCGCGGGCCCGCGATCTTTTTTCAGGAGCGGGGGAATGGATTGGTTTCCTTGGGTGTGGTTCGTATGGATGGCGACGGGTCTCGCAATCGAATGCTTCGCGCTGACCAGCGGGGTCAAAGGCCGGACCCTATCGGAGCTGGTCTGGCTGATCAGCTATCAATACCCGCTGTTGCCCCTGGCCTTCGGCATCCTCATGGGACACTTCTTCTGGCAGCACCGAAGCAAATGAGGAAGCACGCGGGAAAAGTTTTGAACGATCTTAGAAGTGATCCACGGGCGCTCAAGTGGATCACGCTCTTGATGCTGGTAATCGCGCTCGGGATTTTGCTCCGCTCAGTGAGGTTCTAATGAGAAAAGTTTTTGCGCTGACAGCGGTTGTCATGCTGCTGGCGGGATGCTCCTCGATTTCCGTGACCTCGCCCGATGGCAAAGCGAGCGCGACCTATAGCGGCACTTCCATCATTGGCAGCGAGGAGGTGTCGTGCGGTCAGATTGCCGGCGTCACCACCTGCAGCGTGAGCGGTCAGAACGTCGCGGCGCTCGCGCAGGCGATCGCGCCTTATCTCGCCGGCGCCGGCGGGATTCCCCTGGCGACGTCTGCGCCGGCGTCGGCGCCGACAACAGTTACTGCGGCGCCGCAGGCCGAGATTCCGGCCAGGTGACTCATGCGGTGGTTGCTCAGACTCGGGATTGCCAGCGACGCTAACAGCCGGACGTCGTTCGACCAGATGCTGGTGTCCGATCCGGTGCAGTGGCACGTCGCGATGGAGCTCGCCAAGGCGACGGCCGACGCGATGATAAATTTCGCGATCGCGAAGTCGAAGCGCGTGCGGCCGCTCGAGCTGGGCGGCGACGCCTTCGCCAACAGTCCGGTGAAGGCATCCTTCTTTGCTCGAGTGCTAACCAGCGCTGGCGAGCTCGACTACCTGGACAGTGGCCTGGCGCAGCGCGTCGGGCTTCGACGCTGGAAAATCGATCCAAAGGACTGGCCGGCGCCGGGGATCTCCGATCCGAAGCTTGGCAAGGTTGACCAGGTGTATGGGCCCGAGGAGCAGGAGCTCCCCTGGGCGATCGCGCTCGGCGTCGGCAAGGAAGCAGTGGCGGCCGGCGCGCGGGTCCTCTCACAGCGCATGGGAAACTATCTCGGAGTCGTGCGGCTTTGAATGTCAACTTGTCAACAGGCCCTCGAGCAGTGGAACAAACTCGACTGCGACAAATTCAGCCCGCTCTGCTCGCCCTGCATCACTCCGTCTGAGGAATGCGCCCCGTTCAAATGCATCAAAAAATGCCCTTGCGGCACGCCTGGGTGTAAGCCCTGCGCAAAGCACTGCCCGGCCGGCGAGGTTCCGGGGCCGTGCCTGCCATTCCTGCAGGGCGAGGACCCCGCGACTGGTTGCTGCTTCTGGCTGCCGCCGCCACCGCCACCTGTATGTGGCGAGCCGCCCGCGCCGCCATGCCCTCCGTGCTTCGGTCCGGAGTGCCCAGGGCAGTGTCCCGACGGCACGCCGCCGCCCTGCCTAATCCCGGTTGTGTGCGAGACTTGCCCTGATGGGACCATTCCCGAGCCGCCCGACTGCCCTTGTTCGCAGCTCTGCGCGGATGGAAGCAAGCCACCGTGCCCCGTGACCAAGTGCGCGCCGTGCCCTAATGGATCCATCCCCGCGGCGCCGGAGTGCTTTTGTCCGTGCCCGCCAGGCGAGCACAAACCTCCCTGCCTGCCTGGTGAAGCGCCCGACCTGGGATCCGGATGCTGCGCTCCGGAGCCGCCGACGTGCGACGCCGGCGAGTACGCGCCAGGCTCGAGCGGCTGCGAGACGGGCGACTCACTCGATCCTAAGACCGGCTGCTGTGAGCCTGGTATCAAGTGCGTGGTCGTGCAGGTGCAGGTTCCGTATCCAAACGAGAAAATCTGCCTGGGCGGCGGGCCGCTCGCGACGCTTCCCGGCATTCTCGCGATCGCAGCCTCGCATGGCTATCCGGTAATTCAAACTATCCCGTTCAACTGCGCCAGCGGGATACCAGGTGTTTGTGGGTGACCTCGACAGAAATTTAGGATCGCGCGGGCCTTTTGAATTCCCGATTCCGGGAACGTCGATAGACGATCTGCCCGACATCTACAAGCCGGACTTTAACCCGCTCGACCAGAACGGCTACACGATCGCGCCCGCGGGATCTCCGCAGGCGGCCGCCGGCGGCGGGGCGGCGCCGACAGTCTCCCACCTGGTGCTGGCCGGCTCGGCCAACGTCGTCGTGCCCGCCGGCGTCGCGAACGTGATCGCCTGGGAAGGCGACGGCGGCGCGCTCATCCTGAATTACCTGGCGGCGCTCGCCGGCGGACAGCCGCCAGTCGGCCCGGCCGGTGCGCTCCGCATCA
>JBARKH010000005.1:0-6000 GCA_049801295.1 Allostellaceae bacterium | reverse complement strand
GCCGCAAGGTGCCGTGGGGCGAGGCGGGGCGCCGGCCCGGCGATCCGCCGGAACTCGTCGCCGACCCGGCGCTTGCCCGCTCGCTTCTGGGGTGGCAATCACGCCAATCCGATCTCGACACGATCATCGGCACCGCGCTGGCATGGGAAACGCGCCCCCGCGGGCCCGCTGCAACCACGCGGAAATAGCGTGACGCGGCTCCTCTGGTCCGCCGATTGCTTGGTATTGGATGCGAAATGGACATAATTTCACCGATTACGCGAGAGAGCGCCGAGCATCGACCGGCCGCCGAGCCGGCAACCGCGGGAGCTGCCGCCGAGATGAGTATTTCGGACCGCGACAGCCTCACCCAGGAGGCACCCGCGCTGGACGAGCTGCCGGCATACGCGCCGGCGCTCGCCGGTCCGATTCAGGTCCACGGCAAATTCTTTTTCGCCGGTGACGCGAAGCACTTCGTCAGGGGCGTCACCTATGGCCCGTTTGCCGAGGGCACTCATCACGCGCCGTTTCCGGAGCACGCGATCGTCGAGCGCGATTTCGCGCTGATGCGGGGCGCCGGCGTCAACACCGTGCGGGTCTTCACCGTGCCGCCAGTCTGGCTCCTCGACCAGGCCGCCGCAGCCGGCCTCAAGGTTCTCGTGGGCCTGCCGTGGTCGCAGCACGTCGCCTTTCTCGACAGCGCCGCGATCAAGGCCGAGATCCGCGCGGCGGTCGCGGCCGGGGTGCGTGCCTGCGGTCGTCACCGGGCGGTTTTTGCCTATCTCGTGGGCAATGAGATCCCACCCGACGTGATCCGCTGGCATGGCGCCGACGCGGTGCGCGATTTCCTCAAGGGTCTGGCGCATCTGGTCCGCCAGGAGCACCCGGGCGCGCTGGTCAGCTACGCCAACTTCCCGTCGACCGAATATCTGACGATCGATTTCACCGATTTCCTGTGTTTCAACGTCTATCTCCACGACGAGGCCGCGTTTCGCAGCTACATCGCCCGCCTGCACAATCTCGCGCTCGACAAGCCACTGGTCTTGACCGAGTTCGGCATTGATTCGCTGCACAACAGTGCGGAGGAGCAGTCCCGTATCCTCTCCTGGCAGGTCAGAGCCGCCTTTTCGGCAGGGGTCGCGGGCACCTTCGTATTCGCCTGGACCGACGAGTGGTTCACCGGTGGCCACCTGGTCGAGGATTGGGCGTTCGGCCTAGTTGATCGCGATCGGCAGCCCAAACCGGCCCTCGCCGAGGTCGCGCGGCGCTACAAGGGGCCGTTGCCGCCGCCCTTGGCGCGCTACCCGCGGATATCGGTGGTCGTGTGCGCGTACAATTCCGAGCGCACGATGGAGGCATGCCTCGCCTCGCTCGAAGCCGTCGACTATCCCGATTACGAGGTCATCGTCGTCAATGACGGTTCCACCGACCGCACCCTCGAGATCGCCGAGGACTACCCGTTCTGCCGGATCATCAGCCAGCCGAACAAGGGGCTCTCCGCCGCGCGCAATGTTGGCGCCGACGCGGCCACTGGCGAGATCGTCGCCTATACCGACAGCGACTGCGTCGCCGATCCCGACTGGTTGACCTACCTCGCCGCTCGGATGGAGGCGGGCAATCTGGCCGCCTGCGGCGGGCCCAATTTCCCGCCCCCTGAAAATACCCTCGTTCCGGCCGCGGTCGCGGTGTCGCCGGGCGGCCCGACCCACGTCCTCATTAGCGACGAGGTCGCCGAGCATATCGCCGGCTGCAACATGGCGTTCCGCCGCGAGGTTTTGTTGGGGCTCGGCGGCTTCGATCCGATTTACCGCGCGGCCGGCGACGATGTCGACATCTGCTGGCGCTTCCAGGATGCCGGGCATTCGATCGGCTTCAGCCCGGCCGCGGTGGTTTGGCACTTCCGCCGCAACACGGTGCGCGCCTATCTCAACCAGCAGCGCGGCTACGGCAAGGCCGAGGCGCTCGTCTATGCCAAGCATCCGTTCCGCTTCAATCTGTTCGGCCAGGCCAAGTGGCTGGGGCGGATCTATGGCGATCTCTCGGCGGCGCTCTTGTTGTCGCGGAAGCCGGTGATCTATTCGGGCGTCTTCGGCCGCGGTCTTTTCCAGACGATGTACGAGCCGCCCTCGTCGTTGACCGCGTTGTTGCCGCTGACCTTCGAGTGGAGCGTGGCCGCGCTCTTCCTTGCCCTTATCGGCATCCTTGCCGGCGGCTGGCTATGGCTCCTCGCGGTGCCGCTCTTGGCAACCTGGGCGATGTGCATCAACGGGGCGCTGAAAGCCTCGATCGACCCGCGCTTTTCCGGGCTGCAGGCGCGCGCGTTGGTCGCCCTCCTGATTTATCTCGGACCGCTGGTGCGCGGCTGGGAACGCCTCAAATGGCGGGTCAAGACGATGCAGGGGCACGACCATATCCGAATGGCCCCGGTCGAGCAGCGAGCCCGCATCGACTGGCCGGCGCGCGCCTTCGTCCTCTCATACTGGAACGAGGCCTCGGCCGAAAAAGAGGTCCTGTTGCAGGGGCTGATGGACTCGCTTCTGCCGCAGAAATATTTCGTTGTGGCGGACACCGGCTGGAGCAAATGGGACTTGAAGATCGCGCGCGGTTTGTGGAGCCGCGCCCTCGTCACGGTATGCAGCGAGAACCACGGCGGCGGCAAGCGGCTGCTTAGGGTGCGCTGTGCGATGCGCGCGTCGAGCCTCGCCAGGGTGCTGCTGCGTTGCTACGCGGCGCTGGCCGCGGGGAGCCTGATCCTCGGCGCACCGGCGGCTGCGGTGTTCTTTCTGGCGCTGGGGATTTTCAACCTGACCGTCATCGGCGTCCGTTTGGTGACATTCGGGCGGATCATGCAGCGGATCATCGAAGCGGTGGCAAATCAGGCGAAGCTGGTGCCGGCCGACCCGGTCGTCGCCGCGGCGCTGCCGATCGGCGATCCGCGCACGGTGTGACGCACTCGCGAAGCGCCGCCCGATGATCGCCAAGTTCCTGCCCTATCTGAAGGCGCATCGCTGGCCGGTGGCCTGGGCGCTCGCGCAGGTGTTTCTGGTCGCCGGGGTTGAGCTCTTGAAACCCTGGCCTCTGCAGATCGTCATCGATTATGTGCTGGTCGGCAAAGCGCCGCCAAGTAGCGGGTTGTTCGGGCTAATGCTGTCGTTGCCGGCCGGCGTGCTGCTGCTCCTCGCCTGCATCGCCATCGTCATCGTCCATTTGAGCGCCGGCGCGCTGACACTTCTGCACAATTACACGACGATCCGTGTCGGCCAGAGCATGGTCAATGATTTGCGCGGCGACCTCTACGCCCATCTCCAGCGTCTGTCGCTCGCTTATCACGGCCGCCAGCGGGTCGGCGATCTGATGTACCGGATCACCGCCGACAGCTTTGCCGTGCAAACGATGATCATGAACGGGGTGCTGCCGATCCTCTCGGCGGCAATTCTGCTCGGCGGCATGCTGATCATTTTGTTTCCGATGGATCCACTCCTGACCGTGTTGGCGCTGGCGATCGTCCCCGTGCTCTTTGTCCTGATCGCCTCCTTCAATAAGAAGATCGTCGACGTCGCGACCGAGGTGCGCGATCTCGACAGCCGGGTCTACTCCCTGGTGCAGTGGGGGATGGCGGCGATCAAGGTCGTCCAGGCCTTCACCAAGGAGGAGGAGGAGCACCGCCGCTTCATGGGGGCCAGCCGCGACAGTCTGCGCGCTACCTTGCGCCTATATAATTGGCAGACGCTCTATTCGGGCGGGGTCAATGTGATCATCGCGCTCGGCACCGCGCTTGTCGTCTATGCCGGCGCCCGGGCGGTCATGGCGGGGACCCTCTCGCTTGGCCAGCTGATCGTGTTCATCGCCTACCTGGCGCAGCTTTACGCGCCGATCAACCAGATTACCCAGAGCTGGGGCCTTATAGCCGGGGCGCGGGTCGGCGCCGCCCGGGTCTTCGAGGTCCTCGAGACCGAGGCCGACCTCAAAAGCGGCACGCGCCAGTTTCCGCCGGAAGGCGCGCGGGGCGCGATCGCCTGGCGGGGCGTCGGCTTTCGCTACCGGCCGACGACGCCGGTCTTGACCGACATCGACTTCGCGGTCGCCGCCGGTTCGAAAATCGCCGTCGTTGGCCCGACGGGGGCGGGGAAGTCCACGCTCCTCGGCCTGCTGCCGCGGTTTTTCGACCCCGATCGCGGCAGAGTCACAATCGACGGCACCGACATTCGCGAATTCTCGCTGCCCTCGCTGCGCAGCCAGATCGCAATGGTGCTGCAGCCGCCACTGATCTTTCCCTTGTCGGTCGCCGACAATATCGCCTATGGGCGGCCCGGCGCCGATCATCGGGCGATCGAAGAGGCCGCTCGCCTCGCCCACATCGACGAGACGATCGCCGGGTTGCCGGAGGGTTACCAGACCCTGCTCGGCGAAGCCGGAGTGTCGCTCTCCGAGGGAGAAAAACAGCGTGTTACGATCGCCCGCGCGCTGTTGCGCGACGCGCCGATCCTCATTCTTGACGAGCCGACCTCGGCGCTCGATATCGCCACCGAGGCGCTGGTGATGGCGGCGATCGAGACCCTGATGGTGGGGCGCACCACTTTCATCATCGCGCACCGGCTGTCGACGGTGCGGGCCTGCGACCGCATCATCGTGCTCAAGGACGGTACCATCGCCGAACAGGGTAATTTCGCGGAGCTGCTGCGGCGTGGCGGCATCTTCGCCGATTACTACCGCACGCAGTTTGCGCCGGACCACGTCGCAACGCCCGGGCTCGCGGTTTCTGCGTAATCCGCGAGCGTTGCCGATATGCAACAGATGATGTTGCTTAATTGCCGCCGCCGCTTTCGAGCCCCGCTGGAATTCGCCAATCCGGCACAGGCGGTGTTGCAGCACTGCCAATAGAGCTTCAATATATTTGTCGGGTGCCGCGCATAGCGGCAATGGCTGCACAACGGCACAGCATTTCTGTTGGTTGCAGCATTACGGTTTGACTGAGTTTTTCGGACGCAGCGGCCATGGATCGCCGGATATACAGATCGGACGATCGCGCGATCCGTCATTTGCTGTTGCATGACCGATAATGAGGCGTTAGGCTGCGTTCGCTTTGGGGGATGCCGCACGCCGGTTATGCGGGGTGGGGAAGCAACGGTCCGGGGAATTCGCGGGCGGGCGCTTCACGAGCATACGGCGGCGGCGCCATGCGGATGTTTGCTTTGTAGCCTGGTCGGGCGCTCGGCTCGACATCCACGGCTCAATAAAGCGCGGGGGGCTAGGGGTGAGCGATCTTTTGCGTTGGGGGAGTCTGAGCTTTCCCGAAAAGCAACGGTTTTGGGGCCGCGCGAGCAGCGGCATCGAGTTCGTCGCAGAGCACCCTAAAGCCGCTGCGCTCGGCGCCACGGCGGCGATCGGGCTGGCGGCGGCGGTCTATTTCGGCATCGGCTATGCCCGCTATGGGCAGATTGCCACGGCTGAGCAGGTCGCGGCGATGCGCGCCGAAAGTGCCAATGCCGATCTGCAGGACGCGCTGGCCCGGCTGCGCGACCAGCTCGGAGTCGCCAACCAGTCGCTCACCATGGCGCAAAACCGAATCGCGACGCTGAGCGATGAGGCGCAAAAGCAGCTCGCGACTTCCGAGACCTCGAAGACCGATCGCGTCACGCAACTGACGCGCGCGCTCGAACAGGCGCAGCGCGAATTGCACCTCGCGGAAGCCCAGCGCGTCACGCTGATGGCCCGGCTGAGCAAGGCCATTGCGGATTTGACCGAGAACCAATCGCGCCAGCAACAGGCGCAGGCCGGCCTCGACCAGTGGCAGAAAAAGATCCAGCAGCTCACCGCCGATCGCGACAAGGCCGCCAGCGAGCGCGACCGTCTGCGCGCCCGCATGAGCGAACTGGAACAAAAACACTCGCTGTTGCAGACGCAGCCACGACCGGTGGCCGAGGCGCAGCCCGCACCCGCATCTCCGGCCATGCCGGTCGCTCCGGCGCCGGTTGTCTCCGCGTCGGTCGCCGCCCCCGTCGGTGTTGCCGGGACGCCAGC
>JBARKH010000004.1:0-4891 GCA_049801295.1 Allostellaceae bacterium | reverse complement strand
TGCCAGCGCAGCGCCGCGCCGCCGCACGCGGTCTGGACGGCGCGCAACAGCGCCTCGCACTCCCCCATCAGGTCGCGATAAGAGGCGCCCGCGCGGTACCATTCGAGCATCGCGAATTCGGGATGGTGCGTGGCGCTCCGCTCGCCGTCGCGATAGACATGCGCCAGCTGCCAGATCCGTCCCATACCGCCCGCCACCAGCTTTTTCATCGCGAATTCGGGCGAGGTATGGAGATAGCGCGGCCGCGTCCCGCCGCCCTCCGGGTCGTGCATGAGGGTCGCGAAGGCCTTGAGATGCGGTTCGAGCCCGGGGCTTACCTGCAAGGCCGGGGTCTCGACCTCTACATAACCCGAGGCGGCGAAGAAATCGCGCACCACGCCCAGCACACGACCGCGCACAGCGAGGCTGGCGCGGCGCCGCGCGAGGCGGTCGGGTCGCCACCATGGCGGCGTCATCGCACCCTCCTATTCCCCGACCCCTGGCGCATTCCGCTTTTCGCGGTGTTGGCAAGCTGGTAGGAAGCCCGGCAAATTCCGATTTTCTCCCGCGAGACATCCGCCATGAAAATTAACGCCATCGATCTCAAGCCAGGCAATGTCCTGGAGCATCAAAACAAGCTGTGGCTCGTCGTCAAGCGCGAGCTGGTGCAGCCCGGCAAGGGCGGCGCCTTCGCCCAGGTCGAGCTCAAGGATTTGCGCGGCGGCAGCAAGCTCAACGAACGGTTCCGCACCCAGGAGACGGTCGAGCGCGTGCGGCTCGACGAGAAGGAGATGCAGTTTCTCTACATGGAGGGCAACGACGCGACCTTGATGGATAACGACAGCTTCGAACAGGTCAGCGTACCCCGCGAGTTGATCGGCGACCCGGCCGATTTCCTCAAAGACGGCATGGTGTGCAAGGTCATGCTCTATGAAGGCACACCCTTGTCGGTGGAGATACCGCCGAGCGTGGTGATGCAGGTGGTCGAGGCCGATCCGGTGGTCCGCGGCCAGACCGCGTCCTCATCCTACAAGCCCGGCAAGCTCGAAAACGGCCGCCGCGTGATGATCCCGCCGTTTATCGAGGCCGGCACCCGTATCGTCGTCAACACCGCCGACGCGACCTACGTCGAGCGGGCGAAGGACTGACCGACGCCGTCCGGGTAGCCGGGTATTGAGCGGTGGCGATACGCTCGCCGGTCATCAACGTCATGGCCAGTGCCGCGCTCAAGGCGGCGCGCCTCCTCAAGCGCGATTTTGGCGAAGTCGAGCAGTTGCAAGTCTCGGTAAAGGGTCCGAGCGACTTTGTCTCGACCGCCGATTTGCGGGCCGAGCGCATGCTGAAAGCGGAGCTCTTGCGCGCCCGCCCCGGCTACGCGCTCTTGTTCGAGGAAGGCGGCGCCACCGAGGGCACCGATCCGCACCACCGCTGGATCGTCGACCCGCTCGACGGCACCACCAATTTCCTCCACGGGATTCCCCATTTCGCGATCTCGATCGCGTTGGAACGCGATGGCGAGGTCATCGCCGGGATCGTCTACGAGCCGACCCGCGACGAGATGTTCTGGGCGGAAAAGGGCGCGGGCGCCTATCTCAACGACCGCCGCCTCAGGACGTCGGCCCGGCGCCAGCTCGGCGAGGCGTTGATCGGCACCGGCATCCCGTTCCGCGGCCGCGGCGACCACCCGACCTATGTCGCGACCCTTGCGCGCGTCATGGCGGCGACCAGCGGCGTGCGCCGGCTCGGCGCCGCGGCGCTCGATCTCGCCTATGTCGCAGCGGGACGCTATGACGGCTTCTGGGAGTTCGGGCTGTCGCCCTGGGATATCGCCGCCGGGCTCCTCCTCGTGCGCGAGGCCGGCGGCTTTGTCAGCGACCTCGCCGGTGGCCAGACGATGATGACGACGGGCGACGTCCTGGCGGCGAACGGCCACCTCCATCTGCCGCTCGCGGCGCTGATCAAGGAGGCGATGCGGGCGGCCGCGGCCGCGACATAACAGCGGCGCGAGGGCGCCGGCACGCGCAGATTTGAGTGTCCCCGTTCATCGCCATCGGCTAGTTTGGGCGGGCCTGTGCGACACTGGCGCGCCGCCTCCTGGCAGCGCCTTGAGGAGTGGGACCCGCGATAATAAGCGCGCCGGTTCCGGCAGCCGCACATTCGCCGGGCCTCGCCGAGGGTGGATCGTGGCACATCGATTGCGGGTCGACATGGCTGAGCGCGAAGCCGCGGCGGGGCATTCCGAGCGGCGCAGCATGCCCGGCCCGCACCGCTTCCTGGTGCGGATGTTCATCTTTCTTTTGGCGGTCGCGGGGCTCGCCTATGGGCTGGGCGGTCCGCTGCGCACCTTCTTCATGGGCAACCCGGCGGTCAATGGCGTGATCCTGGGAGTTCTCGTCGCTGGCATCATCTATATTTTCCGCCAGGTATTGCTGCTCGGACCGGCGAGCAAATGGATCGACAGCTTTCGCGAGCGCCTAGCGGATCGGGACCTGACCGCACCACCCGGGCCGACGCCGCGGCTATTGGCGCCGATGGCGCGCATGCTTGGCCGCCGCCAGAGCAGCCGGGTCAGCCTGTCGGCGACCTCGCTGCAAACCCTCCTCGACGGCATCGCCTCGCGGCTCGATGAGGCGCGCGAGACCTCGCGTTATCTGATCGGCGTCCTCGTGTTTCTCGGCCTCCTTGGAACATTTTATGGGCTCCTGGAAACGGTCCGCTCGGTCGGCGACGTCATTGGCGCGCTCAATGTCGGGGCAAGCGACCTCACCCGCGCTTTCGCCGATCTGAAGTCGGGGCTGGAATCCCCGCTGCATGGCATGGCGACGGCGTTCAGCTCCTCCCTGTTCGGTCTCGCCGGCAGCCTCGTTCTCGGATTTCTCGATCTGCAGGCGGGGCAAGCGCAAAACCGCTTTTACAACGATCTCGAGGAGTGGCTGTCGACCTACACGCGGCTTTCCTCGGGCCCGCTCGGCGATGGCGGCGACGGCTCGATGCCAGCCTATCTCTATGCGCTGATGGAGCAGACCTCGGACAGCCTGGAAAACCTCCAGCGCATCCTCACCCGCAGCGAAGATGGCCGGATCGCCGCCAACGCCACCCTCACCGGCCTCACCGACCGACTCGGTACGCTCGGCGAGCACATCAAGGCGGGGCAATCGCTGATGGAGCGGCTGGCCGAGAACCAGATGGAGCTGAAGCCGTCGCTTGCCCGGCTGGCGAAGGTCGCCGAAAACTCGTTAGGGCAGGATGACGTCCTGCGCACCCATCTGCGCAACATCGAGGCCTATATGGCGCGGCTGACCGAAGACGTCGCCGAGGGCCGGACACAGAGCGTCCAGGAGTTGCGCGGCGAGATCCGGCTCCTGGCCCGCACCATCGCCGCCCTCGCCGAGGAGGGTGGCCGCTGACCGACGCCATCCGACGCAGGCACACGCGATCATGCCCTTAGCCAGCCGCCGCTCACGGCGCCCCAGCATCGACATCTGGCCAGGCTTCGTCGACGCGCTGGCGCAGCTTTTGATGGTGATCATCTTTATTTTGTTGGTGTTCACCGCCGGCCAGTTCTTCCTCGCGGACGCTCTGACCGGGCGTGACAAGGCATTGAAGGAGCTGCAACAGCAAGTCAGCGAGCTGAGCGATCTCCTGGCGCTCGAGCGGACCGCCAACTCCGATTTGCGCGCCAACGCAGCCAGCCTCGCCGCTCAGCTCAACGCGAAAGAGAGCGAACGCAACGCGCTCTCGGCGCGCGCCGAAAAGGCCGAGATGGCGCTTGCCGCCGAACAACAGATAAGCGCGGCGGCGCGCTCGCAGGTCGAGGAGCTGACCGCCTCGATCGCCGCGCTGCGCGAGCAGCTCGCGCAGATTTCCGCGGCACTCGACCTCTCCGAGGCCAAGGCCAAGGACCAGCAGACCCAGATCGCCGAGCTCGGACGCCGGCTCAATCTGGCGCTCGCCTCCAAGGTGCAGGAGCTGGCCCGCTACCGCTCGGAGTTTTTCGGCCGGCTGCGCGAGATCATCGGCAATCGCCCCGATATCCGCATCGTCGGCGACCGCTTTGTGTTCCAGTCCGAAGTGCTGTTCGCGCCGGGCAGCGCCGACCTTGCCGACGACGCCAAGCAGCAGCTCGACCCGGTGATTGCCGCGCTGCGGGAGATTTCCGCGAAGATCCCGCCGGACATCAACTGGGTCCTGCGGATCGACGGCCACACCGACCGGCGGCCGATCAACAACGCACAGTTTCCCTCGAACTGGGAGCTGTCGACGGCGCGGGCGATTTCGGTCGTGCGCTACGCGATCTCCCAAGGGATACCAGCCAACCGGCTTGCAGCCGCCGGATTCGCCGACGCCCAGCCCATCGACCCCGGCAACGGCGAGGCGGCCTTTCGGCACAATCGCCGGATCGAGTTGAAACTGACCGAACGCTAACGCGCCGCTTGCCACGACGCGCCGGCTCGCCTATGGGCTCGCGGTGGCCGATATTACGTTAGCCCAAGACGAGAGCGAAGCCGAGGAGCGGCCGGCAAACGCCACCGAGCCGAGGTTGCGCGACAGCGACCTCTTCCTGATCCTGCTCGCGGTGTGTGCCGGCGCCCTGGCCGGGCTCGGCGTGATCATCATCGATGGCGCGCTCGTCGCGCTGCATTGGCTGGCCTTTGGCCTCTCGGCCGACGGCCACCTCAGCGACGTCGCCGATCTGCCGCGGCTGCGGGTGCTGATGATGCCGATAATCGGCGGCATTCTCGTCGGCGCTGCCTCTGCGCTACTGCGCCGCTGGCGCCCGCGCCAGGTGGTCGATGCGATCGAGGCCAATGCAAGGTTCGGCGGCCGGATGGCACTCGGTGACAGCGTCGGCCTCGTCGCGGTGACCCTGCTCTCGGGCGGCTTCGGTGCTTCGGTCGGGCTCGAAGCGGCC
>JBARKH010000003.1:0-6845 GCA_049801295.1 Allostellaceae bacterium | reverse complement strand
AGCTCGCGCCCGCGGTGATCGAGGTCATAGCTGAACCTCCGAGGTGCGCAATTTGCGCATCAGGATGATGACCAGCGGGATCATCAGCGGCATCGCCGACAATACCGCCGCCACCCCGAGCTGCGGCCGGGCGAGCTCGAAGGCGTCGCGGATGCCCAGCGTCGCCAGAACATGCGTCGAATTGGCCGGCCCGCCGCCAGAGATGAAAAAGACCGAGTTGAAGTCGCCGAGCGTGAAGATCGTCGAGAGCAGCGTGCAGATCAGATAGAGGTTGGCGATCAGCGGAAAGGTTACGTACGTGAAGCAGCGCAGCCCGGTCGCGCCATCGACCTTCGCCGCGTCATAAACGTCCTGCGGGATCGCCATCCTGCCGGCGAGCAGGATCACGGTCCAGAACGGCATCCATTTCCAGATGTGGGAAGCGATCGCCGAGCCGAGGCCGAGCCAGCGCGAATCGAGCCAGGCCGGGCCGTCGGTCTGGAAGAGCGCGTAGAGCACGTGGTTGAGGAGGCCCCACTCGCCGTTGAGCATCCAGTGGATCGAGATGAAGGCCGGCAATGTCGGCACCGCCCAGGGCAGCACAAAGATCATCAGGAGCGCCTTCATCCACCACCCCGGGAGCATGAAGAAGCCCGACAACAGGAGCGCCAGGAACAGCTTCAGATTGACGCCCAGGCCGAGGAACAACAGGGTGTTGATCACGGTGCGCTGGTAGATCGGGTCGGCGAACAGCTCGCGGTAGAGGCTGGGCTGGCTGCCCAGCCACGCCCCGTAGACGACGGGGTAGGCGACAAAGGCCAGGAACACCGCGATATAGGGCACCAGGAAGGCGATCGCCCAGGCGAACTCGGACCCCTTGAGGCCGCTTTGCCAGTAGTACCAGAACGGAACGCGGTCGTGAGCCGGGCGGGTGGACCCGAAGACCGTCGCGATCGTCATGACCGCCTCCCCGCCCTACGCCACCGGGTATTTGGCGAAGATCTCCGCGACCCGCTTGAACGCCTTTTCGGCGGCCGCCTGCGGGGTCATGCCGCCGGTCATGATATCGGTCCAGCCCTCGCACCAGACATGCTCGTTGCGGACCTGCGCATAGGCAGGGTTGTAGACATAGAACTCGGGCAGCGTCGGGCCGAGGAGGCCCTGCTTGACATAAACCGCGCGGTGCGGGTCGGTCGGGTCGAGCCACCACGGATCATCCTTCACGATCGAGGGAAAGACCGGGAGGTAGCGGGCGAGCGCGACCTTCCAATACGCGTTATTGATCTTTGGCTGGATCAGGTATTTGAGAAACTCCTTGGCGACCGCGACGTTCTTCGCCCCCTTGGGGATCAGCCCGGACAGGTAGGTGGCCTGACTCGGCACCGGCTTCCCGTCATTGCTGAGCGGCAGGCCCTGCACGGCGATGTCGTGGTAATCCTTCTGGTTCTTGATGATGGCGATCTCGGTCGAGATCGTGCCGTCGAGATCCATCACCAATTGCTTGGCGTGGAACGCGTTGTTGTCGTCGGCATCGTTCCAGCTGATCGCGCCCGGCGGCACAAAGCCTTCCTTGTAGGCCGCGGTCGGGAAAGTCAGCGTCTTGATCGCCGCCTCGCGAACCTTCGGATCATCGAGGTGCAGCCTTCCATCCTTGGTGACGATGCCCTCGCCGCCATTGGCGATCAGGAAATAGTTGAAGAAGTTATTGGGGTCGTTGCCATTCGTGGTCAGTTGGAAACCGAGACCATAAACGTGGCGCATCCCCTGTTCACGCAGCTTCGTCTGCACGCCCTTGAAGAAATTATAATAGGCATCCCAGGTCTTCGGGATGTCCTCCATCTTGTAGCCGGCCTTCTCCACGAGCGAGCGCCAGACGTGGTTCGACAATATGCCGGTCCCGTAGGGCGCGCCGTAATAGCTGCGCTTTTTTGCCACGCTGTTATAGCAGTACACCGACAGTCGCGCCGCGTCGCTGAACCCCTCCAGCTGGGTCTCGACGACATCGGTGAGATCGACCAGCTTGTCGTCCCAGGCCCACAGCGCAATGATCTCGTTCGGGGTGTTCTGGAAGATGTCCGGCACGGCGCCGCTGGTCACCGCAGAGACGATCTTCTGGCGCATCGGCGCGTAGGGCATGATGCTGTATTCGATCTTGTTGCCGGCGGCCTTCTCGTAGTCGGCGACGATCTGCTTGAACGCGATATCCTCTTCCTGGGCGAAGCCCTGCATCCACCACACGCTCGCAGTCGTGGCCGCGGCACGGGCGATAAAGGGGTGCGCCAGTGTCCCGGTCGCGGCAAGGGCGAGCGAGCTCCTAAGCACCGAACGGCGGGTTGGCGTGAACATGGCCATGTCCCTTCCCTGCTGGCGCCGCGCAACCGGCGTGGCGCTGCGGATCCCATATCCGAGGATGCAGCCTACCGGGGTACGCGGCGCATGGGTTTGATGCAGATCAACTGCCCGCCGATTCGGTGATCGTGCCCGCTCGCCAAGCACGCGAGCGGCGAGGGCGTTACCCGCGCGGCCAGTCCTTGCGCAGCCGGTCGCGGTGGCGCAACAGCCAGAAGAGACTGATCAGCGTATGGGCGCTGTCGATCCGTCCCTCATCAAGCATCGCCTCGATTTCCGCAATAGTCTTGACGACGACCCGGATGTCCTCCTGCTCGGCGGCGAGGCCATGGATCCCGCCGGCGCCGCGGCAATCGACCCGCCCGCAAAACAGATGGACCGCTTCGTCATAGCTGCCACATGCGGGCAGTATGGATTGAATGGGCACGAGCGGGCCGATCGGATCGAGATTGGCTTCTTCCTTTGCCTCGCGCCGGGCGACCTCCTCGGGCGTCTCGTCCTTATCTATGAGCCCGGCCACCGCCTCGACCTGCCACGGTGAGCGCCCGCCATAGAGCGCGGCGATGCGGAACTGTTCGACGAGGACGACGCTGTCCGCCTCGGGGTCGTACAAGAGGACCGCCGCCGCCGCGCCGCGGCGCACCACGTCGAAGACCCGCTCGCCGCTCCAGCCGCCGGCGAACAGGCGATGACGGAAACGCACGATCTCGACCGAAAGGTGGCGGGCAAAGCCCACTTCGGCGCCGAGGATCTCGACGTCCGGGTGCGCCGGGGCGGGTGCGCTCGATTTAGCGGTCAATGTATTACGGCTCCTTTCTTCGTCATTCCCGCGAAAGCGGGAATCCAAGGGCCCAAGGCGTCAACGGCGGCTCTGGACCCCCGCTTCCGCGGGGGTGACGAAAACCTATTGAACAAACTTATCTTAGGTCGACCGGTCAGGACACGATCGGCGCATCGATGAGGCGGTCGGGCGAGGCGGTCTCGATCTCGATGACCCAGAGGTCGGGGTCGCGGCCACGCTGCCGGGCGATATAGGCGTCGGCCTGGGCGTCGGCCACCGGGGTGGGGCCGGTCGCCCGCATCCATACCGCCGCGCCATCGGCCCGGCGCGCCTGGGCGAGGACCGTGCACCCGCCCTCGCGCCCGCTCAGCTTCAATAGGATCGCCCCCGCGTCGCCGTCGCCCCTCGCCACCACGGCAACCCCGATCGCGGCCAGATCGCAGCGGCGGATCAGCGCCTGGACCCAAATGCCGCTTTTGAGCCGGGGTTCCATTCGAGGGGCGCGGCGCCGCTCAGAGCCGCGACAGGCGCTCGATCCCGGCGATATCGCGATCGCGATGGATCACCACGAGTTCGCGCTCGCCCAGGAGCACATACGTGCTGTCGCCCTCGCCGCAAACCAGCTCGGCAACCGGATAGTCCGGCTGCACCAGGAGGCTCGTCAGCTTGCCTCTGAGATCGGGCTGCCGCGGCGCCAGCCCGATGAGAGCTTCGCGGCTTTTGCGGCCATATCCGAACCGGAACGTGCCGCCGCAGGCTTCCGCCGCCATCGTCATCGGCTGAGCGTCCTTCGGATTGACGACGATCGTGTCGTCGCGGAACGCGATCTGGTGGCTCTCGGCGGTCGTCCACGCGCCGGCGAACGGATTGGCCGGCGGCGGCGCGAGCGTGGCGCAGCCGATCGGCAGCGCCGCGATGAAGCCCAGCACGATCAGCCGCGGCATCGATCTGACAAAAATCTCCATCGACAACGCCCGCTCTACAAGATGCAGCCAAGATCGCTAATGTATCCGTCATTCCCGCGAACCCGGGTAGGTGGATTCGCATTTGCCGCGCGACGGTTGAGAAAGCAAGCCCGCGACCGCGGGCCGATGGCGGAACCAGCAACCCGGATTCCCGCTTGCACCGGAATAGCAACCGGGGGATAGCAGGCGAGGCTAATGAACCGAGCGGAGGATCGGCGATGAAACTGGTGCTGTTCGAGAGCGCAGACCACACCGGGCCCACGCCGGGGCTCTTAACCGAGCGCGGGATCGTCGATATTTCGAGCGCGGTCGCCAAGCGCTACACGCCGCAGCTGACGATGGAGGGCATCATCGACGATTTCGACCAGCTGCGCCCGGCGCTCGATAAACTGGCGGGCGACGGCGCGGCCCGGCCGCTCGATGCGGTGCGGCTCTACCCGCCTTTGCCGCGTCCCGGCAAGATCCTCTGCTGCATCGGCAATTACTGGGAGCATGCGCAGCGCGAGCCGCGCGCCCTCAACATGTTCATGAAGAACCCCGAGGCGGTCGTCGGCCCCGGCGACACGATCATGCTGCCGGAACTGACCGAGCCGTGGATCTTCATGCACGAAGCCGAACTGGCGCTCGTCATCAAGGGCCCGGCCAAGAAGGTGCGCCGCGAGGATTGGCGCGGCGCCGTCTTCGGCTATACCGGCCTCATCGACGTCTCGGCGCGCGGCGAGGGACGGCGCACCTGGAAGGCCGGAAGCTGGCTCGGTAAATCCTTCGACACCTTCGCCCCCATCGGCCCTTGCATCACCACGGCCGACGAGATCCCCGACCCCAACAACCTCGTCGTCCGCTTCTGGGACGACGGGCAGTTGCGCCATAACTACAACACCGACGACATGGAGCACCGCGTCCCCGAGCTCGTCGAGTTCGCCTCCTCGATCATGACGTTGAACTCGGGCGACCTCATCGCCTGCGGCACCAATCACGAGGGGCTGGGCGCGCTTCAAGACGGCGAGAATGTCGAGATCGAAGTGGAACGCATCGGAAAGATGCGCCTCGCCGTCGTCGATCCCTTGAAGCGCAGCTGGGAGCGCGGCGTCTATATGGGCGCCGATTCGACCAACCCCGAAGCCGTCAAGCGCCACCGTCCGGCGGGGTGAGAGCATGTGAACCCTGTTGACGGCAGCCTGGACCAGCGCCCCCGCGTCCTTCGAGACGCCCCCTGCGGGGCGCTCCTCAGAATGAGGGTTTCCTTAATGCCATCAAAACCTTACCTCATCCTGAGGAGGCGCGAAGCGCCCGCCGTCTCGAAGGACTTTATTCCCTCATGCAGCCTTTACTCCCGCGGCGCCTCGCGCTCCGGGTGGCCGTGGATGTGGACATGATTCCCGCCGGCTTCTTCGAGGATCCTAAGCGCGCGCAATTCGAGCTCGGAATCGGCGCAGCGCACCCATAGGAGGGCCGCTCCGGCCTTGAGCGCGGCGGCGAATTGGTCGCGGTGCGGCGCGGCGGCGTAATCGTCGAACAATTCCTTCAACGCCGCGCCGCCGAGCCCGGCACCGATCAGCGCGGCCAAGGTCACGGCGATCGGTCCGCCCGATACGAGGACGATGCCGGCGACGGTCAGGGGGCCGATGTATTTGAGCTCGTCGGTCAGCCCCGCCGCGATCAGGCCGCCCGGTTTCTCGGCGGCCGCGCTCAGCGCCTCGTGCGAGGCCAGCACCGACAAATCGCTTGGCCCGAAACCGGCGGCGAGCAGCGCCGAGACGGCGTTGCGGAAATGCTCGCGGTCGGGGAACGAGGCGACCGCTTCGCGGATCACCGGAAAGGTTGATGCTGCTGCACTCATCGCGATCATCCGTTGCGCGTTCTGCGCTGCCCCATGTTAACGTCGAAACCTCGCTTCCTGCTCGCGATCTTTTCCGCCAGTGCCCGCGCGCCGATGACCGCAGAGCCTTCCCGCGACGCCGATCCACCCATTCCGCCCGCGGCGTCGGCAGCGGCGTCGCCCGTCATGGCGCAGTATCACGAGATCAAGGCCGCCCATCCCGGGTGCCTCCTCTTTTTCCGGATGGGCGATTTCTTCGAGCTGTTTTTCGAGGACGCGGTCGCCGCCGCCGCCGCGCTCGACATCGCGCTAACGAAGCGCGGCCGGCATGACGGCGCCGACATCCCGATGTGCGGCGTCCCCGTCCATACCGCGGACGCCTATCTCGCGCGCCTCATCCGCGCCGGCTTCAAGGTGGCGATCTGCGAGCAGGTCGAGGACCCCGCCGAGGCGCGGCGGCGCGGCGGAAAGGCGGTGGTGAAGCGCGCCGTGGTGCGGGTCGTCACCGCCGGCACCCTGACCGAGGACGGCCTCCTCGACGCCCGCCGGCACAACTACCTCGCCGGGATCGCGGAGGTTGGAGGCGAATTGGGCCTGGCATGGCTCGACCTCTCGACCGGCGCCTTCTCGCTGGCGCCGAGCGCGGAATCATCTCTCGCCGCCGATCTCGCCCGCATCATGCCGGGCGAGATCCTCGTCCCCGAGCGGCTCCTGGCGCGCCCCGCTCTCTTCGAATTATTCGCCGATTGGAAGCCGGCCCTCACCCCGCTCGCCAACCCGCGCTTCGACAGCGAGGCAGCGCGCCGCCGGCTCGAAGGCTTTTATGGCGTCAAGGGATTGGACGGGTTCGGCAGTTTCGGCCGGGCCGAGATCGCCGCGGCGGGGGCGCTCATCGATTATGTCGCGCTGACCCAGCAGGCCGGTTGGCACGGCGGCGCGCCGCATCTCGCCC
>JBARKH010000002.1:0-8884 GCA_049801295.1 Allostellaceae bacterium | reverse complement strand
TGTGCGGACGCTTCACCCAAAGCTACACGTGGCGCGAATTGGTTGAGCTTTATCGTCTCACCCAGCCGGCCAAGGCCGCGCCGGCGCCGAGCGGGGCGACCGGCGGCCCCATGGACACGCTGGCAACCCACGCGCTGATCGTGGAGGCGGAGACCGGTGCGGTGCTCCTCGACAAGGGGGCCGACGAGCGCATCCCGACTGCTTCGCTCTCCAAGGTGATGACCGCCTATGTCGTCTTCGACTTGCTCAAGCAAGGCCGCGCCAAGCTCGACGACGAGCTGCCGGTCAGCGAGACTGCCTGGCGCACGCAAGGCTCCAAGAGCTTCGTGCCCCTCGGCGGGCGTATCAAGATTGACGATCTTTTGCGCGGCATGATCGTCCAATCGGGCAACGATGCCTGCATCGTGCTGGCCGAAGGTCTGGCCGGCAGTCAGGCCGCGTTCGTCGATCTGATGAACCTGAAGGCCAAGGAGATCGGTCTTACCCGCAGCCATTTTGCCGATGTCGATGGCCTGCCCGACCCCGATCACTATTCGACCGCGCGCGACCTCGCGACCTTGGCGCTACGGACGATTGCGGATTTCCCGGAATATTACCATTACTTCGGAGAGAAGGATTATTCCTTCAACAATATCAATCAGGGAAACCGCAATCCGTTGCTCTACCGCGACATTGGCGCAGACGGGCTGAAGACTGGCCATACCGAGGAGTCGGGGTTCAGCCTCCTCGCTTCGGTGCACCGTGACAACCGGCGCGTCATCCTCGTATTAGGCGGCATGCCCTCGATGAAGGCGCGGGCGCAGGAAAGCGAAAGATTGACCGAGTGGGCGTTCCGCGAATTCAACGACTATCAGCTGTTCAGCGCCGGCGCCAAGGTCGATGACGCCGAAGTCTGGCTGGGCGCCACGGCGAAAGTTCCGCTGGCGGTCGCTCACGACCTCATCGTCACGATGCCGCGCAAATCGCGCAAGGACATGAAGGTGGCGCTCACCTACAACAACCCGATCCCGGCGCCGATCGCCCAAGGTCAGGAGATCGGCAAGGTCATTGTCACCGCGCCGGATATGACGCAGGTCGAGGCGCCGGTCTTCGCCGCCGCGAGCGTCGCGCGCATGGGACCGTTCGGGCGCATGGCAATGGTCGCGGCCCATCTGATCTGGGGCAACCGCCACTGAGCCCGCCATCTCGCTCGACAATCGCACGCGGCCGCCTGATCACGGTGGAGGGCGGGGAGGGGGCGGGCAAGTCGACCCAGGTCGATCTTCTGGTGGCGGCCCTCATGGGCGCCGGGATCGTCGTCGAACGTACCCGCGAGCCGGGCGGCTCCGAGGGTGGCGAAGCCATCCGCCGGTTGTTGCTCGACGGTGCGACCGAGCGCTGGGATGCAGTCGGTGAGGCGCTGCTGCTCAACGCGGCGCGCCGCGACCATGTTGTGCGGCTGATTGAACCGGCGCTGGCGCAGGATCGTTGGGTGGTGTGCGACCGCTTCGCCGATTCAACGCTCGCCTATCAAGGGTATGGTCGTGGGCTGCCGCTCGCCGATCTCGTGGCGCTGCACCGCTTCGCGCTCGGCGATTTCGCACCGGACCTGACGCTGATCCTCGACTTGCCGGTAGAGGAGGGGCTCGCCCGGGCGGCGCGGCGGTCCGCCGATGCCGACCGTTTCGAGCGGCTCGATGCTGCCTTCCACGAGCGGCTGCGCCAGGGGTTTCGGCAGATCGTCGCCGACCACCCCGAGCGTTGCGTTCTGATTGACGCCGCCGGCGACCAGGACAGCGTTCACCGCGCCGTCATCGCCGCCGTCGCCGCGCGTCTTGGCGTGGCCCTGACCCCATGAGAGGCAGAGGCGACAGCCCCGCGGCGCCTGATCCTTCAGTCGCGCCGGCACCGCGCGCAAACCCCGAGCTCATTGGTCACGAAGCCGCCGAGCGCGCGCTGCGACGGCTCTTCAATTCGGGCCGGTTGCCGCACGCGCTGCTGCTGAGCGGGCCGCGCGGCATCGGCAAGGCAACGCTGGCGTTTCGCTTTGCCCGGTTCATCATGGCGAATGGAGGCGGGGAGGGCGCCCTGGGCGGGCTGTTCGGTGACAGTGGTTCCGATTTGGGCGGACTTGCGATCGCCCCGGATAGCGGCGTCTTTCACCGGGTAGCCTCGGGCGGACACGCCGATCTCCTGACCGTCGAGCGCGCTTATGACGCGCGCCGCCGCCGCATGCGCGGCGAGATCGTCGTCGACGACACCCGCGAGATCAACGCTTTTCTGCGGCTGACACCGGCCGAGGGCGGTTGGCGGTTCGTGATCGTCGACGGCGCCGACGAGATGAACCGCAACGCCGCCAATGCGCTCCTGAAAATCCTCGAAGAGCCGCCGCACCGCGTGCTCCTCCTCTTAGTAGCGCACAGCCCGGGGCGGCTCCTGCCGACGATCCGCTCGCGCTGCCGGCGGTTTCCGTTGTCGCCGTTGCCGCCGGATATCGTTCGCCGGCTGCTCGCGCGCTACCGGCCCGACCTGCCCGAGCCCCAAGCCGAGGCAGTGACCGCGCTCTGCGGCGGCAGCATCGGCCACGCCCTCGACCTCGCCGCCGCCGGCGGGGTCGAGCTCTACGACTCGGTCTTGGCGCTCGTTTCGCGCGAACCGGGGATCGACCCGGCCGCGCTCCATGCCTTCGCCGAACGGCTCGCCCGCGGCGACGCCGAGGAAGCCTATCGCGCGGTCGAGGAGCTGATGGCGCAATTCCTCGCCCGGGTCGCCACGGCGGCGGTGCGCGGCAGCGTTGTTGCCGATCCGCGGGAAAGCGCAGTGTTACAACGGCTGGGACAGCGGGCCTCGGCGGCGCGCTGGGCCGAGCTACGCGACGAAATCGGCCGCCTCTTCGCCCGCACCGACGCCCTCAATCTCGACAAGAAGCAGACCATCCTCGGCGCATTCTTTGCGATTGACGCCGCGGCGCGGTAGAAGCTCGTGGCGCAACGGCTTGGACTGTCCCGCTTCATCGCTGGACCGATCGCCGATCCGGTCCCATATCTGCGCTTTGGAGAGGATGATGAGCGCCGACCGGCCGTATTTTGTGACGACCCCGATCTATTACGTGAACGACGTGCCGCATCTCGGCCACGCCTACACGACGGTCGCGTGCGATGTGCTGGCGCGGTTCATGCGGCTCGATGGGCGCCGGGTCAAATTCCTCACCGGCAGCGACGAGCACGGGCAGAAGGTCGAGCGCTCGGCGCAAGCTCTCGGGCTGACGCCGCAGGAGTTCTGCGATCGCATCTCGCCCGCCTGGCGCGAGATGACCCAACTCCTCAACATCAGCAACGACGATTTCATCCGCACCACCGAAGCGCGTCATATCCGCGGGGTGGAGGCGCTGTGGCGGGAGCTTGAGCGCCGCGGCGAGATTTATCTCGGCCGGTTTGCCGGGTGGTATTCGGTCCGCGACGAAGCGTTTTATACCGAAAGCGAGCTGGTCGACGGCCCGAACGGCCGTATCGCACCCACGGGCGCCGAGGTTGAGTGGCTTGAGGAAGAGAATTACTTTTTTCGTCTATCGGCTTGGCAGGATAGGCTTTTGGCCTTTTATGACGCCAATCCCGAGGCAATCGCGCCGCGCAGCCGCCGCAACGAGGTCATCAGCTTTGTCAAATCCGGGCTCAACGATCTGTCGATCTCGCGCACCAGCTTCAGCTGGGGCATCCCAGTGCCGGGAAACCCGCAGCATGTGATCTATGTGTGGCTCGACGCGCTCATCAACTACATCACGGCAATCGGCTATCCGGAAATCGAAACAGGCAATTATCCAATCTTTTGGCCTGCCGATCTTCATATGGTAGGTAAGGACATCCTGCGCTTTCACACGGTCTATTGGCATGCCTTTTTGATGGCCGCCGGGCTCGAGCCGCCGCGCCGCGTGTTCGCCCATGGCTGGTGGACCGTCGAGGGCCAGAAAATGTCGAAATCGCTCGGCAATTTCATCGCGCCGAAGGAACTCGTGGATCGATACGGGCTCGACCCGCTGCGCTATTTCATGCTGCGCGAGCTGCCTTTCGGCAATGACGGCGATTTCTCGCATCGCGCGGTGATCGGCCGCCTCAATGGCGACCTCGCCAATGATTTCGGCAATCTGGCGCAGCGCGTGCTGGCGATGATCAACCGCAATTGCGCCGCTTCGGTGCCCGAGCCTGGCCTCGTAACCGAGGCGGATAGTCACCTTCTCGTCGAGGCCCGGGGCCTTCTCGCACGGGTGCGCCCGCTGATCGCCGAGCAGCAGGCCTTCCATCTCGCGCTCGACGCCATCTGGCGGGTCGTCGCCGAGGCCAACCGATATGTCGACGAGCAGGCGCCGTGGGCCTTGCGGCGCACCGACCCGGCGCGAATGGGCATCGTGCTCTATACGCTGGCCGAGGTGCTGCGCCACTTGGGGATCGTCATGCAGCCCTTCGTGCCGGGTGCGGCCGGAATGCTGCTCGACCAGTTAGCGGTGCCGTCGGACGCGCGGCGCTTTGCCGATCTGGCGGAACCGCTGCCGCCGGGCCGCGCACTGCCGGCGCCGCACGGCATCTTTCCGCGCTTTGTCGAAGCCGAAGCCGCCAGCGGCTGAGCGGGGCGGGGCGGATGCTGGTCGACAGCCATTGTCATCTCGATTTTCCGGATTTCGCCGAGGAGCGCGGCGCGATCATCGCCCGCGCCCGCGCCGCCGGAGTGGGGACGATGCTGACGATCGGGACCCGCCTTGACCAATTCCCCGGGGTGCGGGCGATCGCCGAATCCTACCCGGACGTTTGGTGCTCTGTCGGGGCGCACCCGCACGAGGCGGCCGACCACGCGTCGCTCAGCGCCGCCGATCTCACGGCGCTCGCCGCGCACCCGCGCGTCGTCGGCATCGGCGAGACCGGGCTCGACTTTCATTACGACCACAGCCCGCACGACATTCAGGAAGGGGTGTTCCGCGCCCATATCGCCGCCTCTCGGGCGAGCGGATTGCCGCTGATCATCCATGCCCGGGCGGCCGACGGCGAGGTGGCGCGCATCCTGCGTGAGGAGAGGCCGCCGCCGGGCGTCATGCATTGCTTCAGCAGCGGCCGCGCGCTCGCCGAAGCGGCGCTCGATCTCGGCTTTTACATCTCGTTGTCCGGCATCGTCACCTTCAAGAGCGCTGAGGAATTGCGCGCGATCGTGCGCGATGTGCCACTGGAGCGCCTCCTCGTTGAGACCGATGCGCCGTATCTCGCGCCGGTGCCCCATCGCGGACGGCGCAACGAGCCCGCCTATGTTGCCGTGACCGCAACGGCGGTGGCCGCGCTGAAAGGGATTGAGCCGGAAGAGCTCGCAGCCGCGACGACCGAGAATTTCTTCCGACTGTTCGGCAAAGCCAACCGGCCCGCGCGGCCCGCATGACGACGACATGAAAGCAACCCTCCTGGGCTGTGGCCCATCTTGGGGGGTGCCGGCGATCGGTCCGGATTGGGGGCGCTGCGACCCCGCCGACCGGCGCAACGCCCGGCGACGCTGCTCACTCTTGATCGAGGGCTCCGGCGGCGTGCTCCTCATCGATACCTCGCCCGATCTGCGCCAGCAGCTGCTCGATGCGGGTGCCGGCCGGGTCGACGCTGTGCTATTGACCCACGCCCATGCCGATCATCTTCATGGAATAGATGATATACGCATGGTTAACAGGTTGTTAAGTAACTCAATCCCGCTTTACGGAACCGCCGATACCCTGGGCGAGGTCGAGCGGCGGTTCGGCTACGCGCTGAAGCCGGTGACGCCAGGGAGGCCAGTGTATCGGCCCGCGCTCGCGCCGCAACCGATCACCGGACCGTTCAGCGCAGCGGGATTGGGCATCGTGCCGTTTGCCCAAGCGCACGGCTACAGCACAACTACCGGGTTTCGCATCGGGCCTCTGGCGTATTCAACCGATGTGGTCGAGCTCGACGAGGATGCTTTCACCGCGCTCGCCGGGGTCGAGCTGTGGATCGTCGATTGCCTGCGCCGCGCGCCGCATCCGACGCACAGCCATCTCGCCAGGACGCTCGCCTGGATCGAGCGCGTCGGCCCGCGCCGGGCGGTGCTCACCCATATGGACCAGAGCCTCGATTATCGCGAGCTCAGCGCCGAATTGCCGCAGGGTGTCGAGCCCGGCTATGACGGGCTCATGATGGAACTGCCCGACCCATGATCCGCCCGGCTCAGCCTTCTGATCGTGCAGCGGTCGAGGCGGTCGTCGACGCCGCTTATTCGGTCTATGTCGGGCGCATCGGTAAACCGCCCGGCCCCACGCTCGACGATTATTCCCGGCTGATTGACGAGCGCGCGGTCAGCGTGCTCGAAGCGCCCGATGGGGTGATCGCTGGCGTGATCGTGCTGCTGGCGAAATCCGACCATCTGCTCCTCGACAATGTCGCGGTTCGCCCGGACCGTCAGGGCCAGGGGATCGGGCGCCGGCTGATTGCTTTCGCCGAAAGCGAGGCGCGGCGCCTCGGCTTCGCCGAGCTGCGGCTCTACACGCACGCAACGATGACCGAAAACATTACGCTCTATAGGCGGCTCGGCTTTCGCGAGACCGGTCGGGGCCGCGAGGCCGGATATCACCGCGTCTTCATGACGAAGCGCCTCGTTGGTTCCAACTCGAGTTTGCCGCCGTGAGATCGCGAAAAAATTAGCGATATTACACTTCGCATACCCATGCCGCGCGGTGTCGTGCTATGTTAGCCGCGCGCCGCCGCTTGCGATATGGCTTGCCTGCCTTGCCGGACCGGCGCGGATCATGTCAGGAAGGGCAAGACGTGACCGTTTGTATCGCAATGGCATTTACATGGATTTATGGCCCCGGTGATTTTGGCCGGGCAATCTTGACCGCAAGCGACCGGATGGCAATGTTTCAGTTGTGATACCCACGCACTAGGTATATGATTGGCCGAGTTAGGAGATCGGCCATGCAATCCGTCCTTTCCGACGTTCACTACCACAGCGAAGAAGCCGCCTACGCCTACGTCGAGGCGCGGCTGTGGCCCGATGGTCCGGTGTGCCCGCATTGCGGAAATGTGGACCCATCGCGGATTGGAAAGCTCGCGGGCAAGACAACCCGCATCGGCTTGTACAAGTGCTATGCGTGCCGCGAGCCATTCAACGTCAAGATCGGCACAGTGTTTGAGAAAAGCCACGTGCCGATGCGCGTATGGCTGCAAGCGATGTATCTGATGGCCGCATCGAAGAAGGGCATCAGCACCCGCCAGCTTCAGCGCACCTTCAACTGTGGCCTCAAAACCGCGTGGTTCATCGGCCATCGCGTTCGCGAGGCGATGACCGAGTTGAACCTTCTCGACAGCGGCCCGCTCGGTGGCGCAAACCAAGTTGTTGAAGCCGACGAAACCTACGTCGGCGGCAGGGCGCGCAACCGGAAGAACGTCATTCCGCCCAAGGCTCCGGTGTTGTCGCTGGTGGAGCGCGACGGGCGCGTTCGTAGCTTCCATGTGCGCGAAGTCACCGCGCAAACCTTGAAGCCGATTATCGTCTCGCACATCAACAAAGCGTCGTACCTGATGACCGACGATGCCCCGGTCTATACCGCGATCGGCCGCGACTTCGGCGGGCACGGCACCGTGAACCATAGCGCCGAGGAATACGTGCGGGCCGCGTTCTGGCACACCAACACGGTCGAGAACTTCTTCTCGATCTTCAAGCGCGGCATTTTCGGCTGCTACTTCCACGTCAGCGAGGCACACCTTCACCGCTACGCAGCCGAGTTTGATTTCCGCCACAACAACCGGGTCGCGCTCGGCATTGACGACGTGGCCCGCGCCGATCGCGCTCTCGTCGGCGCGAAGGGCAAGCGCCTGACCTATGCGACGACTGGTCTCGAAAGGCGAGTTGCCCCGCCGTTCTAGCCGTCCTAGCAATCGTCGGCCGCGCTCGTCATACGATCCCGATCCCGCCCAACTGCGGCTGCCGTTCATCGACGGGGACGGGCAATGACGCCCGCCCCCGCCTTCGCTATCCTGGGGCTGCGACACCAACCAGGGAGCGTTTCGATGGCCGACAACACGATGATAGCAGCCACACTCGCAGCCGCGCTCGTAGCTCGCACGCGAGTCGATCCCAACCCCGCATCGGCTGTCAGCACTTACAAGGAAGTGCTTAAGCTGCTCGCCGACGAAGACCCGTCGCATGGCCGAATCAACCTTTCTGATCCACCGGGACTGCCTCGCTAGGCAGCGGAAAATCGCGAAGATCGTGCCGCATTGCGGCAACAACCAAGTCCGCGATTGAGCGGGCGAGCGTGAGGGTGCTGTCCAACGGCAGGTCCGCGATCCGCGCCACTGGCAGCGCCTTCTCGAATACGTCGTTGAAGAAACGGTCGGTTGCCCGATCACGTTTTGATGGTGATTCGGCCATGAAACTGACTCTCCGCTATTGCTGTCACACTGTTTTGTACGCAGCCGCGATTATCGCCGCCGCAACGCCCGCGTTCGCGATGAGCGGGAACGACTTCTTTGCGCTCTGCGTACAGCGAAGCGGCGCAGGAGCGGGATATTGTCTCGGGTATATAGCTGGCATAACCGAGGCATCACCGTCGATCTGTGCGCCGCCAGATTCGATTAGAGCGCAGGGTCGTGATATCGTGCTGCAATACCTACGAAACCATCCTGAGTCGCGGCAACTGACAGCCAATATGTTGATTGTCACCGCACTAAAAGCGGCGTGGCCGTGCCGGTAGCTACCGTTCCGCCGACTCTTTGAAAGGGAGGATGCCATGTTAAGTCGGCATCCGCAGCGCGTCCAGCAAGGTTTTAATGCGGTTGTCGAGGTCGCCGGCCTGCGTAACGACGGAGCCAACTTCGTGGTTGACTAGCATCTTGATTTTCAGATCGCACACGGTCTCAAGATC
>JBARKH010000001.1:0-1778 GCA_049801295.1 Allostellaceae bacterium | reverse complement strand
GCCGCGATCGCGTCCGCGGCGCGATGGAAATCGAGCCAGCCGATATGCCCGATCTGCGGCGTGATGTGCACGTCCGGGGGGTCGCCGGCGAGCCGCATGCGGGTGAGGCGATCCTGCATGATGTTGAACGCTTCGATCATCACCGTGGAAAAACCCGGCCGCGCGTCGCTGGTGAGTATTTGGCGCTTGAGCGTCCGTTCGGTGCCGAACATGCCGCGCAAGCCCAGCAATCCGTTGCGCGGCGCCCCCGGCAGGGGTTCGAGCGGTTCATCGTCCACATCCGAGCCGTGGCTCGCGATCGTGGCGCCGCGGGCAAAGCGATCGGCGTCGAGATTGACCGCGATGACGACGCGCGCGCCGAAAGCGCGCGCCGCACTGACCGGCACCGGATTGACCAGCGCGCCATCGACCAGCCAGCGCCCGCCAAGTCGTACCGGCGGAAAGATCCCAGGCAAGGCATAAGAGGCCCGCATCGCCAGCGACAACGCACCTCGCGTGAGCCAAATTTCATGGCCGGTTCCGACTTCGGTCGCAATCGCCGCGAACCGTATCGGCAAGTCCTCGATCGAAGTCGCGCCGACAGCCTCAACGAGCCGTCGTGCCAGTCGTCCGCCGCCGATGAGGCCCGAACCGCCGATCCTCACATCGAGATAGCTGATGATGCGGCGTACGGTGAGGGAGCGCGTCCAGGCCTCCAGCTCCTCGAGTTGGTTGTTGGCGTAGCAACCGCCGACCAGGGCGCCGATCGAGGTGCCCACGATGATGTCAGGCCTGATCCCATGTTCGATGAGCGCGTGAATAACGCCGATATGGGCAAAACCACGGGCCGCACCGCTGCCGAGAACAAGCCCGATAGAGGGCCGGGCGGCTTTTCCCCGAATGGGCCTGGGTCCAACGTCGACGATCGTCACTGCATCCTCGTTTCCCGCGGCGAGCAAGGCTCTACGATCGAACATGATCGACCGCGAAACGTAACAAACCGTTAGCTCTATTATGGTTGGGCGACCGCTCCAGCGCACCGGCCTGAGCGAGCGCGCAGCGTCGCCGCGGCATGAAATTGCCGTGATTAAGCACGAAAAACCCGCCATGCCAGGGCGGGGCTTTAGCGGGATCGGGCGCTCTGCCGTGTTGGCGGTAGCATGGCTATTCATTGTTGCCGCGCCGGTGCAATCCTTGGCCCAGGCGCGCAATCTGATCTCACCGCAATTGACGGTTCCCGCCCCGCTGACGCCTGGCACAGGCTCGCCGGGCGCTACGCTCGTCCCGATGGAGGCAACTCAGCCTTCGCCCGCGTCGCCGCTCGCGCAAGCTGTGCCCATGGTGCCGGCCGGACAGGTGGCACTCGCGGTCTCTGCCCGGTACGGCCGCGACGCGCCGCCGATCGGCGGCGGCCTAATCTGGCGCGTCTACGCGGCGAAGCCGGACGCCACCGGGATTTTCCGGCTGATCAAGGAAGACCGGGCGGCGGCGCCGACCTTCATGCTGCCGCCGGGCAACTACGTCGTCCATGCCGAGCTCGGACTCGCCAGCGCGGCGAAGGCCGTGCAATTGCGCGCCGAGACCGTCCGCGAAGTTTTCGAGATTCCCGCCGGCGGCATTCGGCTCGAGGGCCGGGTCGGCGACGTCCGCATTCCCACCGGGCAGATAGCGTTCGATATCTTCACCGGCAGCCAGTTCGATACCACCGAACGCCGGCCGATCATGCAGAACGTCATGACCGGCGACGTCGTGCTGCTTCCCGAAGGAACCTATTACATCGTGTCGAATTACGGCGACGG